>CAYSSA010000129.1:13330-14366 GCA_964433485.1 uncultured Tepidisphaeraceae bacterium | reverse complement strand
GAACTCTACGACCTGTCGTTCTACGCCCGCGCGGCCGACGGCTACAAGTCCCCCCTGCTCGTCACACTCGAAGGCCCTGACGGCAAGGTCTACGCCAGGGAGACGGTTCCCAGCATCGGAGAGGGCTGGAAGCAATACAAGCTCAGTCTCAAGCCGGATGCTTCTGACAAGAAGGCAAAGCTCGTCATCAGTGGAACGTCCGCCGGCTCAGTTTACCTCGATGTTGTGTCCCTCTTTCCCCGCAACACCTGGAAGGGCCATGGGTTGCGGCCGGACTTGATGGAGATGCTGGTCGGGCTCAAGCCGGCATTTGTGCGTTTCCCCGGCGGGTGCTGGGTCGAAGGCGACACCATGAAGGAGGCCTATCGTTGGAAACAGACCATCGGCGACATTGCCGAGCGCCGCACGCAATGGAACATCTGGGGGTATCATGCCACGCACGGGCTTGGCTATCACGAATACCTGGTGATGTGCGAGGATCTGGGCGCGGAACCGCTGTTCGTCATCAACTGCGGCATGTCACACAAAGAGAACGTGCCGATGGACAAGATGGATGAGTTTGTCCAGGATGCGCTCGACGCCATCGAATACGCCAATGGTCCGATTGACAGCAAATGGGGCAGCGTCCGCGCCAAGGCCGGACATCCAAGCCCGTTCAACCTCAAATATATGGAGATCGGCAATGAGAACGGCGGCAGAGCCTACAACGAACGCTATCCGCTTTTCGTCAAGGCGATCAAGGAAAAATATCCTTATGTGAAACTCATTGCCAACGACTGGGGCGGAATTCCCAAGGATTCACCCGTCGAGATCGTTGATGAGCACTATTACAGCACGCCCGAGTTCTTCATGCAGCAGTCCGGCAAGTACGACAAGTACAAGCGCGATTCATTCAAGGTATACGTCGGCGAATACGCCGTCACCCAGAACGGCGGCAAGGGCAATCTGCGGGCGGCTGTCGGCGAGGCCGCGTTCATGACCGGGATGGAACGCAACAGCGACGTGGTCGTGATGTCGTCCTACGCCCCGCTGTTCG
>CAYSSA010000129.1:11992-13319 GCA_964433485.1 uncultured Tepidisphaeraceae bacterium | reverse complement strand
CCGCTGGAATCCGGACCTGATCAACTTCGACAACAGCGCCGCCTACGGCATCCCCGGCTACTACGTCCAGCAGATGTTCGGCCAGAACCGCGGCGATGTGGTGCTGCCGTGCGAAGTCGACGCTCCGCCCGTGCAGCAGCAGGAGCGCGGCGGCGCCATCGGCGTCGGCACATGGCAGACCCAGGCCGAGTACAAGGACATCAAGGTTGTCAGCGGCGACAGGACGCTGTTTGAGAGCAGCTTCGCCGATGGCACCAAGGGCTGGCGTCTGCACGGCGGCCAGTGGAAGACCGAGGATGGCGTTCTTCGCCAGACCGCCAACAACGAGAACGTCCGGGCTATCTTCGGAGATAAGAAGTGGACCGACTACACGCTGACGCTCAAGGCCCGCAAACTCGGCGGCGCGGAGGGTTTCCTGATCCTCTTCAACGTGCAGGACGACGGCGCCAAGAGCTGGTGGAACATCGGCGGCTGGGGCAACAAGCGCCACGCCATCGAGATGGCCGGAGTCAGCGATCACAGCGTCAACGGCGCCATCGAAACCAACCGCTGGTATGACATCCGCGTCGAGAACCAGGCCAACAGCATCAAGTGCTTCCTCGACGGCAAGCTGGTCCACGAGGCACAGATCCTCGGCACCAAGGGCATCTACGCCAGCGCGGCCATCGACAAGAAGGCCAACCAGATCATCGTCAAGGTGGTCAACGCCGGCATCACCCCGCAGGAAACGATGATCAATCTGGCCGGGATTTCCACAGTCAAGAGCCCTGCCAAAGCCTTGTTGCTGACCAGCGAAAAGGCGACGGATGAGAATTCGCTGGAAGAGCCCACCAAGGTTTCGCCCAGGGAGAAGACCATCGACATTACCGGCTCATCCCTCAAGTACGACTTCCCCGGCAACTCGGTCACGGTGCTTCGCATTCAGATGTAGGGTCCGTTTCAACTGACGCAGCCGGAATTCCGCCAGTGGCTCCACTGGCGGAATTCCGTTCTTGAGGGACTGTGTGGAGTCGCGGCAAGACCCGGGCATGTGCGTCAGGCACGTCATTTGCATTTGGTTGCCGGCTTATCTTCCAACGCCAGCCGGCGCGGCACAAGCCGGACACCTGGACAACGGGCCATGTGCAATTTTTCACGCGCCCTCCAACCGCGATCCCTCCCATGCAGATCTCCAGCCTTTGGGTATACTTCCTCCGGTGCCTATGTCCGCAACGCGACTGGATCCTGAAACGCTGCTGCACGCCTACGCCCAGGGGGTGTTCCCGATGGCCGAGGCCGACGGCGAGATTCGCTGGTACACAGCCGATCCGCGCGGAGTGATTCCACT
>CAYSSA010000129.1:10841-11942 GCA_964433485.1 uncultured Tepidisphaeraceae bacterium | reverse complement strand
CCTTACCAGTTGCGGATCAACAGCAACTTTGCCGGGACCATGCGCGCCTGCATGGAACAGCGATCCGGTGCCACCTGGATCTCCGAACGACTGATTGGTGCCTATGTCGAGCTGCACCACATGGGATTCGCCCACTCGGTTGAGACCTGGCGGGACGGCCAGCTTGTGGGCGGCCTCTACGGCGTGTCGCTGGGCGGCGCGTTTTTCGGCGAATCCATGTTCCACCGGCAGCGGGATGCCTCAAAGTGCGCCCTGGTGCATCTGGTCGCTCAACTCCGCGAAAGGCAGTTTGTGCTGCTGGACACTCAGGCCAATACTCCTCATCTGGCCCGGTTCGGATGCGTCGAAATCCCCGCAAGGGAATATCTCCATCGCCTGCGGCGGGCGATTGATCTTGATCGGTCTTTCTTCCCGTAGGATGTGCCCGGGCAGGTTTCGCCGGGACGCCAGTCACGCGCCCCGCGATCTACTCGGCCGGTTCAATCGTCACCGTCAGCCCCTTTGATTGGAACTGCTCCTGATACAGCTCAGCTCGCTCCTTATGCGTGGTCAGCAGCAACGCCACACCCGTCTTGTGCGCTTCGGCCATGCGCTGGATCGCGTCCTCCTGATTCAGCGGCGTCAGTTGCATGATCGTATGCACCACATAGAGCATTTCGTTCTTGTCGTCGTTGTGCAGCAGCACCTTCCATGGCGGCATCTGCCGCGGCGCGGGTGACTTGGGCCGCTCCTTCTTCTCGGGCCGCGTCTGCGTGGCTGTCGCGGCGCCCCCGTCTTTCTCACGATTGGTTTCTTCCTGATCGGCCATGTTCCTTGCTCCTGAGGCCAGCCAGCCATTGTACTTCGATGGCCACCCGGACCCAAGCGAAATCACTTCTCGGGAACGATCCCCAGATCCTGCGTTGTGAACAGCGACTCAAAGACATATCCGGCGGCCTCGATGTTCGCACGGGCGCCTTCCAGCCTGTCAATGGTGCCAATGATCTTCTCCACCTTCAGCCCGGCATCCTTGAGTACCTTGGCCGCCTCCAGGACCTGCCCGCCGGTGGTCATGATGTCTTCGACAATGACCACGGTCTCGCCGGGCTGGTAGACGCCCTC
>CAYSSA010000129.1:9593-10831 GCA_964433485.1 uncultured Tepidisphaeraceae bacterium | reverse complement strand
GCCTGGAGTTCAGTCGAGCTGTTGGGCCGAGCCATAGTCCTTCCTGGCGTTGCGAACGATGACGAAAGGCTTGCCGCAGGCCATGGACGCCGCCGCCGCCAGCGACACAGCGCCCAGTTCCGGTCCAGCGATGCGCTGCACGCCGGCGCCAATGCGATCTGCAAAGAGCCGCCCCAGTTCGACCAAAACATCGGGCTGGGTCTCAAACCGGTACTTGTCCAGGTAGTACTTGCTCTTGCGCCCGCTGCGCAGCGTGAAATCTCCGTGAAGCAAAGCCACATCCGCAATCCGCCTGGCGAGTTCGGTCTTGGTCATGGCCCTTATGATGCGAGGACGCGGGCTGTCCGTCAATGCGCCGCCGCGATTTCAGAACTGGGGCATCTGCTGGGTCAGGCAGTGAATCGCGCCGCGACCCCAGATCAGGTCGTAGCAGTCCAGCCCGACGACCTTTCGGTCGGGCAGGCGCTTCTGCAATATCTCAATCGCCTTGGCATCGTGCTTCTTGTGTCGGTATGTCGGAACCAAGACCGCTCCGTTGACGAAATAGAAATTGGCGTAGGTGGCTGGAAGCCGCTGACCGTCATACTCAACCACGCCGGGCATCGGGAGTTCGATGATCTCGAAAGGTCGGCCATCCTGGTCGCGCAACAGTTCCAGCCGGCGGCGGTTGTCGCGCAGGGCCTTGTGGTTGACATCCTGGGGATCCTGCTCGACGGCGGCCACGATGGTGCGCGCGTCGATGAAACGCGCCAGGTCATCGACATGGCCGTCGGTGTCGTCGCCGGCGATGCCTTCGCCCAGCCAGCAAACCTGCTTCTGCCCGTAGTAGTCGCAGAGAAATCGCTCGATCTGCTTTCTGGAGAGGCCGGGATTGCGGTTCTTGTTGAGCAGGCACGATTCGGTGGTCAGGACGGTGCCCGCGCCGTTGAACTCCACCGACCCGCCTTCGAGGACCATCTTCGGATGGAAAGTCTCGAGCCGCAGGGCTTCGGCGATGCGAGTGGGCACGGCGTCGTCGTCGTCAAAGGGAGGATACTTGCCCCCCAGACCGTTGTACGCCCAGTCGACGATCGCGGCCTGCTGGCCGCCCCCCTTCCTGGGCCTCAGGACAAATGCCGGTCCGTGGTCCCGGCACCAGCACTCGTTGGTCTTAATGTAGTGGAAATAGATGTTCCACAGCGGCCGTCCGTGGTTTTCCAGCTGCGTGCGGACGATGTGTTCGTAGTTGGCGTTGGGAA
>CAYSSA010000129.1:8927-9575 GCA_964433485.1 uncultured Tepidisphaeraceae bacterium | reverse complement strand
GTTGGGAACATTGATATGAACTTCTTCACGCGCGGCGATTTCCCGGATAATTCGCGTGAGGTTGTCAAGAATCGTGTGATATCGCCCGGGAAACGAGTGCGCCTCGGGCCGGGGCCAGGAAAGCCAGGTGCCGCGATGCGGCGACCACTCCGGAGGAAAAGCATAGCCGAGTTCCGCGGGGGTCTTCATGCGTCTCCCTGCACTCTTGCGCCCGAGCCAGCCTGCTCCGGCGGCCAACGCGCCGCCACGACGCGCGGCTCCAACGCCGTCCAAACCGGCACACTACACAACAAAAGCCCCTCCAACGCAAGCGCAGACGCCCAATCATGGCGACTCGCGAGCCACTTCCGCCACCGCGTCGGTGGGTCTGCTCTGGGGCGGCCAGCCGACAATCTCGCGGGCGCGGTTCAGGGCATCGTCGATGTTGCCGAACATATTGTCCTCGCCGAATTTCTCGATCAGCCCGTAGTTGGTGATGGCGAAAATCGGCTGGGCATGGATGCCCGCGAACAACAGCGTCGTCTTCTGACGTTTGCACTTGGTGTGGAACTCGTCCAGAGCGTGCAGACCCGTGGCGTCGATTGACGGCACTCGCCGCATACGCAATATGAACACCTTCGGCGGACTCTCCAAACCGGCCAGCGTGTC
>CAYSSA010000129.1:8608-8917 GCA_964433485.1 uncultured Tepidisphaeraceae bacterium | reverse complement strand
TTCAGACGGTCGGCCACGCCAAAGAAGAACGGCCCGTTGATCTCGTAAACCTCGACGCCCGGCGGAATGTCACGGCGGGCGATCGCGTTGGGATCCCCCTGAATGTTGGAGTCGTCAACGTCCTCTTCGCTCATCTCCCGGGCGATCGCGCCCACGTTCGTGACGTCACTCATGCGCTTCATGAACAGCAGCGACGCCAGAACCATGCCCACCCCGACCGCAATCGTCAGGTCGGCCAGCACCGTCAGACCAAATGTCGTCAGCAACACCGCAATATCGCTGCGCGGGGCGCGGAACAGCGAACGGAAA
>CAYSSA010000129.1:3969-8598 GCA_964433485.1 uncultured Tepidisphaeraceae bacterium | reverse complement strand
GATCTCGGCCATGTTCCACGCCACCAGGATCAGCACCGCCGCCAACACCGATAACGGTATCAGACTGGCGTACGGCGCCAGCAACAGCATCATGAGCATCAGCGTCAGCGCGTGAATCATCCCGGCCAGAGGCGTGCGGGCTCCGTTCTTGACGTTGGCGGCCGTTCGCGCAATCGTCCCCGTCGCGGGAATGCCGCCAAATACAATCGAGCCGATGTTCGCCGCGCCCTGGGCCATCAACTCCAGATTGGACTTGTGCCGCCCGCCGGTCATGCCGTCAGCCACCACCGCGCACAGCAGCGACTCAATAGCGCAAAGCATGGCCAGCGTGGTGGCCTCCGGAATCAGCGCTCGCGCCTGCGTGAGGGTCTTCTTCACGCCTTCCCAGCTTGTGACGTCCACCGGCAGCCGCGGCGCCGGCAATGTTCGCGGGATGCCGTTGAAACGAGTGCCGATCGTCTCCACGCCCCGAATGTGATGAGCCTTGTCCAGATATGGCCGGTCAAGGTGAAACGCGCCCACCAACACGGCCGACAGAGCCACCGCGATGATCGCCGCAGGCACGCGCGGCGCGAACTTGCGGAATGCGATCAGCAGGACCAAAGCGCCGGCGCCAAAGGCCAGCGTCACCCAGTTCACTGTCGGCATGGCCGACAACAACGCCGCCCATTTCTCGATGAACTCCGACGGCGGTTCGACGCGGAGTTTGCCGGCGGGATCGAGCCATGCAGTGTTCAGTCCCAGGAAATCCTTGATCTGGGCAGAGAAAATGATTACCGCGATGCCGCTGGTGAACCCGGTTGTCACCGGATATGGAATGTACTTGATCAGCGATCCGAGCTTGGCAAGGCCCATGATCAGCAGGATTACCCCGGCCATTACCGTGCAGATCGCCAGTCCGGAATAGCCGTGGCTATCGACGATCCCGGCCACCATCGCCATGAACGCGCCGGCCGGTCCGCCGATCTGCACCCGCGACCCACCGAGCAGCGAGATCATGAAGCCGGCAATGATCGCCGTGTACAGACCCTGCTCTGGACGCACGTGTGAGCCCACCGCCAACGCCAGACTCAACGGCAGGGCGATGATCCCCACCGTGACTCCGGCCGCCAGGTCGGCCAGCAAGGTCTTGGAATTGTAACCCTCACGCAGGCAAACCAGCGTTTTTGGTGTATAGCTTTCCACAAGCGAAGTCGATTTTCTGTTTGAGTCAGATCGGGCAGTCCCTGCCCCGGACGCGGCTACATACGACATATACAAACACACTCCGTTTTTCGGAAAACGGAGCATTGTACCCACCTTGAGGCCCAATGAAAGCCTTAGACCACGTCGCTGTAATCAATCCGTAATGTTCGCCCGGATCTTGGCCGATTTTCGGCCCACGGCGATGAAATTCCCTTGCGAAACGTGCCACTCCAACGGGAGGATGGAGTCGTTCCGTCCTCCCGTCGGAGTTCATGTGGTTGCCCAGCCGCACCCGCCGTTGGACGCATTCACCTTCGGCGGCGCAGTGCCAGCAACGACAACAACGGCATCATCAGGATCGTTCCCGGCTCCGGCGTGATGACAAACGCCAGGTCCATGGAAGCGCCTGATGGATAGAGAAGTTCCTGCCAACCCTGCTGCAACTGATAGGGATCCGGGCCCGTCGGCAGATAGTCGCTCCAGACCGCGTCGTCCAGGAAATGCGGCGACCGCGATGTCTTCCAGCCCACCTGACCACCGATCGCCATGATCGACAGGTCAAGCCAGTAAACCTCACCCTTCTGCTGGTAGAACGGATCAACGATGTTGGTGATGTTCACCTGACCATAGGTGAAGTGGTCGTGTGGGATAAGCAGGCCGGTGTTGGGATCATACCAGCCCTGGTCACCGGTAAACGGACCGGCGAACCGCAATTCATCTGGCGAAAAATCGCGTTGCCAAACCACGTCGCCGGGCTGGCTGAAGGGACTGACCCCCGCCGGAATATCCTTGTGGATTGAAACGTGGATCTTCTGAACCAGCAGGTTGGCGGTCTCGCCGCTCCTGACTGAGAACCAGAAATGGATATCCGATACCGGACCGGTTTCCGTGCAGAGCCAATCGTCCGCCAGAACCTTCGGCCAGGTCATGTTCACGTCAAGACCCTGCGGATCGGGCAACTGCGGATAGTGCATCTTGGCTGGATCGCCTTCTTTCCAGTCGCCAACCGCGGTGGATGCGAACAGCGCCAACATCGCGGCAGCACAAATCAGAACTCGGATGTTCATCATCTTCAACAAACCTCCACTCCCCCGACGCCAGCCCCCGTCTCCAATGATCGACTCACATCTGCTCGAGAGATCTCCCATGCGCGACAGCTCCTTTCTCGCCCCGGCAAATGCCAACGTAGCGATCTTTGGCCTGCGACGCGCGTGGCGGCCGCCGGCACAAAGCCCTTCGACATGTCAAGACAACAAGCGGATGCCGCGGCGTTGTTCCCAAACGCCACGGCCGCAATGCGGCTCCTGGAGCCGCTCATCCGACCAAGCTCGTATTATGCGCGCGCCGGAGACCGGAATACAAGCAAATTCTCCTCTGTAACCGCCGCACCGGCTCGGCCGTATACTACTGCGGATTGCATGACAGGAGCTACCATGCGTAAGTCGATTATCGGTGCCCTTGTTCTCTGGCCGGTTCTTGCCGGGGTGGCCGGGGCCGAACCATACGATCCGCGGCAGGTGCCGGCCGACGCCAAATGGGTCATTCATTTCGACGTCGATGCGGCCCAGAAATCCTCGCTGGGTCAGATAGTCCGGCAGCATCTGCTGGCCGACGTGGGCTTTGTGCGGAAGGCACAGGAATTTCAGACGTTTTCAGGGACTCGCCTTCTGGACGACATCCACGCCGTGCTGCTGTTCGGGCGCGAGTTTGAAGGCCCCCGAAGCGTGCTGGTCATCCACGCGGACCTGGACGCTGAGCTGCTCAAACGCAACATGCGGGCCCTCAAGCCGGACTTCGGTTCCAAGTTCCACGGTCAGCACGAAGTCATGACCTGGCGCGACGGCGACATGCCGGTGTTCGCCTGCTTCCATTCGCGTACCGCCACCGTCATCAGTCAGTCGTTCGACGACATCACGATTTCCCTTGATGTGCTTGACGGCAAAGCGGCGGGGCTCAAGTCGGATTCATTTCTGGCGGAGAAGTCCACGCTGGGCACGATCCTCTTTGTTGCGTCCGACAAGCTCCAGGATCTCGCCCGTCGCAACCCTGACGTCTCGCCCATCACCCGGTCGGCCGATGGCGGCGCGGTCACCTTCGGTGAAAACGACCGGCAGTTGTTCCTGCGCGGGCTGCTGATCAGTTCGAGCAACGAACTGGCCAGGCAGACCCGGATGGCTCTGGATGGCCTGCGCACCCTGGTCGTGCTGGCCGCCAATGACAAGAACAAGCCCGTTGACGCCCGGACCAGCGCCATCGCCGAGATTCTGCGAGGCGCGACGGTGGATGTGAAGGACAAGATCGTCAGCGTGGAGCTGAGGCTCAGCGTGAACACCATTCTTCAGCTTCTGCCGCGGGAACTTGGCGGACCGGGCGCCGAAACCCCGGTGAAAGCAACGCAGGGCAATTGATCGTGGTCAGCGAAGCCGTCCAACTTGACGGGCTTTCCGATGAGGAACTTGCGCGGCGGGCCCAACGGGGCCAGATGCCGTGCTTCGAGGAACTTGTGCGCAGGTTCCAGACGCCGCTGCTGCGCCTGGTCAGGCGCAAGACCGGTTCGCACACTGAGGCCGAAGATGTGGTGCAGGATGCCTTCGTGCGGGCCTTCGAGCACCTGGATCAATACAACGATCGCTGGCCGTTTCGCACCTGGATCTTCACCATCACCCACCGCCAGGCCATCAGTCGCCACCGCGCCCGACGCGACACGGCGCCCGCCGAAGCCATGAACGGCGCGGCGGCCGGGGCGCGTACGCCGGCGGACATGGCCGCCGCCGAGGATCAGCACAAGCGGCTCTGGTCCATCGCGCGTGGCGTGCTGAGCGACGAACAGTTCACGGCGCTCTGGCTGTATTATGTCGAGGAGATGCCGGCTCCCGAAATCGCCCGTGTGCTGGCCAGATCCTGGGTGTCCGTAAAGACCATGCTCCACCGCGCTCGAAAGTCGCTCATGCCCATGTTGGCTCAGGTGGCGGCCGACCATTTCGGAGATCAGTCGCCCAACTCCCGTATCGAGGCAACCTCCGCGAGGTGAACCATGAAATCTCCCATCACCGAAACTGAACTGGCAAGGCGGCTGTCCGACGAAGCGGCGGCTGATTCGCCGGGCTTCTCCCCGCTGCTGCACGCGCGCATCATGCAGGCCGTGCGCTCCACCTCGCGCAGCCCGCGCGATTCAAGGCCCATGCTGCGGATGCCCTGGGTGACTTCTCTGGCCGTCGCCGCGGCGGTGGCGCTGGCTATCGGCCTGCCCGCGTATCTCAATCGCGTGCCGCGGCCGACGCCAGTTACCCCTTCAGCGTTGACGAACGCCACCCCCCTGCCAACACCGTCGGCCATTGTCGATGGACACATCGCCCCCGCGTATATGCAACTGACCATCGCCATGGACGAGGGCAAACTCGCGTATCTCGATCGAGACGCCCGCGAACTGACCGATTTTGTCCG
>CAYSSA010000129.1:0-3937 GCA_964433485.1 uncultured Tepidisphaeraceae bacterium | reverse complement strand
AGTGATACCGGCGGCGGGACTGGGAACGCGCATGCTCCCGGCGGCCAAGGCGGTTCCCAAGGAGATGCTGCCCATTCTCGACCGTCCGACGATTCAGTACGTAGTCGAGGAATGCGTCGCGGCCGGAGCAACCGACGTGCTCCTGATAACCTCCCGGGACAAGCGCGCTCTGGAAGACCATTTTGATCGGCATGGCGAACTGGAACAACGTCTGGAGGCCGGGAACCGGCTGGAACTCCTGGACTCGCTGCGCCGGCTGATGTCCCAGGCACGCATCCACGCCGTGCGCCAGCCGGAACAGCGCGGACTGGGCGACGCCGTACTCAAGGCCCGCGAACATGTCGGCAACGACCCGTTTCTATGTCTCTTGGGAGATGCCGTTTTCAGCGGCGAACCTCGTCCTGCTGATGAACTTGTCCGCCTGCACCATGAATTCGGCGGCAGCATCATCGGTCTGGAGCGCGTGCCGCTGGAGAAAGTGTCGCGCTACGGAGTGATCGCCGGCGAGGAGATTCGTCCCGGCGTCTGGAGGATTCGGAGCATGGTCGAGAAGCCTCGCCCGGAGGAAGCTCCCAGCCGCCTGGTCGTGGCGGCGCGATATGTCCTTTCGCCGGGCATATTTCCGCGACTGGAACAGACCCGGCCGGGCGCCGGCGGAGAAATACAGTTGACCGACGCCCTGTGCTCTCTGCTGGCGGCCGAACCGGTGCATGGCGTGGTGCTTCAAGCCAGGCGGCATGACATCGGCAATCCGGTTGACTGGCTCCGAACCAATCTGCACTTCGCCCGCCGCCGTCCCGACATCTGGTCGAGGATTGAATCCATGCTGCGCGATGCGGATGGGGAGGCCGGCCAGTAGCGCGCATTACGGTGTTGGCTGTTCGGACGCGCGCGGCGCCGGTTGCTCTGACCAGCCGCCACCGAGCGCCTTGTATAGCTTCACAAGATCCATCGCCGCCGCCCGTTCGATCAGCACCAGTTGTTCCTCTGATGAGAACAGGCTCTTCTGCGCATCGAGCACGGAAATGAAATCCACCAGTCCCTTGCTGTAGAGCTCGTTGGCCAGTTCGACCGAGCGGCGGTTGGCCGCGACGGCATCGGCCAGGGATCGCCGCCGCTCAAGATCGCGGGCGCGAGCCACCAGGGCATTCTCCACTTCCTCCAGCGCCAGCAGAACACTGCGTTCGTAGTTGACCAGGAGGGCGTCGGTGCGGGCGTTCTGCACGGCGATGCGGGCGCGAATCCGCCCGGCATCGAAGACAGGCCAGCTCACCCCGGGCCCAATCGACCAGAATCCACTTTGCAGGTCGGCGATGTATCGCAGGTCGTGCGTCTGGGTGCCGATGTTGCCGGTGATAGTGAACTTCGGATAGAGGTCGGCGGTCGCCACGCCGATGCGGGCCGTGGCCGCGGCCAGTTCCCGCTCGGCGCGCCGGATGTCCGGGCGGCGCCGCAGCAGGTCCGACGGCATGCCCATCGGCACAGCCGCCTCCCCGGTGGGCATCGGGGCCTCGGGCGACAGTTCCTCCAGCAGCGCGCCCGGATCCCGTCCGGTGAGCACCGACAGCCGGAAGATCGCCTGTGAGATGTTCTCCTGGATCGGCGGCAGCACCGCTTCGGTCGTGGCAACCAGCGCCCGCGATCGCGCCACATCCAGTTCGCCCGTCAGGCCGGCCTTGAATCGAGTCTGCGTCAGCTCCAGTGTGTCGCGTTGCAGCTTGATGTTCTGCCGGGCGATGTTTAGCTGTTGCTGACTATTGCGCAATCCAATGTAGTTCAACGCGACTTCCGCCATCAGGCTGACCATGACGTCGCGCGACGCCTCCTCGACCGCGGCGATGTCGGCGTCGGCCGCCTCGATGCCGCGCCGCACGCCGCCGAAGATGTCCAGCTCCCACAGCGCGTCGGCGCCGACCTGGAAGCTGGAATGCTCGTTGGCCGATGGGTTCGGCGCGCCGCCCGTGTCCATGGCGTTTTCACTTCCCTTGGACTGATACGCCGAAGCGCCCAGGTTCGCCGAAGGCCAGAGCCCGGCGGAGACAATGCCGCGGGCGGCCTTGGCCTCGCGCAGCCGGGCGGCCGCGATCTTCAGGTCCAGGTTCGATGCGGCGGCTCGCTCGATCAGCGAAGTCAGCTTCGCGTCATCGAAAACTGTCCACCAGCGAGACAAATCCTCGACCGGCCGCGTGGTCGGCTGGACCAGTGCGGCACTGGAGTACTGACCGGGAGTCTGGATCTCCGGAGCCTTGTAGTCAGGCCCCACGACGCAACCGGACAGCACAAGGGCGGCCAGGGACCCCGCCAGGCAACGCGGCGCGGATCTCCAAGACAAACCACCTTGGCCTCCTGCGGAACCCACCGCCAACATACCCATCTCTTGCAAAGAACTCATCGCTTGTCTCCTTCCACGGACTGATCGCCGGCCGGCCGAGTGCCCGCATTGATCGACGGTGCTTCAATGAACACGTCCATCTGCTGGCCGACCCGGACCGGGAGGCTCTTGGGATCGAAAGTATACAGTACTTGCAGGACTCGCGTATCCACACGCTCGGTGCTGTCGCCGGTCAGCGATCGCTTGGGGATCACGTAGGGCTCCACGCGGCGAAAGGTCAGTTGCGTCTTGAGCGACGGGTTGCCGCGAACGGCCGCGACGGCGGGCGCGTTCGGCTTGAGCCTCCAGGCGTCGTTTTCGTCCACATCGACGCGGGCGACCAGGACATCGGTGTTGCCCAGAACCATCAATGGCGTGGACAACACCCCGGGAGTGGCATACTCACCCGCCCTCACCTTGACCTGCAGCACCGTCGCATCGACCGGCGCCCGAATGGTCCGGCGCTCGATCTCGGCCTCCACTTCACGCACGGTCGCTTCGGCCTGTGCCACGGCCGACTGCATCGCCGCCGCGTCGGCCTCGGCTGACAGGATTTCGGCCTCGGCAATCAGGATGTCCGCCTTCCAGGCGCCAGACTTGAGTTGGGTCAGTTCCGCCTCGGCCGCCGCAAGCCGGGTCTCTCCCACGCGTACGGCCCAGCGGCGACGGTCCAATTCCTCCTGACTGATCGCCCGCTTGTCGGAGACATTTTCCCAGTAGCGGAGCTGGTTCCTGGTGTCCTCCAGCGACGCACGGGCCTCGGCGACTTTGGCTTCGGCCGGCGGGATGTCCTCCTGACGGGGCATGGCCTTGAGCTTCTCGAGCCTGGCCCGCGCCGCCGCCACTTTGCTCTGGGCGGCGGCGGCCTGCGCGCGAGCGGACGCCACGGCGCTCCTGCGGACTTCGAGCGAGGCGAGAATCGCCGGATCGCGCACGCTGAACAGCGGATCGTTCTTCTTCACGCGATCGCCCACCTGCACATGGACCTCGGAAACGATGTTGCCCACCGGCGTGCCGATGGCAATGTTCTCGGTGCTGGCTTCGACCAGCGCCGCCCCGGCGACATACGACGCAAACGGCGCCTTCGCCGGCTGGGTGACCGGTTGCGAAACCTGCGGCGGTTTGCTCCCTTGGATCACCGTCCAGACGGCGAAAAGAATGCCCGCCAGTGCAAGCAGCGGCAGCATATATTTGCGGAACATAAACACTCCTGGATTCTGCTCTCGATTGCCCGATCTACTTTCCGTTTTTGCTGAGGATGCCTTCTCGCTCGGTCACCGATTCCACTCGCCCGTCGTCCATTCTCGCGATTCGGTCCGCGAACTCAAAGATGCGGGCGTCGTGAGTCACGATGATCAGCGCACGGTCCTCGCGCACCGCCAGTCTGCGCATCAGCTCCATCACCTTGTGCCCTGTCTCGTGATCCAGCGCGCTGGTCGGTTCGTCGCACACCACCAGCTTGGGATCATGGACCAGCGACCGCGCGATGGCCACACGCTGTTGCTGACCACCGGACAATTCGGCCGGCAACTTGCGGATCTTGTCCGACAGGCCCACGAGTTCGAG
>CAYSSA010000128.1:13434-14499 GCA_964433485.1 uncultured Tepidisphaeraceae bacterium | reverse complement strand
ATCTCCGCCGTCCAGAGGATGCGCGGTTCCGCCGGCGCCGGCGAGAGCGTTGCGCCGCTCCGCAACGCGTCATGGCGGTAGCATGGCCACTCCTCTCCGGCTTTGGACATCGACACCTGTGACGGGACCCGCGCCGGGCCGCGTTCCAGCACCGGCTTCAGCGAGTCCCAATCGGGCGATCCGGCAGGATGTTCCGGCGCCAGCGCCGCATAGTCACGCAACATCGGCCAGCAGATGCAGTGCTTGGGAAACGTGTACAGCAGTCCGTTGGCCGGAACCAGTCCCGCGTCGCGGCTGCACGCCTGCTTGGTGATCTGGCTCGCCAGCACCTCGCCGGTTTTCAGATCCGTCAGGTCCATCTCGCCCGAAAGCAGGTATCGGCTGGTCGCCACCGGGGGGAAACAGTGAACGTTGGGCGCGGCCAGCGTCCGACGGATCTCCCCGCTCCGGGGATCCATTCCAACGAACTTTTTGGCCTCCAAAGCCCATACCAGTTCGCCGATGAACAGCGCCCTCGCCTGCTGCTTGTGCGCGGCGCCGGGTACAAATTCACGACCCCACAACAACTTGCCATCCTGCGCCTGGAGCATCTGAATCATGTTCCCGGCCTTGTCGTCGTTGAGTGTCGAAATCTCGCACGCCAGGAAGTCGCCATGGCACGTCAACCGCTTCACCTTTGGCAGCCACTCAAGATAGCTCTCCTGCCAGAGGAGCCGGCCGGTCGCGAGGTCGCGGCAGACCAGCACATTTTCCTGCGGCTTTTTCGGATCGCCGTGAACGTAATACACTCGCCCATCGCCAGCCGCGGCACAGCGCACCGCGGCCGCCGGTTCCTTCCAGGCCAGACTGCCGCTCTCCAGGTCCAGCGCATGCACGCCATCCTTGTTGATCGACAAGACCCGTTGCCCGGCCAGCAGAATCTCCATCGGAACGCCCGCGTCGGCGTACGTGCGCACCCGATTGCCCGTGGCCGCATCCAGCGCCTGCAGCGAATTATCCGACCAGACCAGCAGCAGATTTTCCGTGGCCACGGGTTGAACCGTGCTGTCGACAAGCTGGTTGAAG
>CAYSSA010000128.1:11296-13421 GCA_964433485.1 uncultured Tepidisphaeraceae bacterium | reverse complement strand
CCTCGCGCCGGCGATGGCGTCAGCTTCTGTTCCCAAAGCCGAAGACCGTTGAACGCATCTCTCGCGTATGTCCCCCCGGAGAACACCCGACCGCCCGCCGTCACGAAATTGCTGACTTCCTGCTGCGGCCCGGTAACCCACCGCACCCGCTTGGGCACCGACACCGAATCGCTCGACACCGCGTTGCCGTCGGCTCCGCGACGGGGATGCGGCCAGTCATCCATATGGACCGGCCACGGTTTGCGCGCCATCCGCCACGCCGTTACGCCCACCACCTCAATATCCACCAGTCCCGCCGCCGCAAAGTCCACGGGCTTTGCGGCCAGGACCACGCCCGCTGGACGCAACACCCGCGCGATTTCCACGCCTGGCGCGCGCGAACCATCGCCCAACAGAATCGCATTCACCAGATTCTCGGTGTATGGCAGAGAACCTTCGCCGATTCGCTCGGCCGAGGCCAGGCCATACACCTCGGCCGCCAGCAGTTTCCGCCGCAACTCCTGAACGATGGCCGAGTCGCCTTCGAGCATATGCACCAGGAACCGCCCCGTGCGCGCCAGATCGATGGCGGTCTGGGCATCGTTACAGCCGACCATGACAATCAGCCCGCCCGATGCGCCCACCGAAGCCAGCAACCGTTCGGCCGCCGGCACGGCCTGCCCCGCCGCCGACAGCGACAAACAACAAAACACGATCGCTTTGATCACCGATGATTTCAACAACTTCGCGATGGCCATGCGTTGCGCCTTGCCTTTCCGCTGGGAAATGTCGCACTGATAGTATAGCCGGAATCGCTCCCCTCGCGCTCCCCGGCTCATTGAGACCACATGAACTCGGTTGTTGACACGGGGCGACGGCGGTAGAATCTGGCGAGTTGAGTCGGCATTCCATTGTTTTGGAAGGAGTTTCCCATGAAAGTCGTATTGTCTCTGGTTGCCTGTGTTCTCGGCTGCCTTGTGATGGGATCGGCGAAAGCTGCCGATGATGACATGAAGGAAGGTTTGGTGGCGGAGATCTTCGCGATGGACCAAGCGGTGGAGGATTTCCCCACGATTCCGGCCGACAAGAAGCCGACGCTGAAACGGGTGGACAAACAGGTCAATGTGGATGGAACCGGCGACAACTGGCCGGGCACCGACATCGGCGAACACTTCTTCATCCGCTGGACCGGCTTCATCAAGATCGCGAAGGACGGCAAGTACAAGTTCTTCACCGAATCCGATGACGGCTCGCGACTGTTCATCGACGGCAAAGAAGTCGTCAGCAACGGCGGCCTGCACGGCATGGAAGAGAAAGAAGGTTCGGTGGAACTCAAGGCCGGCACCTATCCGCTGAAACTCGAGTTCTTTGAGAACGAAGGCGAGGCCGGTTGCAAGCTCTCCTGGCAGGCGCCCGGTGGCGAGAAGGAAATCATTCCGGCGTCCGCTCTGTCGCATAAGAAGAGCGCCGAGTAACCTCGTTTATCAAGCGCCAGGTAATTGACTGAAGAAATTCACGGCCCTGCCGCCCTCAACCGGCGGCGGGGCCACACTTTTCCGGCGGCCGCTATTTCGCCGCGGTCTTCTCCTTCTTCAGAATCACAAGGAACTGGCCTTTCTTGGTCTCGAAGGTCTCCGGCCGGACCTTCTGCGGACTGACGCACCACTTGAGAGTGTCTCCCTCGAGCGTGTAAATGCCGATATATTCCTCCCTTCGGCCTCGCTCGCTCTTCTTGGCGGCGTCAAGACGACGCGGATTGGCGGCCAGATCCAGGGTGAATTCGCCGATGCCGTGATCCGTGTTGCCGTCGCCCTTGATCTGGATGCCGTGCATGGTCCTGTCGGTGGCGGTGATCTCCAGTCTCACCGGGCCCCGGTCGGGGTTTTCGCCCTTGCCTTCCACTGCGTAGCCTTTCCAAACACCGACGAATTTCGCCCGCTCGGCCGCTTCATCGGCGGCCTTGGGATCATCCGCCGCCAGCGCGACGGTGAAACCGATCCCGATGGTCAGCGCCAATCCCGCTGTGATCGTAGTGCGTTTCCACATGATCCGGCTCCTTTAGAATCTACGAAAATAGATATCCTTGAATTGCACCTTCATCGGCGGCCCGGCGTGGACCTGGAGGCCCAGCCAGCCGCGCGTCAGC
>CAYSSA010000128.1:2135-11272 GCA_964433485.1 uncultured Tepidisphaeraceae bacterium | reverse complement strand
TGGTCGTCCAACTCGCTCATGAGCACACCGTTGATACTCAGCTTGATCTGCCCGCCTCGCGCGACGAGGTGATACTCGTTCCACTGGTCTATCTTGATCGGCTCCAGCAATTTCTTCGGATCACCAGTGGCGCCGATGACCTGCCGCTTGCCCTGCTCGTCTATGATCACCTTCTCGCCGCGTCTGGCCAATTCATTGCGGAGCGTGTATTCCATATTCGTGCCGGTCCAGGCGCCATCGGCCGAGAAATCCGCCTGCATGCCCACCAGAGCCTCGCCCTGCATCTGTCGCGGTGGACGCTTGCGGGCGCGGAAATATACGCCCGAGTTGCCGCCTTCCAGGCGGAACTTGATCCTCAACTCGAAATCCTCGACCTCGTCCTTCCACAGAAGGAAGCTATTCTCCTTGACCTTTACATCGGCCGTCGTCCGGCCGGTGATGGCCCCATCCTGTACCGACCAGATGGACGCATCACCGCTCCAGCCGGCCAGATCCTTGCCATTGAACAGGCTCACGAAACCCGGCAGCTCCGGCGCGGGTTCGGTGCCGGGGATTCGCTGCGGAGGCCTTTCGCCGCGCGGCTCGGTGGGGGCATCGAGATCGCCCGTGGCGAACTGTATGGCATCCAGATACATCCGCAGCATCACCGGTTCACGGTAGATCTCCTCGCGGTGGCCGAAAGACGTGTTGAACACCCGACCTTTGCCATACGACTTCACCCATGTCAGGGCAAAGTCATTGTCCCGGCGGTTGATCCACTTCACGCCCATGTTGGTTGTGGCCGGATCGAGCGACATGAGCACCCGCAGCTTCGATCGGTCAAACGGCGAACCATATTCGTAAATCTCGTCGGCGATGCGGAAATCCCTGCCCCCAAAAGCCGCCGCCAGCGGATGCCGCGGGTCTTCGACACTGACGCCGATCTCCTCGTTCCATGGATGTCCCGTGAACGTGCCGCCCATGAGCTGCCGGAACTCCGGCCAATGCTGATTGGCGGCCAGGGCAAAATGGACCGCCACCAGCCCGCCGCCGCCGGAGACATAATCGAGGAACGTCTTACGCAGAACCTCTTCGGCGGCTTTCTTGTCCGCGCCCAGTTTGCTGAACTCCTCGGATTGCAGTTGCCCATCAGTCGGCGTGATCCATGGCCCGGAGGTGTTGTTGAGGATGATCGCGTCAAACCGCCCGATTCGGCCGGGCAGGAGCATGGCGATGTCGTCGCTGACCACGGGTTTGTAGGCGCCGGTCTTGTCGCCAAGTGCGACAAACGCGGCCGTTCCGTAGGGAATGCAGTAGCCCTTGTGCGGATCCCTGGACATGATATGCGGCGGGCTGATCAAGATCAGAACCGTACGCGGCCTCTTGGGCTCAACACTGGGCTTGGCCGGGGCGGCTTGTTCGATAAGTCTTGCCTTGTGGGGCGGAATCTCGTCGGCGGCCCGGCAGGTTGTGGCCAACAGAAAGGACATACACAGCGACCATGCAGCGGTAGTCCTCATGGCGAAGCTCCAATGGTGAACGCATGTCGGGCCTGTAACCCTGCATACCGCGTTCATGCAGTGCTGTTATCAAAGCCGCCGCAAATGGAAACCACCATCCACATCGATCACCTGTCCAGTGGAGAACGGCAGCAGGCCCAGGGCAATGGCCACGATGGCCTTGCCAATGTCCGGCCCCTGGCCCCATCGCTTGATGGGCGTCAGATCGCCCTCGAAGATCAGCTTGTCATACTTGGCCTTAACCGGGCCGGTCATGTCGGTCTCGATGACGCCGGGACGGATTTCGTAGCAGTTGATGCCGTGGTCGGCCAGCCGGGCGGCGTAAAGCTGGTTCATCATGGCCAGACCGGCCTTGGAGATGCAGTAGTCGCCGCGGTTGATGGAGGCGGTGTAGGCGGAGATGGAGCTGACGGTGACAATCCGCCCGCGCGAGCCCTGATCGTCGGGCGTCTGGGCCAGCATAGCTTTGGCAACAAGCTGCGTCAGAAAGTACGGCCCCTTGAGGTTGATGTTGATGAGCCGGTCGAAGGACTCCTCGGAGGCTTCGAGGATATCCGCACGGACATCCGGCGCCACGCCGGCGTTGTTGACCAGAAGGTCAATCCGGCCGAATGCGCGGAGCGTCTCATCAACCAGCCTGCGGCGATCGGCCGAGACAGAGACGTCGCCCTGCACCAGCACCGCCCGCCCACCGGCGGCCTCGATCTCGCGTTTGACTTCCTCCGCGGCGGCGGCGTTGCGGGCGTAGTTGACAATGCAGTCGTGGCCATGGCGCGCCAGTTCGATGGCCACAGCCCGGCCGATGCCGCGGGATGAACCGGTGACGAGAGCGATTTTGCGATTCATGTGGACCTTTCAGTTACTCAGGCGCGGCGTATGTTATCTTGGAAGACGGACAAAACATCGGATGGAGTGCAATCAATTGCCTTCCGGCAATCCGGCTGGGCGGACCAGGCCGACCGGTATTGTGAACGCCTCGACCGGATCCGGGCGGGCGGGGTCGAATCGGCCGGCATCGTCGGCCAGACGTTTGGCCAGGTCCGGCGCAACGACGCGAATGCCCTCGACCACGCACCGGGCGATCTCGTAGCTACCGTAGTTGTTGTGGTGGCTGTTGTCGCCGGGGGCGAAGGCCAGCTTGGACTTCTCAACCCCCATCGCCTCGTAGAACCTCTGGCTCATGGCGTTTAGGTCGATCAGCGGCGCATCAAGTTCCCTGGCCACCGCTCGCACCGCGTCGGGAAAATCGCCGAGGTTGCTGGCGATCCGGCCAGTGGCGTTGAAGCTGCGCCGCGACACCGGCGTCACGAGAATCACAGTCGCCCCACGCTGGCGGGCTTCGCCGATGTACTGCCGGAGAAACCCGGCGTAGGTGGTGTGGGCTCCCGCGCCGGCGGTCTTGTCCTTCTGATCGTTGTGGCCAAACTGGATTAGAACGTAATCGCCCTTGCGGATGCAACTGAGCACCTTGGCCCAGCGCCGGGAATTGAGAAAACTGCGCAGCGACTCGCCCGATTCGGCATGGTTGGCCACGGCCACGCCCTCCTTGAAAAACCGCGGCAGCATCTGCCCCCAACTGTTGTAAGGCTCGTTCGGCTGATCAGCGACAGTGGAGTCGCCGGCCAGGAACACGGTCAGGGCATCGGGATTCGCCTGGATGCGCACCGAACGCACGGCAGCCTCGGCGCCGGCGAATTCGAGCGTGAGCCGGTCATCCCAGCGAGGATAGCTCGCCTCGCGCGCCTTCAGCGCCACACGCCCGCCGCCGGCAATCTCCGGCCGACGGATGTTTACGGTGAACGTGCGGGTCAGCGTCGCGCCCGGCTCGGTCCTGATGTTCTCAAGCATGAGCTGGCGCTGCTCCGCCCGGACCGTCGTGCCGGCCGCCCGGCGGTCGTGGCCAAAGGTCACGCTGACGTCGTAGTTGCCCTCGGGCAAGGGCATGTTCAGCAAAAATGGTTTGTCGTCGCTGTCCGACCGATCGAACTTCGGTTGCGCGGCGACATTCAATCCCATCACATACAGCAGAAAGACAAGCAGCATCGGACGCATGGCTGGGAACCTTGTGATGACTTCGCCGACACGAGATGGCCACGCCGCTATTCCACCGGGATATTCAACTCCTTCAGCGTCGCCCGCACCCAGGCCAGCGACTTCTCGATCATCGGCCCGCCGGCGCCTTCGCATTCCATGCTCAGCGTTCCGGTATAGCCGCTGTCGCGGAGAATGGTCAGGCATTTCCTGATGTTCTCCGCGTTGACGCCTTCGCCCAGCGAACAGGCCGACACGGCGATCCCGGTGTCCTTGCCGCGCAACGAGTCGGCCAGCGATTTGGAGACATCCTTCACATGCACATGCGAGACCTTCCTGATGAACCGCGTCAGAAACTCGGCCGGATCGCGACCGGCGATGAACGTATTGCCCGTGTCCATGTTCATCCGCAGATACGGTGAATCGGAAAACGCCTGCATTTCGGCCATGGCATCCGGATTGGTGGTGAAATAGCCATGCGGCTCGATGTTGACGATGATCTTGTGCGCCTCGGCCACCTTCAGAATCTGCTCGTACTGCCACTTCATGTGCTTCATCGAATCCTTGTCGTTCACCCCTTCCGGCTGGTGCAGCCCGTCGGTGGTATCGACGCAGGGGCAGCCGATCTGGGCGGCCCAGGCGATGGACTTGAGCACATAGGGCACGCCGCGGATCGGCCCATCCTGATTCGACAGCGGATACGCCGCATCCACCTGCGAGAAGCGGACTTCGTACTTGTCCATCTTCTTTCGCAGCAGGATCGGGTCTTCATAGAGAGCGACGTGCGGTTGATAACCCAGGCCGTGAATCCAGGAGACGCCGTCGATCAGCCCGCATTCGATGTAATGGACGCCGTTCTTCTGCGCCCATTGCAGGCACTTGTCAAACGACCAGTAGGCGGAATTGAACGCATCCGTGTGGAATCCGATTTTCATAGTGCCTTTCGTTGAGTTGTTATCGCCGGCCCGGGCGGTCTGAACAACCGCGGCGGCCGCCGCGGCCGCGACCGAGGTCTTCAGCACACCACGACGAGTTGGATTGGACTGCGACATGAGGCCTCCGGATTGATCAACCAGTTGCCGATGGCCTGTCATTCAACCCGAACCCCGCCCAAGGTTCAAGAGACCCGGCCTCCCCACTGCCAGCGCCGGAATGAACCGTCACGCTGTTACGCCGACGCGGGCTCGCCGAGCACGGCGGCGGCGCGGCCATAGTCCAGCGGCAGGCGAATCTCGCCGCCTCCCCTGGCGGCTGACAGTCTCGCGGCCCATCCGATCTCGCCAATGACGCGGCTGTTGACGAAACTCAGCGGACTCTTGGCGCCGGTCTTCACGCAGTCGATGAAATGTCCGACGCAGGCGGCCGTCTGATGCTCCACGACATTGCCGCTGTCGGGCGTGGTGGTGTCGGAAGGCCATGGCTCCTGACCCTGCGCCCGGCAACGCGCCTCATCCAGCGGCCAGAGCCATCTGCCGCCCGTGGCGTCCGCCGACCAGTAGCGGACCTTGGCCGGGCGGTCCTGACCGCTGTCGAAAACGAAGGCCCCGCGCGTGCCGGAGATGTGATGATACGCATCGTAGCCGTTATTGTAGTCAATGTTGCCAAGGCACACGCCGCACGCGCCGTTGTCAAAGCGGATGAGAATGTTCCAGACGGGATCCGCCTCGAAACCGCGCACGTGGGCGTTGTGGCTGACGGCCGTCACCCCCGCCGGGTGCGCGCCGTTGGCCTCCATGATCCAGACCATCGCCGACAGGGCGTGGTTGATGCCCATGGCGATGGCATCGCCCATGACTTCCTGCCGCAGTTTCCATGTCTTGTCTCCCGCGATGTTCACCGGGTGACGATAATTGACCTGAATCTGCGTGATGACGCCGAACATCCCCTCTCCCGCCATCCGCCGCAACCGCTGTTCCATGCTGTCGAAATAGAGAATGTAGTCCACAAACGTAATCAGCGATGGGTTCGCCCGTTCAAGTTCAATCTCGCGGACAAAGTCCTCCAGGCGAGTCGCCGCCGGCTTCTCGCAGAAAACGTGCTTCCCCGCGCGCATGGCCGCGATGGCCTGGGGGGCGTGATAACCGTTTGGGCTCACGAGCCATACGGCGTCAACGCGCCGGTCGGCCAGTATCCGCTCGTAGGATTCCGCCGGAACCGTGCCCGCAAGACCGGCCTTGTCAAGCGCCTCCCGGGCGCGCTGCTCGTTGGGTTCGAACAGATAGAGCACCTCCACATCCTGGCGGGCCGCGAGACGCTGCAGTTGCACCGCGCCCATCCAGCCCGCGCCGACAAATCCGACACGCACCTGTTCCATCTGAAACCTCCGCCTCAATCCAATGCGGGAACGATCGACACCGGATCCGCTCGACGACGCCTATCGTAACTCCACCACGATTCCGACGCCACGACTTGACTCCGCCGGCCCCGGCGACATAAACAGCGTCATGCCCACACCCGCCGTCATCCTGCTCTCCGGTGGACTCGACTCCGCCACCACGCTGGCCATCGCCCGCGCTGACGGATTCGACCCCTGCGCCATCAGCTTCCGCTACGGACAGCGCCATGCCATCGAAATCGAGGCGGCCACCCGCATCGCCCGTGCGATGCAAGTCCGCCGCCACGTCGTCTGCGATATCGACCTCCGCACTTTCGGCGCCTCGGCGCTGACCGCCGATATCGCCGTGCCCAAATCCCGCTCATTGCTGGAGATGTCCCGCGACATTCCCCCGACCTATGTGCCGGCCCGCAACACCATCTTCCTCTCCTTCGCACTGGCCTATGCGGAAGTCATGGGCGCGTTTGACATCTTCCTCGGCGTCAACGCCCTGGACTACTCGGGCTATCCCGACTGCCGCCCGGAATATGTCGCGGCGTTCGAGAACCTGGCCAATCTGGCAACCAGGGCGGCCGTGGAAGGCGGCCGGCGGGTGCGAATTCACGCCCCCCTGCTCCACCTCAGCAAGGCACAGATCATCCGCAGAGGACTGGACCTGGGCGTGGACTATTCCTTGACACGATCGTGCTATGACCCGGCGCCGGACGGGGCCGCCTGTGGACAATGCGACTCGTGCCTGCTGCGGCTGCGCGGTTTCCTTGAAAATAAAGTGGCCGATCCGATCCCTTACCTCGCCTCTCCCGAAGCGCCTCAATCATCCGCGGGCTTGGGCGGCTGAGTGATTTGGTGAATCCCGTCGCCGCACCGCTCCGCCACGTACGCTTCAACGCGATCGACGATGGCGTCCGTCGGATCCTGCGCATAAACAAAATCGTCGATCTTGGCGGATGCAAACCCGCCACCCGGCAATTCGTATTCGAGCAGAGCGATTCCCTTCTTGTCCCAGCGCGTCTTATCGATCTTCTGGATGGCGCTCAGCGCAATCGGCGGATGGCCCGGAATGCTCAGCGTTTCCCCCGACAGGCGGATTTCACCCCGGCTGTTGTACAGCGTCCAAGCCAGCACCAGCAGGCTCGCAGGCGGAAGCACGAAGGCGAGAACACGATTAAGAGTGATGTCCAGGTCCGTGTGCGGGAGCTTGTTGCCTTCCAAGTTCTTCTGCTTTTCCTCCGCAGTCAGATCGCGACCGAGTTCCTTCGCCGCCCGATCGAAAAACTTCTGCTTCTGCTGTTCGTTCTCCCGCGGATACTTATAGAAGCCGTCATGCGCACACCAAATGCCCCAGCCCATAAACATCGCCACGATGATAAAACGCGCGTTGCGGTAGTATCGCCCGCCTCGGGCGACAATGTCGCCACTGACAAGCATTCCGGGCACCACCCGTTTCTCTCGCTCCTTGGGAGTTTCACTCATGCCTGGATACCTTCCTGATCCAATGTGGACATAATCTCGCTTATCTTCCGCGCACAGTCAATCACCCGGCCGGCCAACTCGGCCCCCGCACACATTTCCGGACCAAGCCGCAACAACTCGTCCCTCTGTGCGCCAAGCCCGTCCGACATCCGGGCCAGGGACGCGCGGGCCTTCCGGAGGATTTCGCGATCATCTGCGGGCATCTCCTTGCTATTGTACCGCATTGACGCGACCTTGGCGCGGGCTTACAAGAACCGCATGTCCAAGCCCGTTCACGCTTTGGTCGGGTCCGACGTCTTCCTGCAACTGCAGGCGCTGCGCGGCATCACCGCCACCCTGCCCAAAGGAACTCAACGCGCCGATGTGGACGGCGAGACCGCCCAGATCGGCGATGTCCTGGACGAAGTCCGCTCTTTCGCCATGTTCTCCGAGAACAAGCTGATCGTCATCCGATCGGCCGACACCTTCATCAGCCGGTTTCGTGAAGCGATGGAGGACTACGTGGCCAAGCCGGCGGCGGATTCGGTGCTGGTCTTTCGCATGAACTCCCTGCCGAAGAACCAGCGAATCTACAAACTGATCGAGAAACACGGCGAGATTCACCCCTGCGAACCGCCCGCGCAAAAGGAACTCCCCGCCTGGATTGTCTCTCGAGCCAAAGAGTCGCATGGCCTGCAGGTTCCCCTGGACGCGGCGCGCGTGTTGGCGGATCTTGTTGGCAACGACCTGGGCAGGCTCGACAACGAAATCGAAAAAATCGCCCTTCAGACCGATGGAAAAGTCGATGCAACCACGATTGGACGCAGCGTGTCCTTCCAGCGCGAACAGGAAATGTGGGACATGACCGACGAAGTCGCCGCCGGACGCACCGCCAGCGCCGTCAAACGCTGGCGGACACTCGTGCAGATGGACCCTTCCGCTGAATTCCGCGCCGTCACCTGGCTCACCATCTGGCTGGAAAAGGTGCGCCGCTACTTCACGCTCAGGCGACAAGGCGTCGCCGAGGCCGCGGCGATCAAAGAACTGAAGATCTGGCCATTCGAGAAACAACGCCCATTCGTCGAGAACGCCCACAAACTCGGCGAAACGCGAACCGGGCAACTGATTGAGCTTCTGGCCGACATCGATCGCCGGTCAAAATCCGGCCTCGGAGAGATGGCAAACAACGTCGAACGGTTCATCCTCGCCGCGGGCTGGCCGACGGCGCATCAAAGATGAGCCACGCCGCCGCCGACAACCGCATCGCTCAGGTCGCGACGCGGTGCGTCTCCACACGATGGGATATTTCCCGCAGCGCCGTCGCCAGAGTGTGATGGCTCTCGAGCATCATGTTCACGGCCTCCACGCACAGCCGCAGCCCCTGGGTCGAGCCCCCGGGCACCGGCGGACCATTCAAGGTGCGGATCAGGGCCGCGAACTGTCTCCGATAGCTGTCGGAGAACCGCTGGATGACATCCAACTCCTGCTCCAGTTTACGCTGAGAATCGGGCAGCATGGGCGAATCTCCTTACGGTCAATTCACCCGACCTTTGCGCGATATTATCGGTCAGACGCGCCCGCCGACTTGAAATCATCATTCGGGTTCGAAGTACTTCCGCACAAGATCTTGATAAGCCGCCGGGACTTGTCCCGAACGGACCGATTGCCCCGCCCGCTCGACAATCTCCGGCCATTGGGCGCTCTGCCACGCGGGCACGCGCCCCGACCGGCCAATGCCCGCCGCCGAGGTGCCGCCCGCACCATGGCCTCCGACATGCGCTCCCGAAATCCCGACGCCGGACGCGGTATCGCCCCCTTCG
>CAYSSA010000128.1:0-1984 GCA_964433485.1 uncultured Tepidisphaeraceae bacterium | reverse complement strand
TGTCCGCAGACTGATTCTCGCCCGTCCCCATGGGATGATCGGGAAGCATCGAACCGCTTCCACCATCGGGCTTGGCGCCGGCAAACACCGTGCGGGTTCCCGGTAGTGTGGCGCCCAGCCGATCGACCAGCGCCGCCCCCGCCGGATCGGATTCCAGCGGATGCCACGACAGGAGACAGAGTCCGCTCAACACCAATAACGACACCGAGACCGCTCCCCACGAACCGCCGCCCAGCCGAGTCAAACGAATCTGTGATGGCGCAAGCGAGCGACACCTGGCTTCGGCCTGCGCCAGAACCTCCCCATAGAAGCAATTACCGGACATCCCTTGCCCAGGGATGGAAAATGCCGTCGAGAGCAAGTCGGAGAGCCGCAGCTGCTCGTCGGCCGCGTTGGCCGCCGCTAGCGCGGTTGGCCGCCGCACCCACGCCCACACCAGCCCGCCCGTAACCCCGCTCGACAGAAACACTACAGCAACGGAAATCGCAGATCGTTCCTGCCAGAGCGACACACCGACAACCACGCTCGCGGCCAATGATCCGAATAACACACCCAATCCCGCCCACTCGATCATTCGCACCAGCAGCAAACGCCGATGAAGCGATGCCACAAAGCGACTCAGATAGGGCCCGGCACCATCCATGTCCTGACTTTAAACCAGAACCGCATGCCGGATGCAGGGTTTGCAGCAAACCAGGAGATAACCAAGATACGGCGAGCCAAAGGGTGCCAAGCTGACCCACTGCGACACCCGCTTGGCAGCCAAAGGCACACTTGTGCCATGCTACGCCAGAGGCCAACAACACCTGCCATCTATCACATAAATGTCTATTTGTAAATCACTTAAAGAAAATTCCATCCGATTCTGATTGCAACATTCGAGATGGCACGAGCCTTGCTCTCTCCTATTCTCGTACGACACACCTGATCGCAGGTGACACCCAACACGCTGGCGATCAGACGACTCACTCTCCATTCCCTCCTCCTAACGCCGGGTCGAGCCCCCCGGCGTTTTTTCTTTTATCATTTTGCGTTATTGACCGGGTGCGTGGGAGAGCTTGATCAACCGCTGGTCGAGCAGGTGGATCTCCGCTTCCACCGCCGGGGCGGTTGCGCCCTGAACACGCATCTCGAAACCGGCAAACCGCTCGCCGTGTCGCCAGGCAATGCTCTGCGGATAATCCGAGCCGTCGGGCAGCCTCCAGACGACGCGGCCGATCCTCTCCATCGTCTGCTCCGGGCCGGCGACATAAAAAACCCATTCCCGTTCCTCGGGCTTCTGGTCGGTCCACGTTATGCCGCGGGCCACGCGGATCGCCAGTTGGTCTATGGGTGTGCCCTTGAGCTTCACGACGCCGCCGCGCAGCTTCTGATTGGCGCCATCGGTCTTGTGGACCGTGATACTCGCCATCTCAAAATCGGCGACGGCCAGGGCCTGATTGTGAAACCCCGGACCACAGACCGCCCGGCGGTCTCCGCGAAACAGAGTGCTGAGCGAGGGTGTGAAATAGTCGGCAGATGAGACCTCGGCCAGCACCGCGGCATCTCCCGTCAGCCAGAAGTCCACCAGCCACTGCGGCTGTCCATCATCAAGCTTGCCAAAGTAGCGCACGTCGTAATCCCAGGCCAGCGGTCGGGACGGCAGACCGGCCTGAATCGAGAGCTCTCGCCTGGTTCCGTCAACGAGATTGGCGACGGCATCCACGCCGATCGGCTCGGAAACCCTGAGCGACCGAGCAAAGCCGCGATAAAGCCCGAACGATCGCAGCGGCACGCTGGGTTGGGGCGGGTCAAACATCGGCGGCAGACGGTATTGCACGGTCTTCACCTTGCGCATTTCGCTCTCCCAGCCGTCGAGGTAGATGCGAACAAGCTGCCCGGGCTTGCCGCCATCCTTCTCCGGCAACCGCGCGTTGAGCTGGCGCAGAACCAGGGGTGCGGGGGATCGGCCCCCCAGGGATGTTGTCATGATCGCGGCCTTCTC
>CAYSSA010000127.1:13196-14637 GCA_964433485.1 uncultured Tepidisphaeraceae bacterium | reverse complement strand
TCCGGACCGGGGCTAGGCTGTTCGTCGATGCGAAGGTGCGCGGGGTGGTCCGGCTGACAACCCCCAAGCGCGTCGGTGGAGATGAGAGCGATTCCGAACTCTATAAGGAGGCCGACCGGCTCCGGCCCCGTATTTTCCGCGGCGCCGAGGAAACCGGGCGCTGGATCATCGAACAACCCGAGATCGAGCAGCCGCCAACCACGCGCCCCACTGACCGCTTTCGGCCTTTGGAGCCGGTCTCGATCTCGACGGAGCAGTTCAGCACAACCCTGCCTCCTGAAGGCAAGGTCGCCGCCGTGCTCACCGGCAAAGTGGTGCTGCTGCAGAAAGACAAACAGGGCAATCTCATCGAACTGCTGGCCGACCGCGCGGTCGTGTTCACGCCGTTTGACAACCTGGGGACCGTCGGACCGACGGATCAGATCAAGACCGTGGAACAGGGCGTCACGGGGGCCTACCTCGAAGGCGATGTGCGGGTCATTCGCACACCCGCGGATCTGAAGAAGGACGGCGAACAGCGGCTGGAGGCCAACCGGGCGTTCTATGACTTCACCACCGACCGCGCGGTGTTGACGGACGTGGTGATGCACAGCGTCGACCCGCGAAGCAATATTCCCCTGGTGGTGCGGGCCCGAATGGTGCGCCAGTTGTCGCTCAATGAGTACACCGCCGAGAAGGCCACCATCACAACGAGTTCTTTCAACACGCCGTCTTACAGCATCGGCGCCGCGACGACCTACATCCGGCAGACCGATTTCGGCAACGAGGTGACCGGCGTGCGAACGAACTTTTCGGCCCGGGACGTGACCTTCGATCTATGGGGACTCCCGGTGTTCTACATGCCCGCCGTGGCGGGCAGCGTCACCCAGAACAATGCTCTGCGCCACATCGAGGCCGTCGCCTCAAGCACCATGGGCTTTGGCGTCCGCTCTGACTGGGGCCTGTTCGAAAGCATCGGAAAGATCCCGCCCAAAGGCACGGATATCTGGTATCATCTGGACTATTACACAAAACGCGGGCCGGCAACCGGGCTTGACGGGCGCTACGTCGGGGGCTGGATTGACAACAATACGCTGGATCCAACGAGTTACTCGGGCGACTTCCGGAGCTATCTGGTCTATGACACCGGCGAGGACAACCTGGGCAAGCGGAGACTGGACGTCGAGCCCGACAATGAGTTGCGCGGACAATTCTACTGGCGGCACAACCATTTCATGGACGACTGGCAGATTCAGATCACGGGCGGATACATCTCCGATCCCACGTTCATGGAGCAATGGTTCAGCCGGGAGTTCCGTAACTCGCCGCCGCAGGACACATCCTTCTACGCAAAACGACAGGAAAACACCGAGGCTTTCACGTTCCTGCTGAGCTTCCAGCCACACGACTTCCCGACCGTCGCCGGCGCCTATCAGGAAATGGCCGAAGTGGAGAAGTTGCC
>CAYSSA010000127.1:11175-13186 GCA_964433485.1 uncultured Tepidisphaeraceae bacterium | reverse complement strand
TCGGCTACTACCGGATCGGCGACAGCGTTTTCGGGGACAGCATGACATTCTTCAGCGCCAACCAGATTGGCGCGGTGAAGTTCAAACGGAGCGACAAATCGCTGGCGGATCTGGGATTCGCCGCCGCCGACGTGGGAAGGCAGTCGCCCGGCCTGCCGTCGTATGGGCAGACGGGAACGCCCGAGGACACGACCTATCGCGGCGACTTCCGGCAGGAGATCAACTGGCCGTTCAGCCTTTGGCGTTTCAAGACGGTTCCATATGTGATCGGTCGATACTCCGCCTGGTCCGAATCCCTCGAGGGAGGCAGCACCGATCGCCTGCAGGTGGGCGGCGGTGTTCGCCTGAGCACCGCGTTCTGGAAGGTGGACGACTTGGCCCAGTCCGATCTGTTTGACATTCACCGTGTAAGACATGTGATCGAACCGACCATCAACGTGTACGGCGCAACCTCGACGCGGGAATCCTCCAGACTGCTCATTTATGAGGAGCAGATCGAAAACACCCACGACACCGGCGCGCTGCAGATCGCCATGAACAACCGCTGGCAGACGAAGCGCGGTGGTCCGGGCAACTGGCGCAGCGTTGACTTTCTGACACTCAATCTCCAGGGCAATTTCTTTTTCAACCAGCCGGACGAAAAGGAAATTCAGCCGACCGACTTCCGCGGGTTGTTCTTTGTATCCAACCCCGAGAACTCCGTTCCCCGAAGTTCGTTCAACATCGAATACGAATGGCGCATCTCCGACAACGTGGCCATTCCCGGCGTCGTGCAGTTCAATCTCGATGACGGAACGCTGGCGACGGCATCCATCGGCCTGAACGTGCGCCAGGACGACCGGCTCAGCTATTATCTGGGACTGCGACACATCGGGATCGAGGTGGATCGAGTGGTCAACGGCAACACCTTCGTTTTTGACAAACAGGATCTGCTGGTCTTCGCCACGCAGTATCAGCTTACGACCAACTACCGCCTTGGCATCGCCGCCAGCTATGACCTTGCCCAGACGCGCACCAACAGCAGCATTGTGAGCCTGGCCCGCCGATTCGACCGCTTTTTTGTCGAGGTCGCCTTCCGGGTCGACGCGTTTCAGGACGACAACGCCATTTTCTTCAACCTTTGGCCGGAAGGCATGGAGCCGGGCGGCGGAACGCGCAATATTCCGGCCGGACTCGCCCGTTGAGCAAGCCGATGAGGATACCGTTCACCCCGGCCATATACGAGCACGCAGCGCGGTTCGCCGGTCGATCGCCATGGGAGGTCTCGCGGGACGCAGACCTGCTGTTCGCCGGCCATCGTGGAGCCTATATCGAGTACCGGCACCAGGTGATCGCGGTCGGGATCGACATCTACAACCTTGAAGCGGAGGCATACGGGGCCCAGATCGAGCAACCCGCCGGCAACAATATCCCCGCGGTTTCTCAACCGCCGCTTCCCGATCTTGACACGGGACTTTGTCTGCCCGCGTTCGACCCGCATCGCGACGGCCGGGCGCCCATGGTGCTTTCCGTGGGGCAGCGGTTGAAGCGGGAGTTTCCGGCAGCCGACGTTCGGATTCCCGTGGCAGGCCCGTTCTCGCTGGCGTTCAATCTGCTTGGGATCGGGAATCTCTGCGAGGAAGCGGCGATGCGTCCGGAGAAAACGGCGAAATTTCTGATGCGGCTGGCGGAGAATCAGGCGCCGTTCTGCCAGGCTATCGCCGAGGCGGGGCTGGATATCGCGTTTTTCGAGTCGGCCGCTTCTCCGCCGATGCTGTCGCCGCAGCAGTTCCGTGAACTGGAACTGCCGGCGCTGCGGCACATTCTCGAAATCGCCGCCGGGTGCGCCGGTCATCCGGTCCCCTGTATCATGGGCGGCAACACCTATCCGATCCTTGGCGATATCCTGTCCACGGGCACTAGCTTCGTCGTATGCAATGTGGAAACTAATCAGGCGGCTTTTGTAGATGATGTATGCCGCTCCCACCCACATGTGAAAGTCCGGGTGAACATGGATCCGGGCATCGTGGCC
>CAYSSA010000127.1:8653-11161 GCA_964433485.1 uncultured Tepidisphaeraceae bacterium | reverse complement strand
GGGTCGCATCCGCCGCGAGGTCGATCGAGTGCTTGCGATTGCCGGCGGACGCCCGAATTGCGTGATGGGAACCGGCGCTCTGCCCTTTGAAACGCCGCCGGCGAACGTGCATCTGATCGAGAAATGGCTCGCTTCCTGAAGCCCCCTGCCGCGACGGCAATCAGGATCCGATCAAATCGTCCCACGCTCCGGGATGGACCTCGAGATAATAGCGGCCGCCCGTGCGACGGACCCGCACGGGACAGCCATATGCCCGCGAAAGGATGTCCCCGCGCAGAACCTCGGCGGTGGTCCCGGAACGGGCGACCCGACCGTGCGCCAGCAGCAGCACTTGGCTTGTGGCCGGCGGGAGTTCCTCGACATGATGCGTGATCAGGACCACGGTGGGGCGCCAATGGCCCGGCGCAAACAACGATTGAATCGTTCCGAGAACCTGTTCCCGCGCCAGGATATCCAGCCCGGCCGTCGGCTCGTCCACCAGGAGAATGCTGGGTCTCTTGACCAGAGCACGGGCGATGAGCGCTCTGACTCGCTCGCCGCTGCTGAGCGTCTGGTATGTGTGTTCGGCCACGCCCGGAAGTCCGACACGTTCCAGCAAATGCCTGGCCTCGGCGATTTGTTGGGGTGTGACCGCGTCGTAAAGCCTTAGAGTACCAAAGTAGCCGGTGAGCACGACCTCAAGCGCCGAGAGGTCTCCGTCAATGTCATATGGTCCCGCCGGTTGAAGCAGTCGGATGTCCTTTCGCAGTTCAGCGAGGTCGCTACAGCCGAACCGCCGTCCGAGAACACGGCCGCCACCCTCGGTGGGGAAGAGATGACAGGCAATGATCCGGGCCAGAGTGCTCTTGCCACTGCCATTGTGACCGAGGATGGCGGCGCAGGCTCCGCGAGGCACGCTCCAGTCCACATCGCGCAGGATCCAACATCCGCCGCGGCTCACGCCGACGCCTGACAACTCAATGGCCGGTTCGTCGCTCTCCAACATCGACTCCTTGGCAATGCGCCCGGGATAGCTGCCGTGGTGCAAACCACGGCGCGAAACTTACTTGGGTGGCGCCGGATTTGCCAGCGGCTGGCGCTTGCCTTCGATCATCTCAATGACCATGGCTCGCACCTGGTCGTACGTCGGCTCAACCTTGAACATCCCGTACACCGCGTGTCCACCCGGGTAATAGCGATCGAGATGATACAATCGCTCGTTCCGGCCGATCTGGCCCTTCTGCCGCGCCAGCAGTGTGATCGCCTCGTACGAGCCGAGGCTGACGGTTTCTACCGCCTTCTTTCCGGATTTGTCGGCGACGGTGAATGAATACCGCACCGCGCGAACGCCCGCCGGCTCGAAATACTCGAACGCCGTCACCTGCTTTCCCGACATCTCGAAAAGGTCGCGGCAATACACCGCTTCGCGCCCCTTGCCGGCGGCATAGAGCGCAAACACCTCCTCGCGAGCCTTATCCCGTTCCGGCAGCCGATTCAACGCCTGAAAACACTGCATCATCTTGGCTCGCGGCGCCAGTTCCTCCGGTTTCAGGGCGCAGGCACTCTCAAACATCGCCAAGGCTTCGGCCACCTTGGCTCGTCCCTGCAGAAGTTGCCCGAGGTTGTACCAGCCGTTGTAGTAGCCGGGGTCAACCTCGATGGCGCGTCGCAGACACTGCTCGGAACCCGCCGCGTCACCGGCCTGAGCGAGCAGATCCGCCCGCATGCCAAGCCAGCGCCCGTTCTTCGGTTCGCGCTCGATGAGTCCACCCAGTACGTTCTCGGCTTCATCGAATTGCTTCGCGGCCGCCAGCGCGCTGACCAGGGAAGCCGTATACTCGATCCGTTCCGGCGCCAGTCGGCATGCTTCTCTGATTTCCACGACCGCCGCCGCCGCCATGTTTGTGGCCAGGAGGGTCGTCGCCTTCCACAGCCGATACTCAGCGGCGTCCGGCGACAGCTCGACCGCCCGGGTGGCGCTGGCCAGCGCCGCCGCATCGTCGCCACCGAGATAGTAGAGGACCTTTGAAAGCAGAAAGTGATGTGATGGGTTCTTTGGATCCGCATTCACCAAACCGGACAGCTCCCGCTTGAGGTCCGCCAGACCGGGCTGAGCTTCGGCGTCCCGGCCGTTCTGTATGAGATGTTCCGCGCGAGCGACTCGCTCGGCCAGCGACTGCGCCGCCAAGCCGTCGAACGCCGCACAGATCGCCAGGATCATCGCCAATGCCGGAGCGCGCAGATTCCACATGGTCGGATTGTTGCACGCGGCCGTCATGGTTTCAATCTCCACCTGTGCCATCCACCCGCATCAACGCGCCAAGCCGGGACTGGCGACGGCTCCGGGGCGCTGCAACACCTTGTTCAATCCAGCCCGCAATTGATCGTCGGTCAACCTGGCGTTTCGATCACTGGTCCAGGCGATGAACCATCTCGTGAATCCGTCAATGAACTCCCGATGCGTGATGCGACCATCGCGGTCGGCATCCAGTGCGCTCATCAAGTTGGGAGTCACCAGGTTGGCGGGAC
>CAYSSA010000127.1:8316-8603 GCA_964433485.1 uncultured Tepidisphaeraceae bacterium | reverse complement strand
GAGCCCCGTGAAACGCGTCGAAGCATCGACCGGCAATCCTTCGGACTTTCCCGCCAACTGATCGAGAATCGACCGGTAGCGCGGGCCGACAAATTCGCGGATGGGTTTGGGTAATCCAAACCCCTGACGGCCACGGCCAGGACGCGCGTTGCCCGCGATGGCTTCCGGCACGTTGGCGCCGGGAGCGGCCGCCCCCACCGCACGATCGAAGCCCGCAAGCAGCCTGGTGGATTCTTCGGCGATGGCGGGGCGAATCGCGGCGGCGGTCTCGTCAATCTGCTGGATAA
>CAYSSA010000127.1:0-8296 GCA_964433485.1 uncultured Tepidisphaeraceae bacterium | reverse complement strand
TGCTGAACTCCTCAAGTCGTTCGAGGTACAGCTTCTTGAACGCCTCGACTTTGTAGACCCGCTCGAGGAACAGAATCTCGCCTCGCCAGGGCCGATGAATGCTCAGGCCCTCGCGCGACTCCTGCGTCCCCATGAGCGGGAACTGACCGAATGAGTGGTCGAGATCCCAGGGCATGAACTGCAAACGATGTGTGCCCGGCTCAATGAAGACGTAGTAGTTCTGTCCGATGACCAGGATGCTGTCGAGCGTGGAGAGGTACACCGTGACTGCCATGTAACGCGCGAACTCATCAAGATTAAGATACCGGCCGATTCCGGCGGCGAATTCGGCGTCGCCGGCGGTGGTCACGAACTGGCAGAATTCGATGATCCGCTTCTTCTGTTTATCGGAGAGTTCCGTCTTGGGATCATAGGTCTGGTTATAGGCCGCCCAGTCATCGCCCAGGTCGGTGAAGGGGCTGGGGGTCACAGGCTTGAGGATGTCTCCTTTCCTGGCGCCGAAGCGATCGCGGAGGAAATCCTCGTCGATGTTCTCCACGATGGAATAGAGTCCGAAGTACGCCCGCTGGTGCCTGCCCGGAACGGTCACATACACTCGGGCATAGGCCGTGCGCGGCGCGGGCACACCGGCATCTCGGTAGAGCTGGTGCGACAACACTTCATTCATCCAGCTCGCGTCCGTGACATTGTTGTGCAGGTTGATCTTGCCAACGCCCGCGAACCTGCGTCCCTTCTCAAACTGGTTGATGTCCACCTTCATCGAACGCTTCGTCTGAAATCGGGACTGCATCCATGTGCCATTACCCTTGTAGCGCACGGCAACGTCGCGCAACACCTGACCATTGAAGTCCATATCCGCATGCACATATTTGAACTCGATGCCGGCAGCCGACGCCAAGCCGTTGCGTTTGCCCTCTTCGCCGCGCAGGCCGGGGCCTCGGCCGGCGCCCGGACCTCCGCTCAGTGCCACGTTCAGGCCCGCGCGAAGCTGATCTTCGCTGAGCGATCCGGTCCTGCCGCGATCCCATGCCGCGAACCACTTCTCGGCCAGACCAAGGAACTCATCTCTGGAGAGAGCGCCGTCCCGGTCTCGATCGCCCTCGCGCATGAAGGCTGGAACGAGGAAACTCGCGGGACCAAAATCAATCGGACGGGGCGCCCCGGGTGCGATGATCGGACCCCCGACTGGCGGATTGCGGCCTGGCATGCGAAACTCGCTGGCCGGTTCCATCGCCTGCCACTGTTCGGGGGAGAACGTGAGATGGATTGTCCAGACTGCGGTGCGCTGGAAGAGTTCATCGGCCGATTGCGGGGCGGGCCGCGTGGAAGGCCGAGTCGCCGGAGCGGCCGCCAGCGACGCACACATCAGCATCGATATTGACAGGAATCGAACAGGATGGACCAGACGACACATCCGGAATCTCCAAGTGCCGCCCAAGCGGCGGCCCTGAAGTGAATACGGCTCAAATCGCGGAAGGTTACAGTCGTCGAGACTCGCGAGAATTCAAAAAAACCGCCGCATGGGGATTCCATGCGGCGGGCATGCGCTTAGCGAAAACCGTGGCCCAACGCTCACTTCTTGTCCCAGCCCTGATCCTTCACCAGCTTGTCGATCTCGACCTTGGGACCATAGTTCTGCTCAATGAACTTCCATCGGGCAAGATACTTGAACGTGTCCCAGACCTGCTTGACCTCGCCCTTGCGGCCTTCAAGCTTGTCGGCAGGAACGGCCTTGACGGCCGCCACATATTGTTCGGCAAGCTGCGTGACTTGTTTCATGGTGGCCTCGTCCTTGTCGTAGATGAGGGACTCGGCCAGACGGAACATCTCCGGCAGCGGGTTCTTCGGATCCTTCAGGGTTGCGGCATCCTTGCGGATGTCGGCGGCAATTTCCTTCTTCTTGGCGGTGGCAGCCTCCGGCGTAAGCGGGCCATTGGTGCCGCCCTCGACGGCGCGCGGCGGAAGCGGTCGATACCAGATATTGCGGAAACGCACCGGATTGCCATGGTCCTGCAACTTGAGGGGACCGGCGACCGGGAACGGCCCGGGCCTGCTGCGGCCCATGTGGCCAGTGCCGCCCTCGAGTTGGGTGTGGTCCTGGACAAGCACGCCGTTGACGAAAACCGTGACATAGCCCGGATCAACGCACTTGCCCTCCTTGTAGACGGGGCGACGGAAAACGATGTCGTAAGTCTGGAACTGGCCGGGCGGACGCAGAGCGTTTGCCGCGGGCGGGTTCACTCCGTATACCGAGGAGGCATATCCGTCGGCATAGGTGGGATTGTTGTAGTTGTCGAGCACCTGTATTTCCACGCCCATGAGGAAGACGCCGCTGTTGCCACGCCCTTGACTGTCACCTTGGACTTTGGCAGGCGCAGCCCATTCAATATGCAACTGGCAATCGCCGAATTTCTCTTTGGTGCGAATGTACCCCGAGCCCGGCACGCATTCCATGGCCCCGTCCTTCACCACCCACTTGGTCGGTTCCGAGCCGGGCTTGTCCGCCTCCCACTTGGCAAGCGAGTCGGGGGTTCCATCAAACAGCACAATCGCATCCGAGGGCGGCTTGCCCGGCTGTTCCTGGGTGCTCACGGTTCCGGGCGTCACGACCGGCGGTTGCGGCCGATTGCGGTCATGTACGGCCCAGGGATGTGTATCGTCCGGTGGATCGCCATAGAAAACCGGCCCACCCGGCGGCGCCGCCCAGACGGTTGCGGCCGAGACCATGAAAAAACCCAATGCGGCGATGTTGAGTGTGTGTTTCATGCCCGTAGCCTACCGTGCAGCCGAAACCTGCGTCAATGCCACAGTGCAGGAATCGGATGGGGTGATTCCACCAGGGGGTATCCCCTTGTGGGCGATGGCGGCAAGCCTATACTGGCAAACTCAAACATAACCCTCAAAGGAGCAACCATGGCATCCGCGGCAAACCCGAAGAAGATCGTCCTCGCCTATTCCGGCGGACTTGATACGAGCGTCATTCTCCCCTGGCTCAAGGAGCGCTATCCCGGCGTGAAGCTCGTCGCCTTCGCCGCCGAGCTTGGTCAGGGTGACGAACTCAAGGGCATCGAGGACAAGGCTCGCAAGAGCGGTGCCGACGAAGTGGTCATCATGGACCTGCGGCAGGAGTTCGCCGCGAACTATTGCTTCCCGATGCTCCGTTCGGGAGCCATCTATGAGAAAGACTACCTGCTGGGCACGAGCATCGCGCGGCCGCTGATCGCGGCCAAGCAGGTAGAGGTGGCCCGGCAGACCGGCGCCGACGCGGTTTCGCACGGGGCGACCGGCAAGGGCAATGACCAGGTTCGCTTCGAGCTGACGTACATGGCGCTGGGACCGGACCTGAAAATCATCGCCCCATGGAAGGATCCGACATTCGAATTGCGCGACCGCGAGAGCGCAGTGGACTACGCGGAAAAACGCGGCGTTCCAGTCACCGCCAGCAAAAAGAAGATTTATTCCCAGGACCGTAATCTCTGGCACATTTCCCACGAAGGCGCGGAGATCGAGCATCCCGGCGAGGAACCCAACTGGGAAGCGTGCCTCACCACGGTCGTCCCGCCCGGTCAGGCGCCGGACCAGAGCGAGGTGGTGGAGGTCGGCTTCGACCGGGGAACGCCCGTCAGCGTGAACGGACACAAGCTCGGCGCCTATGAGATTGTCGCCGAACTCAACCGTATTGGCGGCCGACACGGCGTGGGCATCTCCCTCCTGGTGGAAAACCGGCTGGTCGGAATGAAGTCCCGTGGAGTGTACGAGACGCCGGGCGGAACAATTCTCTACGAGGCCCACAAGGCCATCGAGCAGATCTGCGTCGAGCGCGACACGCTTCACTTCAAACAGCAGGTGGCCCTGCGCTACGCCGAACTGGTCTATTACGGCCAGTGGTTCCATCCGCTGCGGGAATCGCTTCAGGCGTTTGTGGACCACACCAATCTGTCCTGCACGGGAACGGTTCGTGTTCGCTTGTACAAGGGCCGGGCCATGGCCATCGGCGCCAGCAGTCCGCACACGCTCTACGACAGCAAACTGGCCAGCTTCAGCATGGAAGGCTTCGATGTCACCGCGGCACGCGGGTTCATCGACCTTTTCGGACTGCCGATGAAAGTGGCCGCCCATGTGAAGCACCAGTCGCGCTAACGCCGGTGCGTCGGCTTGCCGAAGACAATGGCAGGAGTGGAAACGAGGGCTCGCATGGTCCAATAATGTGTCAATGGACCGGCGGTTTGCCTCGATTCCGATCTGCACCATGTCACGACCGACGCATTGCCGGCCGCAGGCGTATGACCTGTTTCGAGCGCAGATGAAGACGATCGAAACGTCCGACGGGCTGTTCCTCGCTGCCGTGGCCATTGCCATGCATGAAATGGCCGAGGCGGACCCGGAGAAATGCGTGCGCGAGGTGGATCGCTATGCCGAACTGGTTCGGCGACGGGTGCGCAGCAATTCCGTGGACGCGAAACTCGCGCATCTGCACGATGTCCTGTTCGATGAAGCCGGGTTTGTGGGCAATTCAGACGACTACTACGTGCCCGGAAACAGTTATATTCCCGTTGTGCTGGAGACCCATCGCGGGCTGCCGATCACGCTGTCGCTGGTCTACAAGGCCGTCGCGGAAAGAGTGGGGCTGCTGGTGGACGGCATCAATGCCCCGCTTCATTTTCTGGCCGCCGTCAGAGATGGTCAGCGCACGATGCTTGTCGATCCGTTCTTCAGCGGAAGAGCGATGAGCCGCGAGGAGGCATTTGAGCGGATCGAACAGGTGAGCGGCCGGGTTATCCCGCGCGTCGATGAAATGCTTCCCAGGGCAACCCACCGGCAATGGATCGCCCGAATCCTCCAGAATCTCATGAACATCTTTGAGCATGCCGGACAGTGGCGACACCGCGACGCGATGATGGAGTTGCGAGGCGTGCTGGTGACCGAGGCCTGACGCGGCGCAAATCGGACAGGCCGGGACCGTTCTCGAGAAAACTGAAACTGGTCAAATGCCTTCGCCGATGGCACTGCCGATCGCATGAGTCTCGATATGGCTGATCGATACGTGCCAGCGCGTGATGCCGAGGCGCGCGGCGACCGCGGCCGCATGGCCGCACAGACTCAGGACCGGCGATCCCGCGGGATTCGGCAGTATCTGCATATCGGTCCAACTGATCCCGCCCGACCAGCCGGTGCCAAGCACCTTGAGAATTGCCTCCTTGACGGCAAATCTACCGGCCAGGTGTTCGACCACTCGTTTCTGGTGTCCACGGCAATACGCAATCTCCGCCGGCGTGAAGCACCGCTCCAGAAAGCGATCCCCATGCGACTCAAGCATCGCGGCGATGCGGCCGGTCTCGACGAGGTCAACCCCATGTCCAATGATGGCCATTTCATTCACCCGGGTTCCGCGCCGGCTCGGCGGTGGCATCGGCCGGCTTCTGGTCTCTGCGGGCCTTCTCCAGCGCTCGGGCTTCCCTCGACGCGGGCACTTCGCTGAGATACTCGGCGACCGCGCTTCTCAGTCCCTCGTCGCCCTGGACATAACTCGTGGCGGCCCAGGCGACCAGAAGCGGCAAGGTAAGCACGCCCAGGAACGCCGCGAGATTGCGGAGGATTCCCTGTTGAAACGCAAGGTGGAAGACCCAGAAGGTTATCGGAAGCGCCGCCACCGCCGAAACGATTCGCCACGTGTTGTCCTCGGTGAGAAAACCCATCGCCAATACTCCCGGCGGCGCCGCGGCCGTTACGCCCACAATGAACACCAGCGGACGCGTCGGCTTGAACCGGCAGGCAAAGGCGGCCAGCAAGGCGCCGGCCATGCCCAGAGGGATGACCAGCAGCACGTAAGCCGCCAGGCGAATGCCCATGTTCCGCAATACCAACCAATCATGGTAATTCAGCGCCATCCAGAGGTGGTACAACACAAACGCCCCCAACCCGATGCCCATCACCAGTTTCGACAGAGGGTTCTTGCGGAAATCACTGAAGACCGTGCGCATTTCAATGCGCGCCTGGAGTTCCTCCTTCTCTCGCTGCATTTGCCGGGCGGCCGCGATTTCACCTATCTTGGCTTTGTCCGAGAATGACCTGGCCCCGGGCTTGAGCTTGAGAAGCCGCTTCTTCCCGGTCGGCGTGGCGTCTGCGTCCGGGCGACCGACCGCGCTCGGGCCGTTCTCCTCCTTCTTCTCCGGTCTTGTGGAGGCGGCCACGTCAAGTTCATCGTAGCGCTCGGGCTCGATGGCCACGCCGGAAACCCCTGACGCCACCTTGGGCGGCGGCTCCTTGAATATCCTGTCTTCATCGTCCTTCAACGACACCGCGGGAGCATTCCTGGCGATCATGTCCTCGATGTGGGTCGGCGTGGGTCCGCCCACCGCGGGAATCTCGAACATGGCCCCGCAGCGCTTGCACTTGACCCGCTTCCCGGCGAATTGCTCGCCGACCGCATACTGTGCCGCACATCCCTGACAAGTGACGCGAATGGGCATATCAAGTGATTTAGCCGTGCGGCCGACTTCGGTCAAGCGCGGCGGAATTCCCACCATACATACGATGAGCCATGCGCGGATGCGCCTCGCGCCGAACACCACCACGGCCATTTTCCCTCCGCGCCCCCGTCATCCGAATGTGAAGCCGGGCAACCGAACGATCTTCCCGCCGGCGAGCGCCGATGCGTGAGCACAAAGACCGACGCAGGTCCAGTTGGCCGACTGCGCCGCATTGGGGAAGGGCGGCCGGTCTTCCACCAGGGCCATGATGAACTCATGTACCATGTGCGGATGCGAACCCCCATGCCCGCTGCCCTGCGTAAAGCTCAGGTGCTTGTGCTTGCCGAGATCGTACACGCCCTTGGTGGTGAACTGGCGGATTGGCGCAGGCAGTCGCCTGGCGTAGTCCGGCGCGCGGACCGGTTTGGGGATTCTCGCCTCCGGCAGTTTCGCTCGATGGAGAATCAGCGGTTGGTGCTCAATCAGCGGCCACTCCACCGACGCCTTGGATCCAAACACATCAAAACTCTCGCGATACTGCCGGGCAACGTCGAATAGCGAGCGATATATGCGAGCGCACAGGTCCGAATCCTTGAACTTGATATGCGTCGTTTCCACCGCGAATGGCGAGTTGTACCTGGCAATCAGTTCCGTGCGAATTGTTCCCGAACCGAAGCACGACACATACTCGGCCGTCGCGCCGGGCAGCGCGCAAACAGGCCCCACGCAGTGCGTGGCATACCACATCGGCGGCAATCCCGGCCAATAGTTCGGCCACCCGTCCATATCCTGCTGGTGGCTCGCCTGAAGGAACTGCACCTTGCCCAGTTCTCCCTTGTCGTGAAGTTCCTTGATAAACAGGTACTCGCGGCTGTAGACCACGGTCTCCATCATCATGTACTTCAAACCGGTCTTCTTCTGGAGGCTCACGATCGTGCGGCAATCCTCGATGCTGGTCGCCATCGGCACCGTACAGGCCACATGCTTTCCCGCCTTCAACGCCGCAATCGACTGCCGGGCGTGATCGGGAATCGGCGTGTTGATGTGCACCGCATCCACATTCGGATCGCGCAGCAACTCGCCATAGTCCGTATACCGTTTTTCGACACCGAAAGCGTCTCCCAGCGCGTCCAGTTTTTTCCTGGTCCGCTGACAGATGGCGTAAAGATTGGCGTGCGGATGCCGCTGGTATATCGGTATGAACTCCGCTCCGAATCCGAGCCCGATGATCGCCACATTGATTCTTCTTCCCATGGTCTCTCCTTGCCCTGGCCGCTTCAGCCCAGCATACCTCAAATCCAGCCGAATGTCCCGCATGGCAGGGCCGTGGGCGACCTCAACGCTTGTGGCGGATTGATCATCGGCCAGGTGGCGGTCGGTCATCGCATCGCAGGCGTCGAGCTTGTCCCGTGTGGTTCCCCGCGCCTCAAGGTACAATCCCGCGGGTCATTCAGAGGAGAATTCCATGCTCCGACGAGGTTTTCTGGCGGGATCGGTGCTCGTTTGCCTGCTTGGCGCCTGGATGTGCATTCCGCCCGGCGCGGTTCGATCGGCCGAGCCGGCCGCGCCAACGCCCCTTCCATCGGAAGTCGACCTGCGCGGCATCTTCCGCGCTTTTGATCTGGATGTCCGCCCGCAGGGCGCTCGGGGAACCTGCTCCGTCTTCACGATTACCGATGCCGTCGAGTATGCCCTCGCCGCCCACAACCACAGGGGGGCAAGACTGAGTGTTGAGTTCCTCAACTGGGCCTCAAACCAGGCCGTCCGCGAGAATGACGATGGCGGATTCTTCTCCGATCTCTGGAAGGGCTTTGTCGCGCACGGCA
>CAYSSA010000126.1:7507-14706 GCA_964433485.1 uncultured Tepidisphaeraceae bacterium | reverse complement strand
GATTGCAGACGCCATTGCGCGGTGCGTCGCCCCATGGATACTCGCGGCCATCGCCGCCCTGGGCGGCGAATTGCCACTCCTCCTCCGTGGGCAGACGCTTGCCGGCCCAGGCGGCGTAGGCCCGGGCGTCCTCAAGGCTGACCCAGACGACCGGATGGTCCGCCAGATTCGGTGGCGGCTGGCGGCCGCCCCAGTGTCTGAGGAAATTCTGGTTATGCCTGGGCTGGTAATCCGCGGATCGCAAGAATTCAGCGAACTGAGCGTTTGTCACCGGAGTTTCGTCCATGGCAAAGGGGCGCAACGCCACAACACGCCGAAACTCGCGGGTCTGGAATTGGTAGGAAGACCAGTACCCCTCTTCGTTGTCTGTGGAAGAATCATAGAATCCACACTCGCGCAGCCGCATGCGGATGATCAGAGTCGCGCTGGGCGGCGGATGGACGGCCAGCATGCCGGATGGAGGCTTCTTCAACTTCGTCGTTGCGGGGACCGCGGTGAGGCGAGTTTCGCGGCGCGGGCGCGAGGTATCGGTCTGAGCCTGGGCGTGGGTGGCGGCTTGGGCCGCGAGGAACCGTTCAAAATCGCTGCCCAGCGTTGTCGCGGGGGCGGCCAGAAAGCAACCCAGGCCGCGTCCGCCAATGGAAGTCTCCAGAACCGGCCCGGCCGGGGTCAGTTTCCGTCCGGCGATCAGATCGAAACATCGAGCGTCCGCCGCCGCGTCGATCTTGAGCATTGGGCCCGTGACGGGTGATTTCGCCCGGTTCACCAGTGTCCATAGACGCAGGTTGCCGTCGGTCCAGAGGGAAGCATACACATCGCGTTGTTCGGTGGGCACCAGCGGCGTCCAGTCTCCCTCGGAGAAGAGCGCGCTGTAGCGTCGCTGAACAGGCAGCATCGCCCGCAACAGCGAGCGGTCGCGGGCGTTCCATGGCAGCCAGGAACCGAAAACGTTTTCCCAGACCATAATCCCGCTGCCGTTCATCCAGGCGGCGTGGATTTCGGCCGTATGCTCGAAATGCCAGCGCCACACCTGGTGCTGCATGTGGCGGCGCTCGATCCATTTATGGGGCAATACGCCGGGCGCTTCACTGTCAACAAAGTGCTGCGCCCACGATGCGTGATGATCGCGGATGTTTTCCAGCGGAGGCACGCCCTCGCCTTCGAGGATCACGCCGGGCCGCGCCGCATCCAGCCTGGCGCGGAACTCCGCGGCCCCGCGCGACATGGTGTCGAGGAAGATGCCGTCCACGTCCAGTGCCTGGACCATTTCCACCAGGGCGTCCAGATCGGACCTGTCCTCGCGGCGCGTACCGGTGTCCCAGGGATTGTAGTTGATGTAGACGCGCACGCCCCGCTGTCGGCAACGGTGGACCACATCGCGCACGCCCGTGAGCCCGCCGGGCATATCGCGGTAGAAATCAAACTGGTTCCGCGCATCCACTCCGATGCGCGGATAAGCATGCCAGAGCACAAGGCTGTCGTAGCCGCCGAATTCGCGCCTTCCGTCATCGAGCATCGCTTCGATGGTGTAACGTCCCGCCTTGGCGTCGTAGAACGCCTCATCGCACATCATCAGGAAGAGACACGAATAGTTCGCCGCCGACCATGCGAACTCGGGCCGCCGATAGAGCGAGTCGTCGTAGTTCAGGCGGCGTCGCGTCGCCTGGCGCCACTGCGCCAGTTGCAGGCGGAATGCCGGCCAGAGGGCCGGGTCTTTCGGGGCGGGGATGATGTCCTTTGACGGGTCAAAGACGAACTCCGATGCCCCATCCGCCGCAGCCCGATCGGCCAGCACGGCGGCGGCCAGCATGGATCCAGCGCGAAGAACATGACGACGGGAGAGTTGAGGGTTCATACTCGATTGCTGTGACTTGCCGTGATGAAGGGACGGCTTCAGATCCGGGTTTATTCCGGTGAGAAGAACCGGGTTAGCGCCAGACTCGATCTTCAAGGTCCTTGCCATATCCTCGCTCCAGCTTGCCGACGGTTTTGGAGCCGGGGAACACACCGGGGAGCGGTCGCCAGACGGCCGCCAAGACCGATGATGTCAATCCCGTGGTTCATGCCGAAGTCGGCGATGAACGAACCGCATCCTGGCCGTGTGTGGTTGATTTGTGCCGGCACATTCTAACTCTGTGACCGGGCTTTTGAAGAGAATCGTGATGTGGCGGGGATTTCATTGGGCACGAGCATCATGCCAGTTGTGTCAGGGCGAGGTCAGTCATCGGTCATCAGCGATTGGTTGGGAATACCGGCTACTGTTCACGGGTCACGGATCACCGGAAGGATGGCGGGATTGCGTGGAGATTGTCCGGGTTGATGGTGTCCTGAGACTCGCTTGGACAGAAAACAGAGAATCGCCCTCAGACGAGAGCGATTCTCTTCCGGGAAGAACACATTGTCGGCAGGGGGCTCAGTTCAGGCCCCCGTTTGGATTCATCAAGCTACCTCCTTTGTCCGCGGCCGCGGTTCCAACCGCCGGCCACTCGATCAAGTTGTTTGTAATCGTCCGAAATCCGTTGGACACGGGGGTTCAATTTCTCTCTGGGATTTGCGGAGCAACCAGCGTGCCAGTTGGGATTGGGATGGGCAAGTGTTTCACAAGGGTGGTAAAGGGGTAGCGGTGTAACAAGACCATGGGCTGGTAGCCCGTGCCACCAAATTCCCAAGCAAATACGGCCGGTTCGAAGCGGTGCAGGGTGGCTTGGTTGTAGCCGGCGTGTGTGACTGAGGCGCGGCAGGTTGTTCGTCGTGCGTCATGGGTGAGACACGGGGAGTGTCAATCTGGCACACTTGGCGAGGGGGGGGGGTGATGGTGCGAGTTGTGACGCCGGGATCGTTGCGAGGTTTGGGCAAACGGGAGAAGTGCCCGTTCAGTTAGACGTCGGCGATGCACTTGTCGTAGAAGTCGACGTAGTTGTCTTTGTCGGCGCTGGCGCGGACGGCCATGGCGGCTCGCGGGTGCTGGTTGAGCATGCCGCCGATATTGTAGGGGACATTGGGGCCCCATTCCATCTTCTGTCGCAGAGATACGAAATGGTCCTGGAGCAATTTTAGGACTGGGCGCAGCTTGAACTTGGGATTGCGAAGGAATCCCAGGAGGAGTTCCATGGGGCAGTTGCCCGCGCCGCGGCCGAGGCCCGACATGGTGGCGTCGATGCGGTTGGCGCCGTGGATGATGGCCTCGATGGTATTGGCGAATGCCAGTTGCAGGTTGTTATGGGCGTGGATGCCGACTTCCTTGCCAGTGGCCAGGTATTTCTTCACCAGCAGTTCAACCTGTTCGGCATAGAGCGCGCCATTGGAGTCGACGACACAGATGACAGTGGCCGGGGTTTTGGCCAGCACTTCCAGCGCCTGGTTGAGTTCGGGTTCCTGGATCGTGGAGACGGCCATCAGGTTGGCCGAGACCTCGTATCCCTGGTCGGCGGCGTGTTGGATCATGTCGGCGGCCTCGGGGATTTGTGTGACGTAGCAGGCAACGCGGACGAGGTCGATGACGCTGTCTTTCTTCGGGCCGATGTCGTTCTTCCAGTCGCATTTTCCGGCGTCGGCCATGACGGCGAGCTTGAGCGGCGTGGGATTGTCGCCGACAATGCGGCGAAGGGCGTCTTCCTCACAGAATCGCCAGTCGCCGTTTTTGCCGCCGGTGAAGAGCTTGCGTGAGGCACGGTAGCCGATCTCCATGTAATCAACCCCGGCCGCCACGCAGGTTTCATAGACGGCTTTGACGAGAGCGTCCTCGAAGCAGTGGTCGTTGATGAGTCCGCCGTCGCGAATAGTGCAGTCGAGCACGCGGATTTCCGGGCGATAGGTGATCCATGGGGCTTTCATGTTATCCTCGGGCAATGGTGTACCTCGATCTGTCCGTCAGCCGGAAGGGCGGGATTATGCGGCGAGGGATTCGGGGTGTCAAACGCGGCGGAGAAATCAAGTTTATGGGTCGTATTGATATGCCAACAGCCGGATGCGTCGTCGGCAATTCAGTGCGTTTTGGGGCTTGGGCGCGCGAGGTGAATTGGGATACGATACATCGCGTAGGCAGAAAGACGGTGGCGAGTGCTACGGCCAAGAGGCCCGTGTTTATTGGCAGCCATGGCCGTCGGCGTTGACCGGGCGGCAGAATCAACGGCTTATTGAACAGGCAGGCTTATGAGATCGTTCTTCCTTGTCGTCGCGATTGCGGTCCTGACAAGCAGGTATGTTGCCGCAGATCCGGACTTTGGACCGAATGTGCTGGTGTTTGATCCATCGAGCAGGGAAGCGCAGGAGAAGATTCACGCCGTGTTCAAGCAACAGGAGCGAGCGCAGTTCGGCACGGGCCGGTTTGCGATGCTGTTCAAGCCCGGGAAGTACGAGTTGGACGTGCCCGTTGGCTTCTACACGCAGGTTGCGGGTCTTGGGCGGCGGCCGGGGGAGGTGACGATTAGCGGCGGCGTCTGGACCGACGCGGCGTGGATGAACCGTAATGCGACATGCAATTTCTGGCGCGGGGTTGAGAATCTCACGGTCATTCCGACGCGTTCGGGTGGTGTAAACGTCTGGGCGGTTTCGCAGGCGGCTCCGATGCGGCGCACGCACATCCGTGGAGATCTGCACCTCTCATCGGGTGGATGGTCGAGCGGGGGGTTTCTGGCCGACTGCAAAGTCGACGGCAAAGTGGACTCAGGCTCGCAGCAGCAGTGGTTCTCGCGAAACTGCGATTGGGGAGGGTGGATCGGCGGGGCCTGGAACATGGTTTTCGCCGGCTGCGGCAATCCGCCCGCGGGCGAGTGGCCGGTCAAACCGTACACTGTTGTTGACAAGGTTCCGCTGATCCGTGAGCGGCCATACCTGACGGTGGATGGCGAGGGGAAATGGTCGGTGATGGTTCCGCCGCTGCGTGTGGGGGCGGCCGGCCTGACCTGGGAGGATGCCAACTCATCCGGAACGGTGATGCCGATTGAGGGATTCCATCTTGCCAGGCCCGACAGGGACACCGCCGCGACGATCAACTCGGCGCTGCGGGCGGGCAAGCATCTGCTGCTGACGCCAGGGATCTACTCGCTGGAGGAGAGCATTGTGATCGGGCGAGGCGACACGGTGGTGCTGGGGCTGGGCTTTCCGAGCCTGGCGCCGGTATCCGGCAGAACGGCGATGCGGATCGAGGCTGAGGGAGGCGTGATCGTCAGCGGCATCCTGATCGACGCCGGGGAGCGAGAATCCGAGACGCTGTTGCAGGTCGGGCAGGCGGAACGGCGGGCGGGGCAGGCCGACAATCCGGTTTTCCTGCACGACATCTTCTGCCGCGTCGGAGGGTATGGCCCGGGCAAGACCAAGCACATGGTGACGATCCACAACGACCATGTGGTCGGTGACAATTTCTGGCTGTGGCGCGCGGATCATGGACGCAACGTCGGCTGGAATCAGAACACCTGCGCCACGGGGTTGCGCGTGGAGGGCAACGATGTGACGATCTACGGTCTGTTTGTGGAGCACACGCAGTCTTACCAGACCGTCTGGAACGGCGAGCGAGGCCGGGTTTATTTCTACCAGTCGGAGATGCCCTACGATCCGCCTTCGCAGGAGGCTTGGCGCAGCGCCGTCGGCGATGGGTTCGCATCGTACAAGGTGGGCGATCGCGTAAAGGAGCACGAAGCATGGGGTCTTGGCGTGTATCATGTGTTCAAGGCCGCGCCGGTGATCGCCGACAACGCGATCGAAACGCCCGCCGCGCCGGGTGTCAGGATGAGTCACATGCTGACTTTCCGTCTCGGCGGCGGCAGGCCGGGCAGCGGCATTCGCAATGTCATCAACGGCAAGGGCGGCCAGGTGATTACCTCGCAGAAGGCGACCGTGAACTGACCAGGAGACGCAATGGCAGGGATGATTGTCCGAGCAATAGTGTGTATTGGTGTATGCGTAATAACCACCGATATGGCGCGTTGTGCAATCGCTGCGGAAAATCCGGCGGTGGTGAAGGCCGGCGCGGGGGGTTATCTCACCGCGCCGCCAAAGCCGTGCAAGCCCCTGCCCGACACGATCTTCAGGACCGGCGATGTCAAAGGGGCCATGGTGACGGGCCAGTGGTGGAGTTCGCTGGTCTGGCAGAAATATTCGCAGCCCATGTTCGCCCATCCACTGGTGTTGAACTGCACGCCCGGCGGACTGGCGGTGAGCTATCCGGGAGCGACCATTCGCGGAGCGGCTTCGGGGATTTTCGGTGGCGGCGTGGGCAAAGACGGAGATCTGAAGATCGGGCACTCCGCGGTGGAGGAGTTCCCGCAGGCCGACTGCGCCGGCTATTCCGACTGGTTTGTCACGGTGTCCTTTGCCGCCGGCGCATCATCCCTGCGCACCACGTTCGGGCATGGGAGTCCTTTCGTCTATTGCACCTACGCCGGCGGGCAGGCGAAGATCAGTTTCGCCAAGCCGCCGCAGATCTGGGCAGGCACTCCCAGGGATCCGGTGCTGGGCATCACAGCCAACGGGCGTCACTACGGACTGTTCGGCCCGACCGGCTCCTCGTGGAAGGGCGTCGAGGGGGGCGTATGGGTCAACGAATCCGGAGGCAGGAACTACTTGAGCATCGCCGTGCTCCCCGACAACGCGCCGCAGACGCTGGCGCTGTTCCGCAGGTATGCGCATGCCCACGTTGTGGACAGCCGCGTCGAATTCAAGTTGGTCGGGAGCAACGTGCGGGCCTCATACGATGTCACGCTCAAGACCTATGAAGGCGCTGATGTCAGCACGATCTTTGCTCTCTATCCGCACCAGTGGAAATACGCACTTACGAAGTTGACGGACATGGCCTATGGATCCGTTCGCGGATTGATGAAGGTGGGCGTCGGGACGAGTTTTCAGACGGAAGTGGCGGTGCAGGGCGTGCTGCCCATGTTCCCCTCGGAGGGCATTCCCGACCGACAGCGTATGCTCGGATATCTTCGCGCGGAAGCCCAGGCAAGGCTGGGCGGGCCGGGCGACACGTATTGGGAAGGCAAACTCCTCGGCCGGCTGGCGACGTTGAGCGGCATTGCGGAAGTCTGCGGAGAAACAGGGCTGCGCGACGGCTTTGTGAACACGATCAAGAGCCGTCTGGAGAACTGGTTCAGCGCTGCTGAGGGCAAGGAACAGCCGGTGTTTTACTACAACCGCACCTGGGGCGCGCTGGTTGGGAGCCGGCCGTCGTATGGCAGCGATCGGCCGCTGAACGATCACCA
>CAYSSA010000126.1:1730-7471 GCA_964433485.1 uncultured Tepidisphaeraceae bacterium | reverse complement strand
GGGTGGATCCGGCATGGGCCGGGAAATGGGGACCGATGGTCAGACTGCTGATTCGCGACATCGCCTCGACCGATCGTCAGGACTCGATGTTCCCGTATCTGCGCTGTTTCGATAAGTATGCCGGGCATTCCTGGGCGTCGGGCGATGCCAATTTCGCCGACGGCAACAACCAGGAATCATCGTCCGAGTCGATGAACGCGTGGTACGGCATGATGCTCTGGGGACAGGCGACGGGCGATCCGGCCATTCGCGACGCCGGCGCGTTTCTCTTCAACACCGAGCGCACCGCCGTCGAGGAATACTGGTTTGACGTTTCCGGCACCAACTTTCCGAAGGATTTTCCCAATGTGGCCCTGGGCATGGTCTGGGGCGGCAAAGGGGCGTTCGGCACGTGGTTCTCCGGAGATATCGACTGCATCCACGGCATTAACTGGCTCCCATTCACGCCGGCGTCGATCTATATGGGGCGATTCCCGGACTATGTGAAGAAGAACCACGACCGAATCGTGGAAAAACGAAAGGGCGGCCGAGACTACAACAACGGCTGGGGCGACCTGGTGATCATGTTCTATGCGCTGAGCGATCCGACCGCGGCCGCGCAGTACGTCGACGCCAACCCCAACTGCAAACTGGAGGGCGGCAACTCGCGAGCATTCATGTACCACTGGATTCACACGCTCAATGCTCTGGGCCGAAACGACGCGACTGTGACCGCCGACTATCCGTTCGCCAATGTCTTCGTGAAGGACGGCGTTCGCACCTATGCGGCCTACAACTTCCAGAAGGCTCCCATTACCGTTGGATTCTCCGACGGATTCAAACTGACGGTCGGGGCTGGTTCGCTTAAGCTGGGGACATCGAAACGATGAAGGTCAGGATGCACAGGGCTCGCCGGATATCAGTGTTTGTGTCGGGAGCAGCGAGGTTTCCAAGAGCTCGCGCAGCGGATCGGATGATGCGGGTGCGAACACGGCCAGGTCGGCGTGCTTGCCGACTTCAATCGAGCCGATTTCCTGGTCCCACATGAGCGCTCTGGCGGCATTCAGCGTGATCATGCGCAGGAGCGTTTGCGGAGGAAGCTCGGGCGCCAGGCGATGCACGAAGCGGGCTTCCTCAAGCAGATTGAGGTCGGGCGATGAGGCGCAACTGTCCGTGGCCAGGGCCACGTTGATGTCGCGGTTGAGCATGTCGCGGAAGCGATGCGATGGATGGCCAAACCATGCGGAGGTGCGCGGGCAATAGATGACCGAGGCGTGCCCGGTCGCCAACAAGCCGAGTTCGGCATCGTCGCAGCAGTTGACGTGGGCGAGCAAGGTCGGATGGTCGAGCAGTCCGGCATCTTTTGCCATCCGCACCGGTCCGCCCGCATAACGGGGCACGTTCGCATCCCACCATGGCAGTGAGAGCCACAGGTCTCGAAGCGGGCCGGTCTGGCTCAGGAGGAACTCGGCCTCGGCCGGATTTTCGGCCAGGTGCGTGGCCAGGGGGATGTTTTTCCGGTGAGCCGCCTGGATGCACCGGAGATATCCCGGCAACTCGACGCTGTATGGCGCGTGTGGTGAAATACCCGGCCGCAATCGCTCGACGGGCCATGTGGGGTTCCACGCCAGCGCGGATTCGATCCGTTCGTCCAATCGCGCGCGGTTGGCGCCCATGGCGCGGACTTCGCCAAAACTCACCGCTCGCAATCGCGAGGCGGCCAGAACAGGGCGCGTGGCCGCGGGCTGCGCCGTGATGTCGCCGACACAGGTTACACCAAAACTGAGACAGGCGGACACGCCGACGCGGGCGGCCGACGCACATTGCGCCGCGTAGTTTGCGGCGCCCGTCGCGCCGCGTGCGATCATCCGTCGCAGCCAATGCACAAAGTCCACGGGTGCTTCCGCATCGCGGCGCGCATCCGACAGCTCCAGATGGGTATGGGCGTTGATGAGTCCGGGAGTAACCAGCACGTTTCCCAGGGCGCGGACTGCCGCATCACGATGGCGGCTGGATACGTCAATCCGCGGGCCGATATCGAGCACCCGTCCGTGGAGGATGACGATAGCGCCATCCTCCAGGAGCGGTCCCGAGACGGTCGCAATCCATTTGGCCGTTAGAAGGGTTTTCACAATTCGTCTTCGTGGAGTTCCTGTGCCAGACGTGACACCATGTCGCGCGCGTTGTCCAGCCGTTTGCGGGCGATCTCCCGCACCAGGTCAAAGTGGAAGCCGTCTTTGAGGCGGATTTCCCAATATCCGTATTCCTCGCGCTTGGCAAATGCCTCGACGAGGTGCTGGATGGACCCCTGAGCGCGGGTCAACTGCATGGTCTGGGTGACGAATCCGATCGCTCCAAAATCGTCCAGATTCACGGCATCGGCCAGGAGGCGAGCTTCCGGGGTGGCCGGAGTCTTGAGCGGCAGATCCCGCAGGATCTTCGCCGTTCGCTCCAGGAGGCCGGCTTCGTAAGTCTCGCTGAAATTGGAGATCAACAGCTCGGCCGCCTGTTCGGCGCGGTCTCGCAGACCGATGGACGTCTGGCGTCCGGGCGCGGTCCTGCCCTGCCTCAGAGGAAGCTGGAGGGCGAAACATGCGAGTTCGACGGCGGGTCGATCGAGGTCGGCGTCCACAAGCCCCATTGCGATGAACCGCCCAAGACGCTTCCAGAGCCGCAGCGCGTCGTCCACCAGACGCGCACTTCGCGCGCCTGTCTCGTCGGGTGCTGCGAGCGTTCGCCGCAGCTGATGTTCCGGAGTCGATTCCACGGCCATCGCTAACCCACACTGAGCCGATCGAACAAAGTGAACGGCTCAACCATACCCGATGAAAAGCACAGTGACAAAGAGCAAATTTCTCAAAAGACAGGTCACGTCATCGCCGTTGTCTTTCGCATGACCGGCAGGTTGTCCCGGAGATTCAGCTCGAATCGCCGCCGCCTTCAACTCCATGCCGGAACCGAGTTTACTGTTGGCGTAGCCGTGGAGCGCGTCGGGCCGCTTCCGCCTTTGATGACGGAATTCCGATTCGAGTTCTCGCTCCGCTGTTCTCGCCGGCCATGAGGAATGCACACGGGAGAAAAATAAAGTATGCTTCGCCAAGCTCATGAAGATTGCCCATATTATCACGCGGTTGATCGTGGGAGGCGCTCAGGAGAACACCCTTCTATCCTGCGAGGGTCAGCATCGACTTGGCCACGAGGTCACACTGATCACCGGGCCGGCGCTGGGCCCCGAAGGTTCGTTGATGGATCGCGCGCGAGGCGCTGGTTATTGCGTGGTCGAGATTGAGCCGATGCGGCGCGCCATTTCACCCGAGAAGGATCTGGCCGCATATCGCGGATTGGTGTCCCTGCTTCGGAGCCTCAAGCCGGATGTGGTCCACACTCATTCCAGCAAAGCCGGGATCATTGGTCGCTGGGCCGCGTGGCGGGCCGGTGTGCCGGCGGTCATTCACACCATACATGGGCTTGCGTTCACGGCATCGACGAATTCGATGGTCAACGGCGTCTACAAGTTGCTGGAGCGGTGGACGGCGCCAAGAACGCACCGGATCGTCTGCGTTGCCGACGCCATGCGTGACCAGAGCCTGGCGGCGCACATTGGCCGGTGCGGGCAATACGTGACCGTCTACTCCGGCATGGAGATCGAGCCGTTTCTGACGCCCGCGGTGTCGCGTCAGGAGGCGCGGGATATGCTGGGATTCGGGCCGGACGACGTCGTCGTGGGCACGATTGCGCGTCTGTTTCATCTGAAGGGACACGATGATCTGCTGGACATCGCCGGGACGCTTTGTGCGCGGTTTCCCAGGCTGCGCTTTCTATGGGTGGGAGATGGTTTGCTGCGCGCGGAGTTTGAGCGGCGGATCGCGGCGGCAGGACTTCAGGATCGTTTTGTGCTCACCGGGCTGGTTCCGCCCTCGCGGATTCCGGAACTCAGCCAAGCCATGGATATCCTGGTACACCCATCGCGTCGCGAGGGCTTGGCGCGGGCGATACCGCAGGGCCAGTTGGCCGGATGTCCGGTGGTGGCGTATGACATCGATGGCAACCGTGAGGGACTCATCAACGGGGAGACGGGGTTCCTGGTTCCGGCGTTTGAGATTGGAAAACTCTCGGAGCGATTGGCGGTACTTGTTGATGACCGGTCACTGCGCCGCCGCATGGGCGACGCGGGACGACTGTTTGCCTCGCGGCGATTCTCCGCCGCAGCAATGGTCAATGCCCTGGAAAAGGTGTATGCCGACGCGCTGTCGCGCGGGCCTGCGGGATCGTGAGACGCGCCGGAAGTGAGCCGGGCGTCGGCATCGTTGCACGGGAACCGATTATGAATCGATTGCATCACACCTGGTTGCCATGCCTTGTCGGCGGAGTTCTGCTTTTCGGTGCTGCCGCGCCTTCGGCGCAGCGGTCGCCGCCGGCACAGGAACTACTGCCGCTGAAGGCGATTTTCGAGCAGCGCGCGGCCCAGTCCGAGCAGGAGGCCGCACAGCGTATGCTGTTGCGTCCCGATGTCGCCGGCGAGCGCCTTGCCCGCCTCGAACTGGAGATTGACCTTCGCATTCTTCATCGCTGGGCGTGCAATGTTGCCGCGGCAGCGCAGCCCATGTCCGACGCGCAAGTTGCCGCCAGTCTGCGGTCGCGGCTGATAGCGCAGGCCATTGCCGCGGTTGAGGAACTGCTGCAGGCACAGGGCGGCAAGCTGACGCCGGAACAGGCCGCCGCCGCCGGCAGGCTGCATGAGATCACCTTTACCCTGCCGGCGAGCGCTGGTGTGAAGGAAATGGACGACTGCGGCCGCCGGGCCGGCGCCGCTTTGGCTGCGATGGCAGGGTTGGACGAACGCCGCCTTGTGTTGATGCGTCCAAGGATGTTGCGCCCGGAGCGGCAGCCGGTCGCCGTCGGTCGGCGCTCCGCGGTGGAACTGGCGACGGAGGCGTCGCAACTGGCTGTTTCGCCTCAGCTTCGCGCCCAGCTTATGGCGCTGGGGGCTGCCGCGACGCGGGGCGAGAGCAACCCCCAGCTTGCGCAAATGCTGGAAACGTGCGTGGAGACGGCGAGGGCGCTGCAATCCAATCTCGCGGTGGATGCCTCTGAACGACAGCAGATGGAAGCGCAACTCACGGAGGGCGTGGCGCTGTATCTTGATCCGCGTACACGCGAATCCGGGCGATCGCGCATCCAGTCCCAGCACGTCTATCGCGTGGTGGTCAGCCGCATTCGCCGCCTCAACCTCTCCCGCGAGCAGACCGAGCAGTTGGCGCCGCTGCTGCGCTGGGTGGGCGACCATCCCGACGAGAGCATCAAGGTGTTGTCGGCGCTGGATCGCGCCGGAAATGCCCGTGCCCGCTTTGCCGCCCGTTCCAGGGCGGCCAATCCCATACAGGGGCTGGCAAGGCCCCTGGCCGAACTGGAGAAGCAGTTTCCGGCGGCCGTTGAACGGTTCAGCGACAGTGCCGTTTCGCTGCCGAAGGCGGGCGGCGCAAATATTCCGGCGTCGCTGGATGCGCTGGCCGACGAGGTCGCCCGGATCGGAGAACTGATCGACCGTCTGGACAACATGCCGAAGACCCTGGAGACGCTGCTGGCTTTCAAACCCAAAGGCGGCGCGAATCTCGACAAGCGCATCGCCCAATTGGCGCTGGCGGCATCGAATGCCGCGGCGTCGACGCAGCGAACGGAAGCGGCGGCGACGCTCGGTGATCTGGCGCGCCTGGCCCGGCACGCGGAGGAATTGCTGGCCTTCAAGCCAGGAGATGTTGCGG
>CAYSSA010000126.1:1298-1715 GCA_964433485.1 uncultured Tepidisphaeraceae bacterium | reverse complement strand
AGCGCCGCTGGACGGGTGGGCGACTCTCGCAGTTCGACGCGAAATGGAGGCTTATCGTCGCGGAACTGACTTCCGCCATCGCCCTGGGAGGAAATGCCGACGCCACGAAGATGGCCCGTCTGCCGCAGGCCCTGATGCTGCTGGAAGCCCTCAAACAGGCGATTGAACTGGACACCGTGCTGGCCGATTCCGCCGGCGCGTTTGCGGCCTGGGTTGACTGGCGTCTGGAACTCGGAGACCTGAAGCCGATCATGCTTCCCTATCCGCAGGCAATGAGCGAGGCGTTCACGGGATTCGTCAACGAGCAGCCGGCATTGATCGACCAGTGGCAGAAGGTGGATCGGCGATATCGTCCGCTGGTGAGTCTGCTGGTGCGCGATGGCGGGTATCATGACCAGTGCGCCGCGCTGCCGTCGG
>CAYSSA010000126.1:0-1170 GCA_964433485.1 uncultured Tepidisphaeraceae bacterium | reverse complement strand
CCGGCGATACCAGGGGCGCCGATGAAGTGTTCTCAGCTCTGGTAAGGAGACTGGGCGCGGAATAGACCGTGGCGGAAAGGAGACACAGGGTCGGGCCACTGCGGCCAATGGGCGCCGGGCGTGTCAAAGGCGGAAGAACGACCGGATTCGATTCAGCAGATCGGCCTGTGTGCGCTGGGCTCGAAGCCTGGCCGAGGCTTCATCGAGTCCCTCGCGGGCCGCGTCGAGTTCAGCGCGTCGCGTGGTGAGCAGGCGGGAGATTTCCGCCGCGACCTCGGGTCGCCGCTGGAGGATGCCAAGAAACGCCTCTTTGTCGAGCCTGTAGCAGAGCGTATCCGTTTGTGCTACGACAGTGGCCGATCTCGGGTCGCCCGTCAGGAGGCCCATTTCGCCGAAAAACCCGCCTGGGCCGAGCGTCGCCAGGGCGTGTGACAATCCGCCGCCGTCGGCCGCCACCCGCACTTCGGCCGAGCCTCGAACAATGAGGTAGAGCCAGTGGGCCACGTCGCCCTGATGGGTGATGGTTTCGCCCGGCGAGAAAGGCGCGGGGCGCAGGGATTCCGCAAGTTCATGGATCTCCTGTTCCGTCAACGGCGAGAACAGCGCCGCCCCGCGCAGGGCGGCGATGCGGCGCGACATTTCCTCGGTGTGCTTCCGCTGGCGCCGCGCGGGGTCGTCGAGCGTGGCGAAATTGGCCACCGCCGGAATCGCGGGGCTCATGCCGGCGCGCTGCAGCACTGTGAAAATGCGCGCCCGCACCGTCGAATCGGTCAGGTGGTTCAGCAGCCAGTCGGTCAGCCAGTAGCGAAGGCAGTACTGTCCGTAGCTGTCCTTGTAGTCGAGCATGATGCAGTTGGGTCGCGGCTCCTCGGCGACCGCGGGGATACGCTCTTCCCGAAACGCCTCATTCATAATCCCGACGACGTGCGCGGGCGAGTGGCGGAAATCAACATTGAAGACCACATCGCGCCTGGCCAGTTGCGGCTTTCCCCTGCGGCGACCGACCACGACCACGACCGACTTCATGAGCTGGCTGTTGGGAATGATCACGGTCGTCCAGTCGTTGGTCTCGATGGAGGTCTGCCGCCAGCGCACCTCGCGGACGATGCCTTCCTTGCCGTCAAAGCGCACCCAGTCTCCCTCCTTGATCGAATGATCCATCTGCAGAAT
>CAYSSA010000125.1:10455-14756 GCA_964433485.1 uncultured Tepidisphaeraceae bacterium | reverse complement strand
TGATGTTCGACTGGGCCGCGTAGTGCGGACCCACGGGGTAGCCCATCCACTGCTCGTTCCACCAGACCTTGTCCAGCCAGTTGTCGTGGCAGCCGCAGCTCGAGGCGGCGGCCTTGTAGAAATCGCCATGGAACAACATCGCGCCAGTGGAACTCTGCCCCCCTGCCGACGTACCGAAAATGCCCACGCGCGAGATGTCCATGCTCGGGTCGTTCGCAGCCAACGCCTTGATCCAGGCGATACGATCCGGCAAGCCGGCGTCAGCCAGATTCTTCCAGCAGACGTCATGGAATGCCTTGCTCCGGTTGCTCGTTCCCATGCCGTCGCACTGGACCAGTATGAAACCCAACTCGGCCAGTTCGTGCATGTCCCGGTTGAACGGGTGAAAATACTTGGTGACGAACGAATCCTGGGGGCCGGCGTAAATGTACTCGATCACCGGATACTTCTTCTTGGGGTCGAAGCTGCGCGGGCGAATGGCCATGCCGTAAATGTCCGTCGTGCCGTCTCGGCCTTTGGCGACGAATCGCTCAGGGAACCTCCAACCGGTGGTGAGTAACAGCGAGATGTCGGCCTTCTCCAGCAAGCACACCAGGGAGCCGTCCTCACTTCGACGCAACTCGTTCACCGGCGGAAGATCAACGCGAGAATAGGTGTCGATGAAATACTTGCCGTCCGGCGAATAGCGGATGCGGTGCGTGCCGTCGCCGGAAGTCAGGCGAACCAGGCCAGTGCCGTCAAAGTTCACCCGACAATAGTGAACGTGATACGGATCCTGTTCCGGCCAGACGCCCCCGGCGCGGAACCACACCTGCCGTGTCTGTTCGTCCACCCGCTCAACGCCAAATACCGGCCACTGTCCGGGCGTGATGCAGTTTTTGATCCGACCAGTCTCGCCATCGACCAGATAGAGGTGGTTCCAGCCATCCTTCTCACTTGCCCAGATGATCTCCCTGTTGTTCTCCAAGTAGTAGGTGAAATGCTTCAGGCCGTTGATGAAGGTCGGTGTCCTTTCGTCGATGATATTCCGCGTCTTGCCGTCGGCGACATCGACCTCGATGATGCGAAATCGCTGGTGGCCCCGGTCGGTGCGCTCGAACGTGAACCGTTTGCCGCCGTCACGCCAATGGACGGCCGGCGCCGGACCAAAGTCGATCCGTTCCAGGTCGACTTTCGTGGCTTTTCGCGATGCGACATCGAACAGCCACATCTCATAGGCGGTGAACTTGTCGCCCGGCCGGGGATAGACATGCGACTGGAGCTTGGCCGGTCCACCGCCTTTCGGGGATGACTCGATGAGATAGACCTCCTTGCGGTCGCCGGGTTCAATTCGGTGCGCGATCAGGGTCTTGGAGTCGGGCGACCAGACCATGGAGCCGAAAGCGTTGCCGGACACTCCCGTTGTGCTGAGCTTGACCGCATCATCGCCTGATTTTGGGCGGATATGGAGGTTGAAGTCTTTGACGAAGGCGATCCAGTTTCCGTCCGGGGACATCACCTCACCGTCGCGCGGTCCAACGCCGCGCCGGTCGCTCGGCCCGCCGCCACGCCGACGTTCGGTTGGCCGACTCTGGGGTGCGGCGATGGTTCCGTCGTACGGTTTGCACTCATATGAATCGAGGTCGACCTGCCACTTTTTGCCGGCGGCTTCAAGCGCCAAGACTTTACCGTCGGCAATGAGAGCAAGGCGATCCAGTGGCAGCCGTTCCCCGTCGAGTTTCTGTCCCGACACCACACTCAGCGCTGCGGCCAGCTTCGCATGATCGAACGCCGCCCCGCGCTTGCCAGCGGGTGGGTCCACGAGGATGAACTGCCGCTTACCCTCCGGCAGGTCATTTCGGTACCAGAATCGAGTGTTGTCAGCCAGCCAATTCGGCTCGACCGTCGCCAGGAACACCCGCCCGTTGCCGATGTTCCGAATTTCGGCCGCCCGCCTGTACGCTTCGCGCAGCTCTGATGGAGTCGGCCTGTATGCCTCCTGGGCGATAACGCCATGGGCATGAAACAGCAGGATGGCAAGACCGATGGAAATATGTCGCATTGCTTGGCTCCAGAACTCACGAGGTTGGTGGGAACAAAGTCGATTGCCGGTTCAGTCTACCCGAGCTGCATATTCAGTACAGCGCGACCACCATTAGAAGGACGGTGTCCATCGACTCGGATGTCAATCCGGGGCATTGGGGGTACTTGACAAGACCTGGCCGCTTATCTGCCTTCAGCAAATGAGCCCGTTGCAGCTTCCGTCGCATGAGAATTGATGGCGGTTTTGCTTTGGCGTTGAGCGGCATCTGAGAACGGCAGGACAAGGGCACCCTGCCTTGCCGCGACCGCCGAGCCCCCGCCCAATTCTTGATGCGCCAGCGGAATCCTCACGGACTTTGAGAAGTCATCGCGCGATCCGGGTTGGATGCAGCTTCGCCTTTCGCGGTCGTTTTCCGGCGGGATCGCGGTGGCTGGAGGCTTGGGTCTTCTTTTTCGGTTGTCCGGTCTTCGCCAGAGGCGCGGAAGCCGCCTGGGCAACCCGCGCCGGACCGGAAACCACGGCAGCGCCGGCGCCAAGGTTGGCGTTGATTACGGCCAGATCGTCGAGAGTGACCATTCCGTCTCCATTCAGGTCGCCCGTGATCCACTGTCCTGGTTTGCCCAGGTTGGCCAGAACACTGATGTAGTCGGAGGCGTTGACAACGCCATCCAGATTGCAGTCGCCGTGAAGAGTGTTCATGATGACCTGGCTGAAATCCGATCCGTCGCCGATGGGCCGACCCGCCCAAAGGCTCAGGTGCAACAGGCGGTTGTCAATTGGCGCCAGCGCTGGAATGCCGCCAGTGGCACCGGGGCCGACGGAGGTGGAAATCTGTCCGGTGAATACAAAGTGGCGAATGGCGTCGAAGGAGGTTGAAGTGGCACGGAGCAGGACCATGTCGCTGGATGCCAGCTCGATCCGACCGGCGGGAGCCAGGCTGAAGGCGTCGACGCGCAGGAGCTTCTGACTGCCTGGTGAGATGGCGAAAATGCCGTTGTCTCCCACATGCAGGTTCGCCAGTCTCTGGTCCACCTCCATCGTCAATGACGCCTGCGGACCGACCACAACCTGAAGTCCGGGCAGGGACGCGGAGGCGTCGCCGATCAGGCGGGCGCTTCCGCCGGAGAGAGTCATTGCCGGCGTCGTGGGAAGTCCGGTGAAGGAGTAGGAAATGTCGTCATCCGCGGCCAGCCAGGCCGGGAGCGCAGCCGCGATTTGCAATGTGTAAGAAGGGTTGGTTGCGCCGAGGAATCCTTCGATATCGAGGTAATAGGTGAAGCCGGCGCTGACCAGCATTGTAATGTGCTCGTTGTTGGTAACGCCATTGGATACGGCGATCTCCAGGCCGTTGGAGTCGAGCAGATACAGATCAAGGTCCCCCTGAGAATGGGTGAATAACAGGTCTACGCTCAGCAGGCCGGTGGTGGCCGGAACAAAACGATAGTAGTCGTGGTTGAAGGCGGCGTGGATAGAGAGTCCACGTTCGACCCGGCGTCCGAGGATTCCGAGGTCTGTTGCCTGAAGAATACTGTTGTTGGGCTCGAAGCGATCGCCGGCGGGATCGGTGAGACTGAGCGTGTAACTGGGATTGACCGCGCCGTTGAAGCCGGCCGCCTTGATGTAATACGTTGTGCCGGCGACGGCCGCGAGGACGACGCGTTCGCCGCTGGTAATGCCGGTGGATGAACCGATCAGGGAGAAAGCGCTGGAGTATACGAACAAATCCAGGTCGCCCTGCGAATGGTTGAAGGCCAGATTGATGTTCATCTCTCTTGTGTAGGCAGCGACAAATTTGAAGTAGTCATCGTTTCCTGTCGCGTGAACGGAAAGCGCGGCCTCGGTTCGGGTACTTACCACGCCGAGGTCGGTGGCCATCGCGAAGGAGTCGTTCGGCTCGAACCGGTCTCCATCCACCGTGGTGGCTCGCAGGCTCAGGGAATAATCGGGATTCGTGGCCCCGGCGTAGCCGACGACCTTCACATAATACTGGCCGCCGGCCGCACACTGCACTGAAACGCGCTCGCTGTCATTGCCGCCGGTTGACGAGCCCAGCAGGTTTCCCGCGCTGCCGTAGAGATAGAGGTCGAGATCTCCGGCGGCATTCGCGAAGGCGAGATCAACCGTCAGTACGCCGGCTACGGTCGCGATGACGCGGTAATAGTCGTCATCCCCCGAGGCATGAATGGACAGTCCGCTCTCAGTGCGGCTACCCACGCTGCCGAGGTCCGTTGCCTGGGAAATGGTGTTGTTGGGCTCGAAGCGATCCGCCGTCAACGAC
>CAYSSA010000125.1:8070-10432 GCA_964433485.1 uncultured Tepidisphaeraceae bacterium | reverse complement strand
GAGGGTGTAGTTCGGGTTTGTGGCCTGGCCGGCCCCCGCCACCTTGACGTAGTAGGTCGCGCCCGCAATCACGGGCACGGCGAGATGCTCTCCATCGGTGGCGCCGGTGGAACTGGCAAGCAGGCTCTCATTGGCGGAATACAGGAACAGGTCGAGGTTTCCCTCGCTGTGTGCGAAGGTCAAATCCACCAGAAGCGTGCCTGCGAGTTGTGCGTTGAAGCGGAAGTAGTCATCGTTGCCCGGCGCATGCACCGACAGGCCGCTCTCCACGCGGCTTCCCAGAGCGCCGAGGTTGGATGCCTGGGCAAAGGAGTCATTCGGCTCAAAGCGGTCCCCGATAGAGATGTCCAGCGAGTAATCGAGGTTGGTGGCGCCGCGGTATCCGGCCACCTTGATGTAATAGGTCGCGCCGGCGGACACGGACACGCCGACACGCTCACCATCGGCAAGCGTCTCAGAGTAGCCCAGCAGATTCCATCCCGCGTCGTAAACGTACAGATCCAGGTTGCCTTCGGCGTTTCGGAACGCCATGTCGACGCTCAGGATACCGATCGAGGACGCCGTGATTCTGTAGTAATCGTCGTCCGAGGCCACATGAACCGAGAGCCCCGTCTCCTTGCGACTTCCCACGGGACCGAGGTCCGCGGCCTGAGCAAAGGAGTTGTTCGGCTCGAATCGGTCCGGAGCGCCGATGGGACCGACGATCTCCAAGGCATAGGCAGCGCTCATCGCGCCCGCATAGCCGGCCACCTTCACATAATACATGGCTCCCGAGGTCACCGAGAAAAACACATGTTCCATGTCGGACTGGCCGGCCGATGAGCCAATCAGCGATTGATTGGCGTCATAAACAAACAGATCAAGATTGCCGACGGAATTCGAGAACGTGAGGGTGATATTGGCGTTTCCACCGGCGGCTGCGGTGAACTTGAAATAGTCGTCGTTGCCGGGCTGGTGGATGGAGAGACCGTTTTCGGTGCGGTTGCCAAGGATTCCCAGGTTCTGCGCCTGCGCGAAACTGTCGTTGGGCTCGAAGCGGTCCGGTGCTCCGCTAGGCCCCATGACCGTCAGCGAGTAGTCCGGGTTGGTCGCCGAACCGTACCCGGCGACCTTGACGTAATACGACGCGCCGACCGTCGCGGTGACGGGAACCAGTTCTCCGTTGGTGATTCCTGTGGAATAGCCGATCAGATTGCGCGCGGCATCGTAAACAAACAGATCGACATCTCCCAGGGAATGGGTGAACGAAATGCGAACCGTATATGAGCCAGCGACGGCCGCCGTGAACTTGAAGTAGTCATCATTGCCCGCCGCGTGAATCGACAGGCCGGTTTCTGTGCGGGCGCCCAGCGGCCCGAGATCGGTCGCCGCGGCGAACGAATCATTTGGTTCCAGGCGATCTGGCGACGCGGTCGGCCCCGTGATGCTCAGGGCATAGTTGGCATTGATGGCCCCGCGATCACCGGCAACCCGCAGATAGTAAGTCATGCCCCCGACCACCGACACCGCCAGTTGTTCGCCATCGCCCGTCCCGGTGGCCGAGCCGATCAGCGTCTGGCTGGCGTTGTACATGAACAGATCGAGGTTTCCGCCGGCGTTGAGGAACGACAGATTGGCGGTGAGGATTCCTGTGGCCGCGGCGCTGAAGTAGTCCTCATCGCCGGAGCGATGGATCGACAGTCCGCTTTCGGTGCGGTTGCCGAGCATGCCGAAATAAGTCGCCGTCGCGAAGGAGTCATTGGTCTCGAAGCGATCTCCCGCCGGTCCGGTGATCCTGGTCAACTGGATGCTGCCCATGGCAGCGCGGTAACCATCCACCGCCAGAAGATAGGTGGTTCCAGCGACGGCATTGAAAGTCACCTGGCTCCACAGAACCGAGCCGACATCGTCGTTAGCCGCGATCAGCATCAGGTTGTTCATGGCCGACCCGGTGTAGACGGCCAGGAGCGTGTCGAAGTTGCTACCCTCGGTGTTGAACGTCACGAGTTCGCTGGCTTGCGCGGTCCACTGCCACCAAACGGACGCCCCGCCGGCCTCGCCGGCATGGTTCGGTTCGCCGGGTTCCTTGTCGGCATCCACATTGGTGCCTGCAACACGGGTTACGCCGTCCGAGATGACACTGGCTCGGGCCAGATCGTTGTTGGCAGGCCGAGGAATCTTGTCGAGCAGGCGGAGCGACATGGATGCGCCGGCTCCCAGGACATAGCCTGCGCCCGGATTCAGCGTAAGAGTAATGGTTTCGGGGCCCTCGACCAGATCATCATCCAGCGGATTGACGGTGATTGACGCGGAGGTCGCTCCCGCGGGAATGATGAAAACGCCATCGCTCAGAGTGTAATCGACCCCATGGGTTGCTGTCCCG
>CAYSSA010000125.1:7742-7977 GCA_964433485.1 uncultured Tepidisphaeraceae bacterium | reverse complement strand
ACAAGAGGCTGTCGCCGGCGCCGAACACGACCATCGGCGAAGTCGCCGATACAAGAGTGAGCGTGTTCTTCGCATTCAGCCGGCCGCCGGTGACGGTGTCGCCAAATAATGAGTCGATCCGGTCGACGCCGCCCAAGACCGCATCGCGAATATACTGATACGACGCGTTCGGAGCCAGGCTCCATGCCAGGGCGGCTACGCCGGCGACGTGCGGTGTTGCCATCGACGTGCCGCT
>CAYSSA010000125.1:1699-7689 GCA_964433485.1 uncultured Tepidisphaeraceae bacterium | reverse complement strand
GCGGCAAGGTCGACCGTGGCCGCGCCGTAGTTGGAGAAACTGGCTCGCTGGTCCTGCGCGTCCGTCGCCGCCACGGATATGATGTTGGGGAGGTCATATCCGGATGGATAATTCTCGGAGCGGTCGGTGTTGACCCCGGAGTTTCCGGCCGCGGCAACAAAGAGCATGCCGGCCGTTCCGCTGGCCTGTATGGCGTCAAAGAGAGCCTGGCTGTACCCCGAGCCGCCCCAGCTATTGTTCGTGAGCCGGATGTTGATGCCGCGACTGCGCATCATGGTCGCGTAGCGCGAATCGCATTGTCAACCGAACCGCTGCCATCAGAGCCGAGGAATTTCAGCGCCATGATCCGCGCGTTCCAGTTTACACCGACCACGCCGATGTTGTTGTTGCCAACAGCGGCAATCGTCCCGGAAACATGTGTTCCATGGTTGTGATCGTCCATGGGGTCGCTGTCATTGTTGGCGAAGTCCCACCCATAAACGTCGTCGATGAAACCGTTGTTGTCGTTGTCCAGCCCGTCACCGGGGATCTCCCCCGGATTGCGCCACATGTTTGCTGCGAGGTCCGGTGCGTGTAGTCAACGCCCGTGTCAATCACGCCGATGATCACGGAGCCATTGCCGGTGGCCAGATCCCACGCTTCGGGCATGTCGATGTCGGCGTCGTTCAAGCCGCCTGTCTGGCCCGTGTTGTGCAAGCCGTAAAGCTGCGAGAAACTCGGATCATTCGGCATCGCGCTGGCCTGGACACGGAAATTAGGCTCGAGATAGGCAAACCCCGGCACCTTTGAGAGCGCCGCGCAAAGCTGGTCGTATGTCACTTCGGGCGCTGCCTGCACCAGTGAAAGCCCGGCCAATGCCAGATCCTGCTTTAAGACGAGGGAGGGAAGGTTGGCCATTGTCGCTGCGGCCGACACGAGGGTTTGCACCGAGGTCTTTGCGCCGAGGTTGGCAGCGCCCGGCTTAATCGCAACGATCCATTCGCCCGGCACCACCGCGACGTTCTTGCCCTGCCAGTCAATCATGGCCGCGTTCAAGCCTGTGGTATCGGCCAGAAGAACACGGCCTTCGAGAGGCTCAATGCCTCGATGCGCATCCGGGGACCATCGTTGGCTCGGCTCGCGCCGCACATCATCCTCGGAGTGGCACGGGCTTACACACCGCCGCAGCAGTCTTGCCATGCGCATGATCGCCCACAATGGTCGCTTGTTGTTCTTGCTCATTCGGCCTCGTCGCGAGATGTCTGGCCGTCCTGAAATGTCCTCAGCACGCGCACGGACCAACCGCGCACACGCCCTCACTTCGCCCGCAGGGAGCATTTTCGCAAGCCCGTGCCGATGTGTCAATTACCAACTTTACGGCGTGCTGACGAGGAAAGCACGCCTGAATGTGATGATGATTGACGAGCAGCGGCCAACGCTCATCGCGGTCGGGGGACGGCGACTGGCAGTGCGGCGGCGAATCGATGTATTCAGGAAATGAGGTTTCTTGACTCTGTCCGCAACTCCTTTTATTCTCCCACTCTTATAACAATTTGGCTTCCGCCCTGGTTGCGGCAAGAGGCCGGTAACCGGACGGGGGCAGGACTCTTGAGTTTTCACCTGAGGAGGCCGGCATCATGAAACGACTGCCCCGGCTCGGACAGTCCTTGGCTCTCGCCTGTGCGTTGACACTCCCCGCCATATACGCGCCCTTCACAGTGGGAGCGGAAGCCGATGCAACGCCTGCCGCCGCACCCGCGACGGCGGCGGTCAACGCGGATCTGGCCAAGAGCGTCGAGGACTTCTGGCATTACGCGTCAATTGCCCGCTTCGATCTGGCCAAAGCAGAAGGCGACAAGATCGCCGGTGGCGATCCCGCGGAACTGCTCGCGGCATTTGAAGCCGTGCTCGAGCACCGAAATGCCCGCGTGCCGGCGGATCGTCGAGTCGAACTCGACGAACGACTGCTGGCCTGGCAGCGCATTGACGGACTCAAAGAGACCGCGGTGAAACTCCTGGAAGTGTTTTCCAAAGCCCGCCTGGCCCGCGCGTCGGACATGGGCTATATCGAATCTCAGGTTCAGCGGCTGGGAAATGGGCGCCGCGCCTACGTGTTGGCGATCGAGCAGTTGAAGCAGAGCGGTGAACTGGCGTTGCCGGTGATGTTGGCGTACCTGAAGGATCCGGCCAAGCAGAACCTGCATGTGGAAATTCGCTCGGCGATCCGTGACCTCGGCCATCGTGCTCTGAATCCACTGCTGGCGGCGACGGATATCAGGGAGCCGGTGTTGGGCGTGTGGGTAATGATTGCACTGGGCGATATCGGCTACGATGCCGCCATTCCATACCTGGTTCGTGTGGCGCGCAGCGATGCCCCGGAGACCATGAAGGCCGCGGCGGGCGAGGCGCTGGCGCGGTTGAAGGCAAAGGTCGGTCCCGATGTGAGCGTGGCACAACTCTTCTATGAACAGGCCCTGAAGTACTATTACAACAAGGGTGCCGTTCGGCCGGAGAAGGGTGTGCTTGGCGCCTACATGTGGTATTGGAACGGCAACGCCTTGGAGAAGAAGGACATTCCGCCGGCCGTTTTCCATAGCGACATGGCGCTGCGCATGTGTGAACAGGTGCTGAAGGCTGACCCGACCCGCTCGGACGCAGTGTCGCTCTGGTTGGCGGCGGGCTATCAACGTGAAAACGATCTTGCCGGCGGTGCCGATCCGTTCTGGGATGAGAAGCACCCGCCGACACACTTCTATGCCGTGGCTGCGGGCACCCGCCACACGAGCATGACGCTGGCGCGAGCACTCAACGACAAACATCCTGCGGTTGCGTTCCGCGCCATCAAGTCGCTTCAGGAAATCGTCGGCGCCAGCAACCTCTATGAAGGGCTTGAGATACGTCCGCTTCTCGACGCTCTCCGCTATCCGGATCGCCAGGTGCGCTTCGAGGCGGCGTTGACAGTCGCCCAGTCACTTCCTCAGAAGACTTTCCTCGGACAGGAGAGGGTGATTCCGATTCTTGCCGAGGCAATGAGCCAGAGCGGCAAGCCCGGCGTGCTGGTGCTGGCTTCTGAAAAGGAACTCAATGCGATTGTTGCCGCGGTGGCCGCCAACAACGCCTATCAGGTCAAGGGGGCATCGACACCCGAACAAGCTATGGCGGCGGTCGCCGGTTTGAGCGGAGTCGATGTGATCATCGCCCGCGAAGGCGACCCGGGGCTCGATCGGCTTTTCGATCTGGCCGCGCAGAACATCCGGATTGAACGGGCTTCCCGCCTGATTCTGGTTGCATCCAAGACAGCTTCTCCGTTTGCCCAGATTGCCGTCACCAATCCGCTTGTCACGGTAAGCGACGCCAAGATCGAGGATGCCGCAGCCCTGACAGCGGCCGTCGAGGAAGCGCGAAATAGGTCCGGCGGACTGCCGCTTGATGAGAAAGCGGCCGCGTCCTATGCACAGCGGTCGGCCGACATGATCGCCAAGCTGGCCATCAGCCGTGGCCAGGTTTTTGACCTGACGGTCGCGCAAACAGCCCTGATTGCGGCCCTTGATGATACCCGTCCGGAAATTGCAAAGGCCGCCGGTTCCGCACTGGGTTACCTGAACACCCGCGAATCCCAGATCGCCTTGGCGGTCAAGTCCTGCGACGAGAAGACTGCCGATGAGCTTAAGATTGCCTTTCTTAAGAATTTGGCTGCCAGCGCAAGGTTCAATGGCAATCAGCTCGAAGCCGTTCAGATCGAATCGCTGATCAAACTCGCCCAGACCAGCCCGAACAATGATGTGCGAGTTGCCGCGGCGGAAGCGCTGGGAGCCATGAACCTGGCATCAGACAAGGTCAAAACATTCATCAATGAGCAGGCCAAGTAGGCCGTTCAATGCCAACTTAGTGCCATTGACGATGTTGTAGCACACATGCGTGGACACACGTCGTTTTGTCCCCGCGCCATTGTGTCTGGCCGATAGAGTGCCGCAGTGCTGTTCTTGACGGAGATTTCTTGGAAGGGACTGTCAAGACGGCGGCAACAGATTGACGGACCGCCAATAAACGTGGTGCAGCCTCATCGGCGACCACGGATGGGGAGCTATTGAGGGGCGACCGTTGGCATGATCCTTTGTGAGCGAGAACCCTGCGACGGCCGTCGTACACCTTCAGCCTTTCCCGGCCTCGTCGGGCCGCTATAATCCCCGCACCATGACAACTCCCAGGCTCGCCAAGCTCGCGCTCGAAGACGGTACGGTGTTCACCGGACGGGGGTTCGGGGCATCCGGAACATCCGAAGGCGAGGTGGTTTTCAACACCTCGATGACGGGCTACCAGGAAATTCTGACCGACCCGTCCTACAAGGGGCAGATTGTCACGATGACATACCCACTGATCGGCAACTACGGGATTAACCGCGTGGATGTCGAAAGCAAATGCCCCCATGTGGCCGGTTTCATCATCAAGGAACTGTCCCCGATCGCCTCGAACTATCGAGCCGATTGCTCACTTGAGGACTATCTTGCCCGCAACAACATCATTGGTATCGAAAGCATTGACACGCGCGCATTGACGCGACGCCTGCGAATCTCCGGATCGATGCGCGGCGTCCTATCAACCGAAGTTCTGGATGATGCGACCTTGGTGGACAAAGCCCGCTCGGCCGCCCAGATGCTCGGCGCGGATTGGGTGAAAGCAGTCAAACCCAGTGAGCACTACGGCTGGTCGGAAGACCAGGGTGATTGGCGATTGGGCGATGTCGAACGCGGCGACGGGTTGCACGTCGTGGCGCTGGACTGCGGCGCCAAGCACAACATACTCCGCCATTTGTCCGAGCGAGGCGTGAGGGTGACAGTTCTACCGCCGGATGTCTCCGACGAGGATATTCTCAAACACAACCCGGACGGTGTCTTCGTGTCGAACGGACCGGGCGATCCGGCTGTGCTCGATTACGCGGTCAGGCCGCTGCGAGGGGTACTGGCCAGGCGCATTCCGACATTCGGCATCTGCCTTGGTCATCAGTTGCTGGGTCGGGCCGTTGGCGCGACTACGTTCAAACTGAAGTTCGGCCATCGCGGCGCGAATCAGCCGGTGAAGAACCTCGACACCGGCCGGGTTGAGATTACCAGCCAGAACCACGGCTTCGCGGTTGATCCGGAGTCGCTGGAAAAATCCGGCGGTGTCATCACGCACATCAACCTGAACGACGGCACCGTCGAAGGTTTTCGCCACTCCACTCTCCCGGTATTCAGTGTGCAGTATCACCCTGAAGCCTCGCCCGGACCGCATGATGCGACCTATCTCTTTGATGCGTTCATGGAAATGATGAAGACGAGGAGACCACCCACCGGCGAGCGATTGAAGCAGCTTCAATGCCTGCGGGACAGCCACTCTTCCAAGGCACAACAAGACTGATCCTCGTCACGGAAGGCAACGTGGTTCATTCTGCGGCATTGCGGGTTTCCATCCCGGACCGTGTGGCTTGGAAGGCCGCACCTCAATCAATGGCCTTCGTCATGAAACACGCCACGCCGGCATTATGCATCGCCTCCACCCGAATAATCGGGCGGGCGATTCGATGGTTGTTGTTGCTCTGTCCATTGATGGCAACAGCAAAGGAACTTCCGCCGTCGACGCCGCCCGCAGCGGAATTGCCCACCGTACGCATTGAGGCGGCCGCGGCGGTCGCGGTCACGCCCGCGGTCCGTTTCGCCGCGACCCTTGCCATTCCCCGGCACGGCGAGACCGCCGCTTCGACCGCGACTTGGAAGGGCAGCATTCGCCATCGGGGTTCCAGTTCGCTTGCTTACCCGAAGAAGTCGTTCGCCCTGTCGCTGGACACGCCGATGGAAGCACTGGGAATGCGGCCAAGAACGCAGTGGATATTGAACGCCGCGTTCATCGACCGGTCGCTGATGCGCCATAAATTGGCGTACGATTTGTTTGCTTCCCTGAACTCACCCGAGCGGCCTCGCTATGCCGCAGGCAGTCGCTTCGTCGAGGTGTGGCTCGGACAGGATTACCTGGGG
>CAYSSA010000125.1:911-1689 GCA_964433485.1 uncultured Tepidisphaeraceae bacterium | reverse complement strand
GAAGGCGAGGCGGAGGCCTCATCGCAGGCAGACGGGGTCTATCTGCTGATGGAGAAGGTGGATGGTCAGTTGCTCGGCTGGTCGCCGCCCGCCAAGGACGACAAGGAGCACGCATGCCTGTTCAAGGCGGTCAACCATGACGCCGGTCTGCATATGGCCGGCCACAGTGGGTTCGAGCAGACAGAGCCCGATCCCTTGACAATCTCATACTGGAAGCCGCTGGATTTGCTGACGGCCTTCATCGCCGGATCGCCGCAGGCCGAGTTCCTTGCGTCCAATGGAGGAATCGCATCGCGGATCGACCTTGAGAACGCGATGGATTTCCATCTGCTGGTCCTGGTGACGGGTAATGCCGATGGAATCACCAAGAACTATTATCTGGCCCGCCCGCGCCCAGAGACAAACCAGGCACCGCCCCGCTTCTTCTTCGTACCCTGGGACTACGATGGCAGCATGGGCCGGAACTGGAATGCGACGCCACTGCCGCCGGAACTGTGGCTAAGCAATCACCTGTTTGATCGTCTGCTGCGGGACCGAGCCTACCGCGAAAGATTTGTGGCGAGATGGCGGCAACTGCGTGAGAACGAGTTCTCCGCTCGAAACATCCAGAACATGATTGACGTCAACACCCAGACTATTGGCGCAGCGGCCGGTCGAAACGCCCGGCGTTGGCGGTCGGCGGAGGCAATCTATCCGGACCGTATCGGATTTGAGCAAGATATCGCACAGATGAAGGCTTGGATCGCGGCACGCCTGTCGTGGCTGGACCGGCGCATTA
>CAYSSA010000125.1:0-887 GCA_964433485.1 uncultured Tepidisphaeraceae bacterium | reverse complement strand
CTGAACCGGGCACGCTATTAAGCCGTAAACACGTGGGGCATCCAATTGGATGACGGCTACTCGCTCACTTCTCTGGCGCCGGCGGGAGGAATGAAGGTGTCGGGTTTTGGCGATATGAATTCAATGTTATAAACTCGGGCCTCGCCTAGCGGCAGGCCGAAGAAACCCTCATCCTTGTTGTAGCGCCAGATCTTCCAGTCCTGTGCAAAAAGGACGTTTTCTCGCTGTTTGAGGTTGTAGAACGTCAGGCCGATAGCCCCCTTCTCGGATACCGCGGCAGATCGCCCACGAGTAATGACATAGCCGACGGCTTTGAGCAAGTGCGTTTCCTTGTCGGCATAGAGTATGAACCAGTCGTTTGCCCGATCCCCCGCCCCTGTAGGGAAACTGAGCGTGAGCGAATCATACTCCGCACCGGCCCATTGTCGCGTGGTGGGCTGCGACAACATGGCCCCCTGCGACTGCAACCGCATGGGCAGAGTGATGAGAAACGGCCAGGTTGTCAGATTGTAGCGAGGGTCCTTCACTGAGGAGTTGACCGGCCAGACCCAGACTCTCTTGCCATCGAGTACCAAAACCGATTCGTCGGCCATTTGCATGCGCGTCTTACCGGTCTTCAGATCGTGAATGAAATGAGCGTCAAACTGCGATCCATCCTTGAACGCGACATGGACGTCGCCGGAGAGCGCGGCTTGTGCCTTATACTTGTCCCACCCGTGGGCATCGGCAATGCGCTGTTCCAATGGCTTGGCGGCTGGAGCGCTATGGCAACCAACGAGCATCAGGACAAAAAGCAGGCAGAGTGGACAAAGGCGATTCATGGCAACAAGATGAAAAGGCCGAGATCGGATTCGAACCGATGAATAACGGATTTGCAATCCGTCCCC
>CAYSSA010000124.1:10662-14818 GCA_964433485.1 uncultured Tepidisphaeraceae bacterium | reverse complement strand
AGTCGTAACAAGGTAGCCGTAGGGGAACCTGCGGCTGGATCACCTCCTTTCTAATGGATTATTAGAACCATGTCAGAGCAATCTGACTTGGAAAAATGTCAGCGCAGTCTCGTCCCGAAAGGGAAACGATCGTGGCGACACGATCGAATGGCATCCGACGAATTCACAAAGAGATAAAGGCCCGGATCGAAAGATCCGGGCCTTATTTTTGCGCGCGGTCAAAGCGCGTCACATCTGGTATCGTAAGCTGTCGACCAGTTCGCGGATTCGGCCGGTGCCCCATCACCGGCCAGGAGGCTCGACATGCCGGCCAACCTGACCCCTGACTACGAGCGTGCAGAGGAAAAATATCGCAACGCCCTGACCGACGATGAGAAGCTCGACGCCCTCCGGGAGATGCTCTCCACCATTCCCAAACACAAGGGAACTGAAAAGCTCCAGGCCGACCTGAAACGGAAAATGAGCCAGTTCCGCCGGGCTGTCGCCAGAAAACCGGCAAAAAGCGCCGATCCCTTCCATGTGCCCCGCTGCGGCGCAGGGCAGGTCGTGCTGATCGGTCCGCCCAACAGCGGCAAGAGCGCGCTGCTGGCCCGAATCACTCATGCCCCGGCCAAAGTAGCCGACTATCCCTTTACCACCGCCATTCCTCTGCCGGGAATGTGCCTCTGGGAGGATGTGCAGATCGAATTGGTCGATACACCGCCCATCACTCCGGAACACCTGCCCGGCGCCATGCTGGGGACCATTCGCGGCGCCAATATGCTGGCCATCGTCGTCGACGCCTCGCTCGATCCCCTGACCGACATCGAAACCATCCTCGGACTGCTCGACGAACGCGGCCTGACGCGCCGGACGCTGGCCGACGCCGATATGGATCCCTCCGATTTTCACACACTCAGCGCCATGATCGTCGCCAACAAATCCGATCTCGCTGATGAATCCACTGTCAGGACCTTGCGGGACCTCTATGCCGGTCGGATGGAAGTCTGGCCGGTTTCGGCTACGACCGGTGCGGGTCTCAAGGAGTGGATTCTGCGGATCTGGCAATTGCTGTCGCTGGTGCGGGTGTATACCAAGCAGCCCGGCAAAGCCGCCGACAACGGCCGGCCCTTCACTTTGCCGATCGGCTCAACCATCGAAGACCTCGCCCGCGAGATACATCGCGAACTGCCCGGAAAAATGAAGTTCGCCCGCATCTGGGGCGACGGCCGATTCTCCGGACAGCAGGTCCACCGCACCGAAGTCCTGCACGATCGCGATGTCGTAGAGATCCACGAGTAATGAGATCCACGAGTAATCGACCGGCACTGCCGACGGTCATCAGACCATCAATCGAAAGCCTTGAGCACCACCCAAATGGCCGACCGGCTGCCTGGACAAACCGCACGGGCAATAGGCTCGGAGGCCGACGTGGCTCAAGCCGCAACCTTGCCGGAGTGGACACCGTCGCGCATCAGTGGGTCTTGTGAAGCTCGAACGCCTCATGCACCGCCTGAAGCGCCTTGGGACCATCCTCGCGTTTGATGAGACAGGAAATCTTGATCTCGCTGGTGGTGATGTTTTCAATGTTCACGCCGGCATCGGCCAGCGACTTGAACATGCGCCCGGCCACGCCGGTATGCACGCGCATTCCCACGCCAACCACTGACACCTTGGCCATGTCGTCCTGGTAGGTCACGTTGCTGCTGCCGCCAAACTCCTTCAGGAGCTGGTCGACAACGGGCTTGGCATCAGCGAGGTCGGTTTTATCGATCGTGAAGGAAATGTAGGCGGTCTTTTCCTCGTTGATCGTCTGGATGATGTCGTCAACCACGATATTGGCGCCGCCGATGGCGGAGAAGATCCGGGCCGCCACGCCCGGCCGATCGGGAACCTCTGTGAAGGTGATTCGGGTGATGTCCTTTTTCAGCGCCGCGCCGGATACGACGATGTGTTCCATAATGGGTGTTTCCGAAACAATCCAGGTGCCTTCGTTGTCGTTCTGAGAATTCCGCACATGCAGGGGCACGTTGTACTTCTTGGCGAACTCCACCGCACGCGTCTGGAGAACGCTCGCCCCAAGCCCCGAAAGCTCCAGCATCTCGTCATAGCTGATGCGGTCGATCTTGCGGGCCTGCTTGACGATGCGAGGATCCGCCGTGTAGATGCCGTCCACATCGGTGTAGTTCTCACAGACGTCGGCCTTGAGCACCGCGCCCAGGGCCACCAGCGTGGCGTTGGATCCGCCCCGGCCAAGGGTTGTGACATCCCCCTCCGGAGTGACGCCCTGGAAACCGGCCACGATGACGATCCTGCCCGCGTCAAGCTGCTCGAATATCCGCTGCTTGTTGATCGACTGGATGCGGGCCTTGGTGAACGCCTCATCAGTGATCAGGCCGATCTGGCCGCCGGTGAAGCTGATCGCCTCGTGGCCCTGGCCTTGGATGGCCATGGCCATGAGGGCGATGGTCACCTGCTCGCCGGTAACCAGGAGCTGGTCCAACTCCCGCTTGGGCGGATTAATCTTGCGCGGCCCAAACTCGCAGACCTGTTTCGCCAGGTCAAGCAGATCGTCGGTGGTGTCGCCCATCGCGGAGACCACCACGACCACCTGATTGCCCTTTTCCTTGGCCGCAATCGCCCGACGCGCCGCGCGATGAATACGCTCGGCGTCCGCGACGCTGGTGCCACCGAATTTCTGAACAATTAAGCCCATCGATTTCTTCCGACAAAAAATGGAGTTCGGATTATACGCAAGACCACCACAAGCTCAATGGGGCGGTGCGATGCGGATCTGCGATCGTCGAGGTGTGGGCAAGGTCTGTTTACACCCACGGGCGTGGGCCCGTGGGTGGACGCGCGGCGTGATTGCCCTACAATCTCCCTCCGCATGGCGTCCAACGACGATAAGAAACCCTCCGTTCATGACGACTCATTCGATCCCGAAGAGTTTCGAATGAGCCTTGGCGACCACCTTGAGGAACTGCGTTCACGGATTCTCAAGGGGATTTACTTCTTCGTCATTGCCGCAGCGTTCTGCCTGTGGTTTGGCGACCGGGTCATGGCGCTTTTCTGCCGACCACTAACCGAGGGGTTGCAGAAATACAACCTGCCGCCACAGCTCATCACGACCGGCCTGACGGATGGGTTTTCCGTGTACATGAACGTCAGCCTGATCGTAGCCGGAGCGATGGCGGCGCCGTTCGCGTTGTACCAGCTTTGGCAGTTCATCGCCGCCGGGCTTTATCCGCGCGAGCGCAAGTACGTGACCAAGTACATGCCGTTCAGTCTGCTGCTGCTGATTTCTGGCATGTTGTTTCTTTATTTCGTCGTCCTGCCGATCACGGTGAATTTCCTGATTCACTTCACTGTGGGGATTCAACCGGTGCGGCTTGCCAGCCCAAAGACGATGCCCGCCGCCCATCAGGTGATGGTGGTGCCGGAGTTGCACGGCGATCCACTGGATCCACTGGAGCGGCAGATCTGGTACAACAGTTACGATCACAAGCTCAAGTTCTTTGTCAACAAGGAGTTGCGGGTTCTTCAGTTCGGCTCCGACAACCTGCTGTCGCCGTTGATCGACCTACGGGCGTACATTTGGCTGGTGTTGATCCTGCTGGTGCTGTTTGGCGTGTCGTTCCAGATGCCGCTGGTGGTTCTGGCGGTGGCGCGCATCGGTCTGGTGGAGATCGAGACGCTGAAGAAGGCTCGGCGGGTGGTTTACTTCCTGATTTCCATTCTTTGCGCCGTGATTGTGCCGGACGTGGTCACTGGAATGATCGCGCTGATGATTCCGCTGATCTTCCTTTATGAACTGGGGATTTATCTGGCCACCCGCGGCGAGCGACTGGCGCGCGAGGCCGAAGCCGCCGAAGAGGCCCGTCAGAAGGAGGAGGACCGGAAAGAGCGTGAACGGCACGCGGCCGAAGTAGCGGCCAGGCAGGCAAGAGCAGCCGCCGATGCTGCGTCATCCGTAGCGGTCGGCGCGGACAATCCCACGGGGCCGACGCCGCAACCAGCCTCGAGTCCGGCGGGCCCAGTGCAGATGGAACCGGCCACCGACGGCGCTGTCGCTGCGGACGCGACCCAGTCAGCGGAGCCGGGCGCGCCGTCGCCGACGGACCAGACTACGCCGGGCACTGCGGCATCCGACGTGGCCGCCCAGTCGCCGGAACCG
>CAYSSA010000124.1:8221-10638 GCA_964433485.1 uncultured Tepidisphaeraceae bacterium | reverse complement strand
GTCCGCGCCAACCCGGTTCCTAAGCTGCTTGAATGCGTATATGAGCACTCCGCTATTGTATCTTTCGGCCACCGATGTCCTGCGGGCACTGCCCATGTCGGAGGCGATCGGGGCCGCGCGCAGGGCGTTTGTGCAGTTGTCTTCGGGGCAGGTCTCGCTGCCCCCACGGCAGCACATCAACGCTTCGGAACAGCGCGGAGTGGCCCTGGTGATGGCATGTCATTCCGCGCCACAGGAGATGTTCAGCCTGAAGTTCATTACGCTGTTCGACCAGAACCCGCTGAAGGGATTGCCGCTGATTCATTCGCTGCTGATCCTCACCGATGGCGCCACAGGCGAGCATGTGGCGCTGATGGATGGCGCATCGCTGACGGCTCTGCGGACAGGCGCTGCCTCGGGGGTTGCAACTGCCGCCATGGCCCGGCCGGACGCTCAGGTCGCCTGCGTCTTCGGGGCCGGGGTGCAGGCTCGCTCGCAACTGCGGGCGGTCTGTAGCGTTCGCCCGATTCGCGAGGCGTTCGTTGTGGACGTCCAACCGGACGCCGCGGAGCGATATGCCGCGGAAATGACGCGAGAACTCGGCCTGCCTGTCAGGGCGACGAGAGATGCGGCGTCGGCGACGGGCAAGGCGGACGTGATCTGCACAGCGACGACTTCAACATCGCCGGTGTTCGACGATTCCTGGCTCCGGGCCGGTGTTCACATCAACGCGGTGGGCTCATACAAACCTGAGGTGACGGAGATTCCGGCGGCAACGGTCTGCCGCGCACGGATCGTGGTGGACCATCTTGCGTCCGCACTCGAAGAGGCCGGCGATCTGCTAATGCCTCTGCGAAAAGGACTTATCGAACAGGCAAGATTCCAGACCGAACTCGGGTCCGTCTTGATGGGACATTCATCCGGCCGAGTCCACGAGGAGCAGATCACGCTTTTCAAGTCCGTGGGCGTGGCGATTCAGGATTTGTGCGCTGCCACCGCAGTACTGGAGAATGCCCGGCGTCTGGGGTTGGGCATACGCCTGGATCAGGGTGCATGACGACTTCGGCAAGGATTGGGCTGCTGCGCCAAGAACCTTGGAGCCTGGCCCATTTCGGCCGCTTTGGCGTTGACAATGTCCCGAAATGGAAACAACACCGCGCTTTGGGCGCCACGGCCTGCGTCGGCAGACCCAGATACCCAAAGCGCGGTTTGCCATCAGTTGATTGTGCGGTCCGCAACCTCTGTGGAACCAATGGTGTGGCGAAAAAACGATCCGTCGAGCACTCAGCCCACAATGCCGTTTCGCAATTCGTATTCCGCGCGGCACCAGTTGTCGTATTCCGAGCCGCCCTGGCCCGAAATCGATATGTAGTAGGCCCTGGTGGCGATCATGTCCCAAGTTGGCTCCTTCTTCGTCTGTGCGGCCGGTACCTTTGGAATGGCCGTGTTACGAACCGGAGTCACAACCTTCGCAGGGGCAGGGGTCGTTGTAGTCTTCACTTCCGTACCAATCTTGTTTGATGTCTGCTTGCGTGCCATGATTGAATTCCTTTCTAAAAAATCACAAACCGAACGCGTCGGTTCCCGAACCGGGCTCCCCTATGGGGCTGCTAAGGGCTTATTGTATGCCCGGTCGCTCATCATTATCGGCCGCAATTGTACCGAAAGCCCAGCAAAAAAACATGACCAGAAAGAACATGGCCAGCATAGCAGCGATAAGAAATGATAGATATGAAAGATCGACAGTCGATTATTTGCGCAAAATTGGCTTTTCCATTCGAAAATCATCCGGATTGGATAATTTTACCAAACCGTGCAATGAGCCTCGCTTTTGTCGATTATCAATGCGTCATTCACGCTGTTTTCCTGCCAATCGCTGCTTGAGCAACCCATTGACCAGGCCGGCATCCACTGTCTGACCGTGGAGCTTAAGAAAGGCACCCATTGCTTGGCCCAACTGCTTTTCAGAAAAGGAGTTAGCGTTTAGAAAGTCATCAACGAGCTTTTCGGTTTCGGTTGGTCCAAGTTTTTTTGGCAAGAACTCCTCGACGACGGCGATTTCAGCCTTTAGCTTGGCCGCATCGTCGGCTTTACCGTGTTTCTCCATCTCTTCGAGGGCTTTGCGCAGTTTCTTGGCATAAGCGGCGACGGCCTGCTCTTCGGTGGGCTTGTTGGGCTGAAGGTCGATGGTCTTGACCTCGTTGATGAGCATCCTGATGACGCCCAGGCGATCCTTGTTGCCGGACTTCATGCATGTCTTCATGTCGTTCTGCAAGTTGATAAGCAGGCTCATGTTTTGCTCTCCGGATAGGTTTGGTATAGAATCAGTGTGTCTCCACGCGATAGCGATGGTATGACAGGGTCGGGCGCGATCGCGCGGCACAATGCCGGAGCCGATTCGGGCCGAGCCTGTCCGAGGGCGAACATCATAAGTCATT
>CAYSSA010000124.1:5923-8128 GCA_964433485.1 uncultured Tepidisphaeraceae bacterium | reverse complement strand
GCCCGGTCAACGGCGGTGTATTCGTGGCGCGGCAGCTCATTCGCGAGTTTCGCCTTAAGCCGGGGTTGATCATAAGCGGCCACGTCAAGGGACGACACCTGAACCGCCTCACGCAGATTGAAGGTCGCGATCCGGCTGATTTCTGTGAGACATCGATGTACGACGCGACCGCGATCGACCCGCAGCCGATGCTCAAGCTCGAACACCGCTCGGACGAACTGACCACGCGCGCGATCGACATTCTCTGTCCCATCGGGTTTGGCCAGCGAGGGCTGATTGTCGCGCCGCCGCGCACCGGCAAGACGATCCTGCTTCAGAACATCGCCCGGGGCATTCACGCGAATTATCCCGATGCGAGACTGATATTGCTGCTGGTGGACGAGCGGCCGGAAGAGGTGACGGATATGCGCCGGAATGTTCCCGGCACGGTTTATGCCTCGTCCAACGACAACGACATTGCCAAGCACCTTGACCTGGCGCAACTGGTCATCGACCGCTGCAAGCGACAGGTGGAGCAGGGCGAGAACATCATTGTGTTGCTGGATTCGCTGACACGGCTTGGCCGAGCATTCAACAGTGGGGGTCCGCAGGGCGGGCGCACCATGTCCGGCGGATTGGACAACCGGGCCCTGGAGATCCCCAAGAAGCTGTTCGGCGCCGCCCGCAAGATCGAGAACGGCGGCTCGCTGACGATCATTGCCACATGCCTGATTGATACCGGCTCGCGTATGGATCAGGTCATTTTCGAGGAATTCAAGGGCACCGGCAACATGGAGTTGACGCTCGACCGCAACATCTCCAATCTCCGCATCTTCCCGGCCATCAACATCCTCCAATCGGGCACGCGCAAGGAGGAGAAGCTTTATGATCCCGAGGCTTTGGCCGCCGCGCACCGCATTCGCCGACACCTCGTCACGATGCAACCTGTGCAGGCGATGAAGACGCTGCTGGACGCGCTCAATCAACACAAGACCAACGCGGCCATGTTCAACGCGCTGAAGGTGTGAGGCATTTCGGTTCTGGCCACAAGGTGGCGCCGGGCATGTGTGCCGCCATCCCACAGGAATGTCGCGCCGCGAAAAATACTCGCACCAACCGGCGATGTGGTGTTAGCATCTCCGCAAGACATGCAAGCAGGTGCTCGATGATGGCGGCGTATCAGATTCAGGTGACGGATTCGGGAGACGTGCTCTTCGAGGGCGAAGGCGCGGATATCGACCGTCTTGAAGCCGTCGTCCAGTGGCATGCCCGAAGGGAAAAGGCATCAACCTCTATACTCGTGCGCGAAGAAGAGGATTATCTGGCTGGTTGCTACCGTGTTGAGGTCGAGCTGGCCGTTCCGGCCGATGCTTCCGGATTTGTCTGCTCGCTGGATCGGGAATTTCGCGCCAGCGGCGCATTCCAATGCTTCCGCCGCTGGGTGAAAGGAAACACCTGGGGATGGCTCATCCGTCATATGCCCGGCGAACAGTGGCTTCACCCTACGCGATCCGCTCCATGATCAGATTCTTGCGGCAATCGAATTCCGAGTCGGACAGAACCGCAGCCGCCCCATGCACGTCTACGGCCTGGGCCAGCGGCACCCAGCTCTTGCATCCGGCATACTGCGGAGTGTTGTCGATGGTGACGGGTCCAAACAAGGCGTAGGTCCGCACGATCAACAGATACAGCGGATTCTCCGGACGATAGGAGAATCGCATGTCGATCAGCGGTGGGGTCCAGATGTGCTGGTCATCCAGAGCGTCCATCTGTCGGCGGGAACCGAGGCGGACGATGTCCGTGGCCACTCCGAAGGCCGACAGCGTGATACGTTCCGGCTCGGCCGAAACCGGCGTGAAATCGGCATGTTCCGAAGGCTTGAGCATCCGTGTGTCCTGATGAAGATATGTCGGAAAGAGCAGGAACAGGGGGTGTTCGAGTTGAAACTCGCCGGCCGATTCGTGAATGCCGCCCTTGCGCAGCAGCAGGATCTGCCGGCCGGTCCGCAGGGCGTTGCACACGGAAGCCCATTCTTTCAGGGCGACGTTGAGCGATTGGGGAATGGACATAGGTTGGTATTGTAGGAGGCCAATCGAAATTTTGCCGATCTCCGATTAGGCTATCCCTCATGTTTACGGGCATTGTTGAAAAATCGGTGATTGTACTGGGCATTGAGGATCGCCCGGGCTATCGGCGCATGATTCTGGCCGCCGAGTGGCCGGATAT
>CAYSSA010000124.1:0-5887 GCA_964433485.1 uncultured Tepidisphaeraceae bacterium | reverse complement strand
GTTGTTGTCTGACCGTTGCGGAGATTGCGCCGGGCCGGCTGATGTTCGACGCCATTCCAGAGACGTTGTCAAAAACCAACCTCGGGCTGCTCAAGACGGGCGACAAGGCACATGTCGAACGCGCCATGCGCGTCGGCGACCGCTTCGACGGACATTTCGTACAGGGACATGTGGACGCAACGGCGAAGCTTGTGGCCATCCACAGCGAAGGCGAGTTTCGCATCGAGGTCGAGCCGCCGCTGGCATTGATGAAGTACATGATTCCGCGCGGATCGGTTTCGTTGGACGGTGTGAGCCTGACCATCGCCCGGCTCCACAAGACGACATTCGAGGTCGCGCTGATCCCGACGACGCTTCAGATTACGCAACTTGGCGGCCACGAGATTGGCTGGCCATATAATATTGAGGCCGACACCATCGCGAAGACGATCGTGAATTGGCTGGAGAATTGGAAAGACAGTCAGTAGCCAGTGCTGCATGGTCAGTCGTTTGCCGTGCCATGGGCTATGGACTGCGGACTACTGACCACGAACTGGCATGCGAAGAATGACCGATTACCGTCCCATCATCGGCATCACCATGGGCGATCCCGCGGGAATTGGCGCCGAGGTGATCGTCAAGGCGCTGGCCGATCCGGTGCTGCGCCGGCGGGCGCGGTACATCATCTACGGCATGAACGAGATGCTGGCTTACGCGGCCGACTTGGCCGAGTACGACGTCTTCTGGTGGCGTGATCAGTACAATGGACGGGTCAGGGCCTATCCGCAAGACGTGGTGGTCGTTGATTACGATCACTACAGCATTCTGGGACACGCGGTCAGGGCGCCGAGCAAACTCGGCGGCGAGGCGTCGATGCGGTTTTGTGTGGATGCGATTGAAGCGGCCAGGGGCAATATCCTGGATGCGGTGGTGACGGCGCCGATCGCGAAGGAATCGTGGAAGATGGCGGGTTTCCATTATCCGGGCCACACGGAGTTGTTCGCCGACCGGACCCACTGCCGCCGCTACAACATGATGTTCACGGGCGGTCCGCTGCGCGTGGTGCTGGCGACGGTGCATATTCCGCTGAACGGCCTCTGGGGCCGGCTGAACATCGGGGCGGTGTTTCAGCCCATCGAACTCATGCACCAGACGCTGGTGGAGTGGTTCGACATTCCCAACCCCAGAATCGCCGTGTGCGGGCTGAACCCACACGCCAGCGAAAACGGACAGTTCGGAGATGAGGAGGAACGCATCATCTCCCCGGCCATTCTCATGGCCCGTGAGCAGGGCATCGACGCCACGGGGCCCTATCCGCCCGACACCATTTTTATCGCGGCCAAGAACGGCAAGTACGACGCCGTGGTATCCATGTACCACGACCAGGGGCTGATCCCGGTGAAATTGCTGGCGTTTGACCAGGCGGTGAACTGCACGATCGGGCTGCCGATCATCCGCACCTCGCCCGATCACGGCACCGCGTTCGACATTATGGGCCGCAATCGCGCCAATCCTGGATCCATGCGTGCGGCGATCACATTGGCCGTGGACCTCGCCATCAAAAAGCACAGCCGGCGACACGCGCCTCAGGCATCGCCCGACACGAAAGCATGAGTCGTCGGCGTTGCCGAGGGCGGAGCCCAACGAGGATGCCGGAACTCACCAACAGCAAGGCCGTGGAAGATTCGGGAACAACTGTGCCCGTGAAAGCATGCATGCTATGGGGCAATGCGAGACTCTCAGCAGGGATAGGATCGAACTGAAACAGCACGCCGACAACCGTGGTGTCGGTGAATGTCGGATTGATGCTGGTGTTCGTATCGGAGGCCGGGAAGGGCAGGCTGCCGCCGACGGCAACGGGCATATCGGCAAGGCCGGGCAACACCAAGACACTGGCTCCGCCGTAATCCAAGTGGCCGGTCGTCCAGATATTCCGATTGACGACGCCGTCACCGTTCAGGTCCGCCAAGAGTCCCTCCAGCAGAACATTGACAGTGCCAAAGACCGGCATGGTGCTCGAAGTTGATCACGTGGTTGGAAATGGCCCCTGTGAAGAAAGCCGCATCGGCCGGATCCACACTCGGCCATTCCATGGCAGAGGATTATACCTCGTCGGCTCGCACCGTTGTGGTCGATTGGGAAAAAACAAGCCCCGGCGGGGATTGCCTGCCGGGGCGAGAAAGTGCCTCTGTTGCAATATGGCTGTTAATCTTCCAACTTCCGCAGGGACAAACCGAAGGTGGAGAGTTGCTGCTTGATCTCGTTGAGGCTGGTAAGGCCGAAATTCTTGCAGCCGAGCAGTTCGGCCTCGGTCCGGCCGGCGAGTTCGCCCAGCGTGTTGAGATTGAGCCGCTGAAGCGCCTTGCGGCTGCGGACGGACAGTTCAAGATCGGACACGGACTTGTTGAGCACGTCGTCGGGGATGTTGGTAAGGCTGGGTGGCAACGGTCGTTTCACGGCGGAGCGCGAGTCTTCCAAAGCCTGGCCAAGTCGCAGGTTCTTGGATGCCAGCAGAGCCTTGATCTCGCTGAGGCTTGTCTCGCCAAAGTTCTTGAACGCCAGTAATTCGGCCTCGGTTACCTTCAGGAGGTCGCCAAGGTTGCGGATGTTCATCTTCTTCAGGCAGTTGCGGCTGCGGACGGAAAGCTCGAAGTCCGTAATCGGAACGGTCAGGACCGTGTTCTGCCGGTCATCCCGACCGTCTTCGTCGATGAACATCGAGCGAGCTGATTCGACATCCTTGAGAAAGAGCCGGGCACGCTGGTGATTCGGGTTGGTGTCCACAACCGCCCGAAGGCAGCGGCGCGCGTCCTCATAGAGGTTGTTGTCCTCGTAGAGCACGGCCAGATTGATCAGCGCGTTGAGATGGACCGGCTGACTTGTACACAGACGCTCGTAAAGTTCAATGGCCTTGGCGTCATCGGCCTGGCGATCATAAAGAACGGCCAGACGGAAACAGGCCTGTTCATGGTCAGGATTCTCAGCAAGGGACCGCTCAAGGAGTTCCACGGCCTTCTCGTGGAAGCCTTGGGCTTCTGCTTCGAGTCCCTTTCTGAAAAATTCCTCGGCGGCGCGTTCGTTGATCGTGGAGACAGCGGTATCGCTCATAGTCAATGCCAGATAATAGAGGGCCTTCACCTAACGGTAAACATGCATAAGTACGCGAGAAGAACGATGTTGTCAAATCACGGATGAGGGCCGTGAAGGCGAGAAGGCGACGGCGAGTGACCTTTTGCCTCGCGAAGGGATTGGGATCGATCCTGCAACACGAAGTATCGCCGCATTGTGCCGCCAGAACGACCCTTGCGGGTTTGAATGCCAGTCGTGACGGGAACGCGGAGATTCGTCGCATTGCCCGGAACGATGGCGGGTATCATGCAGAGCGAAACGACGCATCTCCGCGTTCCTCCGGCGTGTGGTGTCTGCGAGTGGCAATCAACTGGTCCATCACACGGAGATTCCTCGCTTGGTTGCTCGCAACGTCGAGCGTGTATGGCGATCGAACGCAGAGATTCCTCGCCGCGTTCGGAATGATGCTCCAACGGAAAATAGTTGACAACAACGGCCGTGGACCGCCGAATCTGTGTTCGCCACTGGTGACATTCACCATAAGCCTGCCGTAATCGTAGAAGCCGGGCTCCCGGCCCCCTTCGTGCCTCTGCGCCTCTGTGCCTTTACTTCGCCCTGTACGGATTATCTCTCGGGAGGCTGTTTTACCAGACGACCGCCCATTAGAATTCACGCCAGACACCCCAACCGCGAGGCCATTCAATGCGAAGTTCCCGCCTGATCCTTCTTTTTCTGATCGCCGTTGTCCCATGCAATGCCACGGCGGCCGAAATCCACGTCAGCCCCGCGGGAAATGACGCGAACAACGCGACCAGGAACAGTCCCCTGCGAACACTGGCGGCCGCACAGAAAGCGGCTCGGTTGGCGCGTGCCGCCGGCGAACCGGTTGCGGTAATCCTCCACGGCGGCACATACTACCTGTCGGAAACGCTTGTGCTGACGGGGGATGACTCCGGAACGGCGGATCGGCCCGTTACCTACATGGCGGCGCCCGGTGAGACACCGGTGATCAGCGGCGGAACCAGGCTTGAACTGCGGTGGGAGCCGTATCGAGACGGCATTATGCAGGCGAAGACGCCACCCGGCACTGCTTTCGATCAGTTGTTCGTGAATGGCGAGCGACAGCACATGGCGCGCTATCCGAACTTCGACCCCGAAGTGCGTCACTTCAATGGGTTTGCAGCGGACGCCATCGGACCGCAGCGCGTGTCGCGGTGGAAAAACCCGGCCGGCGGCTTCATTCACGCCATGCACGCGGCCGAGTGGGGCGGCATGCACTATCGCATCACCGGCAAGAGCGCCGACGGCAAGCTCGAATATGAAGGCGGCTGGCAGAACAACCGACCATCGGGGATGCACCGTCAGTATCGCATGGTGGAGAACATCTTTGAGGAACTTGACGCGCCGGGCGAGTGGTTCCACGATGAGAAGGCTGGCACGCTGTATTTCCAACCCCCTGCCGGACTGGACCTGGGGAAGGCGGTCGTTGAAGTCGTGCGTCTGCGTCATCTGATCGAACTGCGCGGCAATGAGAAGTCGCCCGTGCGGTTCGTCAACATCCGAGGCCTGACCTTCCGACACGCAGCCCGCACGTTCATGGACAACCGGGAGCCCATGCTGCGAAGCGACTGGACCACCTACCGCGGCGGGGCGATATTCTTCAACGGCGCCGAGGACTGCGCCTTGGAAGACTGCTTTGTCGATCAGGTCGGCGGGAACGCGGTGTTTGTCAACCACTACAACCGGCGCTTGAGCATTCGCGGCTGCCACATCGCCGGGGCCGGCGGCAATGGCGTGGCGTTCTTTGGCGATCGCGACGCCGCCCGCGCACCGCGCGACTGGAAGGACAATTCGCAGAGCCTGGCGACGCTTGACCGCACGCCGGGCCCGAAAACGACCAACTATCCCGCCGATTGTCTCGTGGAGGACTGTCTGATTTACCTTTCCGGCCGGGTTGAAAAACAGACCGCGCCGGTGCAGATCGAGCTTTCGCAAAGCATCACCGTGCGACACTGTTCGCTTTACGATGTGCCGCGCGCCGGCATCAACATCGGGGATGGTTGCTGGGGCGGACACGTCATCGAGTTCTGCGACATCTTCGACACGGTGAAGGAAACCGGCGACCACGGATCATTCAACTCCTGGGGCCGCGACCGCTTCTGGCATCTGGCCGGCCTCGACCTCAACGACGACAAGACCTGGGAAGCCGAGAAGGCCACCCCCCTGCTCGACGCGGTCAAGACCGTCATCATGCGCAACAACCGCTGGCGCTGCGACCACGGGTGGGATATCGATCTCGACGACGGCTCCAGCAACTACCACATCTATAACAATCTGTGTCTCAACGGTGGGATCAAGAACCGCGAGGGATTCTATCGGATTGTCGAAAACAACATCATGGTGAACAACGGATTCCACCCTCACGTCTGGTACAAACACAGCCAGGACATCGTGCGGCGGAACATCATGTGCCGGGATCAGTATCTTCCGGCCGGCGGCATGCCCGCCGACGCCTGGGGCAGGGAAATGGACTACAACCTCGTTCATCGCGATGGCACGACAGAGCCAAAGCCGGCGGAGCGCATGGCCCGGCAGTCCGGACGCGACGAGCATTCGGTCATCGCCGATGCGATGTTTGTCGACCCGGCCAAAGGAGACTTCCGTGTGAAGGAAGGCTCGCCCGCGTTGAAACTCGGCTTTGTCAATTTCCCCATGGACCAATTCGGCGTGAGCAGCCCGAAGCTCAAGGCCATCGCTCGAACGCCGGAGATCCCATCGCTTAAAGCCGCCGCCGAACCGGCCAAGATCGCATCCAGACAAGCAGGCTGCCTGTTTCAGG
>CAYSSA010000123.1:13041-14826 GCA_964433485.1 uncultured Tepidisphaeraceae bacterium | reverse complement strand
GGTGGCGGCGGGGGGCTTGGTGGCGGCGGCGGCTTCGGCGGTGGTGGGTTCGGCGGCGGTGGTGGCGGCGGCGGCAACGCGGCCAGCAATCAGCAACGCACAGAAGAACTCGTACAGGAAATCAGCAGTCTCATCAAGGAAACCGTGGACCGCGAATCCTGGGTGGACAACGGTGGCAAGGTCGGGCAACTGAAGTTCCTCTCCGGCCAGCTTATCGCCACACAGACGGCCGAGAACCATCGGCAGATCGTCGGCCTGCTGGACAAGTTGCGCGAGTCCAAGGCCATTCAGGTGTCCATCGAGACCCGCTTCCTGACGGTTCAGCGCAACTTCATCGAGGACATCGGCGTCGATATCGACTTCATTTTCAACATCAATAATCCCAACCAGTGGAGCCCGATCGCCGTCCAGCAGAATACGGCTGACTTCACCAAGAATCCGACCACCGCCGTTCCCGGGACCATTGCGGGCTCGGGCCAGCAGGTCAATCCCGGCATTCAGATCCAGGGCAGCTTCCTGGACCAGTTCCAGGTCAACTTCCTGATCCGTGCCACACAAGCCGCGAACAATTCCACGATTGTCACCGCTCCACGCGTGACGGTGTTCAATGGCCAGCAGGCGTTTATCGTGGTCGGCGCCGAACAGGCGTATGTGTCCGACCTCGAAGCCGTCGCCGGCCAGGGCGTTGGATTGTTCAACCCGATCGTGGATACGGTCACCAGCGGCGTGCGACTGGTGGTGCAACCGACCGTTTCGGCTGACCGCAAATACGTCACCCTGTCCCTGCAACCGCAGGTTTCGCAGTTGGTCAGCCTGGTGAGCTTCCCGGTGTTCGGCGTCCAGCAGAACAACTTCAACAACAACAACGGCAACAACAACCAGAACCAGGCCCAGGCATTCCAGGGCCAGATTCAGTTGCCGCTGATCAACCTCACATCGGTAAACACGATTGTGTCGGTTCCCGACGGCGGCACGCTGCTGCTGGGCGGCCAGACCTGGGCCGGCGAGGTCGAGAAAGAATCCGGCGTGCCGATTCTCTCGAAGATTCCGATCATCAAGCGATTGTTCACCAACAAGTCGATGGCCAAAGACGAGCAGGTGCTGCTCATTCTCGTCAAGCCGACCATCATCATTCAGCGCGAGGTCGAACAGCAGCAGTTCCCGCAGATCAACTCCCGGCCAGCGGCGCGCTAGGCGGGTTTTCAGAATTTGCCCCTTCTCAGACGGCGTCCCTTCGGACGCCGTCTGTTTGTCCAGCCAGGACTGGTGGCAAGGAACAAGACCAGCCGCTCGCGTCGCCGCCGTGGCACTGGGGTCTGCGACCAACAGGGCATCGTTCGCATCCGTCGCCGACAAGACACTGTGCATATCACGATTACGGCCAGTGGGCATGATCGGGAAGGTCCGCGGGGGAGTCCGACGACTTGCCAACAGCAAGCCAGACAATACTCGATGGCACTCCTCCCGCGCCGGATTATTCCTCGATCGAGGTGAAGTTCACCGAGGGCTTCTGGTGTTGCGTCTTCGCGACATGCGATCGGGCATCATCGACCGTCCGCTGCGTCATCGTGTAACGGCAGGCGACGTAGTTCCTGACCGTGAGTGTTCCGACCCGCAAGCCCCCATCTCTCGAAGAAGTCCGTCAGATCCGGCTCGGCTACGTCGCAGCGCATCCTGGCGAACTCGAACTGATTGCGGCCTTCCGCGGGTGCCCGGACGCGTTCGGGTGGCCACGCCTGTTCATCAGCGATCCGCGACCACGCGAATGGCCAGCGTGGATTCGGC
>CAYSSA010000123.1:11472-13023 GCA_964433485.1 uncultured Tepidisphaeraceae bacterium | reverse complement strand
CATTCTGGTCGATGATCGTAACACGGAGCGAATAGGAGCCCGGCGGCAGTGCCGACGGAAGCGTCACACGCTGGCCAATGAAGAAATCATGCCGTCGATTCCGGCAGATGTCCTTGACCGGGCGGGCCTTGTCGGACCAGACCCGCTGGCCGCGGTCGTTGTAAAGCGTGACTTCCTGGGAGAGATTGGTTTCCCATTGTCCCCCGTCGGATTGGCGCGACAGAAAGTTCTCGATCTCGCAGTAAAGGACGGCCGATGTCTCCCGGCCACTGGGCAGGCGGTCCACGGAGATTGGCTGGTAGACGCCGAAGCCATCGACACGGGAACACAACGCGATCGTTCCCACTCGCAGATAGGCTCCTGCCCGAAGCCGTTCGCCAAGGTCGATCAGCGGGCGGGATTTCTGTGCCGCCGGCATGTTCACGTCGTTTTTGAGGTTGGTCCGCAGATTCGACAGGGAATCCACCAGCGCCGACAGCATCTCGCGATCGTCTCTTGGAAGGTTGGCAATGGCGTCGAGCTGCGGGGCCGGTTGCCCTTTGATCAGTAGAATCAGTTGCTGGTCGAGCTGCGCCGAGAAATCGCGCGGATAGTCCCTGGCTGTCTGTGCCACACGCGACTCCAGCGTATCTTCCGCCCGCACCGGGATGGTGCCTGATGCCCCCGACACGGTGGCCGACATGGGGGTCGGGGCTGGCGCCGCGGTTTGCATCACCGGCGCAGGCGGCGTCGGATCCTGTTTCGGCCCGAGTGTGATTTCGATTGGCCGGTTGTCCAGCCACTTCACCGCGTCTGGCAGTGTCTGGTCTGGCGATGGGGCTGCGGTAGCCGCCGGCCGTTCAACGGGAGATTTCTGAATGGTGTCTGGCAGCGAAACCGGAGCAAGTTCGGGTTGACGCGGCTTCGCGGGTTGCAGATTGGCTCGTTGGGTGAACCCCTTTACATTGGCAATGGTTTCCTGAGGTGCCGGAGAAATGTAAGTGTCTTTATTGGAATCGCTTACGTCATTTTCTTGAACAGCGGCGGTCTCGACCGGGCGCGTTTGAGACCGGGCCTCTGGAGGAGTTGTCGCCCAATGACCGAAGGAACATCCGGTGGCAAGAACAGACAGCAAAAAAACGGTGAAGGTGCGTTTGACCATGGCGGACTCCGTTCCAAGGTGTCGCCGCTTCCCTGCGGCCTGACTATAGTAAACCACAAACGGGTGGGGTGTGTAAAGGGATTTTCCGCTTGAATTTGCAGGGATTTTGCACGATATTATTGGGTCAGGACTGCGGAAAGAGGTTCTGCGGTCCGTCCAGGTGTAGAAGTCGGGGCGTGTTTCTTTGAGAAGACGCGCCTCCAGAGTGAGTGTGTTTGCGTGCGCTGGCCACGTGTGTTGCGCTGGTTTGGCGACGCAGTTTGGAGACCACGGCCATTCCTACCAATTACCGCCACAACGAGCAGATCAGAATTTCCCCTATTTTTCTGATCGACGAAAACGAAAACAAAGTTGGAAGCATGTCCACCGCCGAGGCGTTGCGCCGGGCGCGCGATCTGGGCATGGATCTG
>CAYSSA010000123.1:7703-11391 GCA_964433485.1 uncultured Tepidisphaeraceae bacterium | reverse complement strand
CAGAAGAAAGAGGACAAGTCGCGTTCCAACAGCAAGGGCGGGCAGCTCAAGGAACTGAAGCTGCGTACCGTGAAGATCGGTGACCACGACTTGTTGATCAAGATCAACCACGCGCGCGAGTTCCTCAAGGAAGGCAACAAGGTCCAGTTCACGCTGCAGTTCAAGGGCCGCGAGATGGCCCATATGGATCTAGGGCGGGCGCTGTTCGTCAAGATCAAGCAGGAACTATTCGCCGTATCCAAGGTGGAGCCCGGGCGCGACGCCAGGCTTGAAGGCCGGCGCATGACGCTGGTGCTGCAACCCGACCACAAGAGCGAGAAACAACTCGCTCAGGCGGCGGCCGAAAAGAGCGGCTCGCCCGCGCAGCAGCCCTTTGGAGCCAGATTGAACATTCCCTCGCCCGCATCGCGACCCGTGCCGCAGCCTCCGGCCGCTGGTGTCGCGGGCCCGTCGCCGGTCGCTCCGGCGCCCGTGGCGGCCTCGACGGCGCCGAAGGCGTGACCGACCGTCGCCATGCCGACTGTCCGTTACAAGCTGGTGTTGGCATACCGTGGCACGAAATACCATGGATGGCAGCAGCAGGGGGCTTATGAAAACTACAAAGGCCCCCGGCCCAAGCCGGGGCATGGCATTCCCACCATACAGGAGATTGTCTCGCGGGCTCTGGCCGAGGTCCTGGGCCATCCGGTGAAACTCGTTGGCTCCTCGCGCACCGACGCCGGGGTGCATGCCAAGGGTCAGCTGGCGCACCTCGACACCGACCAGGTCCAGATTCCGCCCGACGGACTGCGCCGGGCAGCCAACTGTCTCTTGCCGGACGATGTGCTGATTCGCTCGATCGAGCCCGCCGACTCGGAATGGGACGCCATCGGTTCCACGATCTCCAAGCGCTACCAATATGCGATCTGGAACGATGAGAACCGCAATCCGCTTCTGTGCGACCTGGTCTGGCATCGTCGGCTGCCGATGGATTTCCAGGCGATGCGGACGGCGGCGGCTCATTTTGTTGGTACGCACAACTTCGCAAGTTTCGCCCGCGCTGGACACAACCGGGGAAACACCGTGCGAACCGTCCTGCGGTGCGATGTCTCACGACGCGGACCGCTGATCGTGGTGGGCGTCGAGGGCACCGGGTTTCTCTGGAATATGGTGCGCATCATGGTGGGAACACTGGCGCAGGTTGGATTGGGGCTGTTCGATCCGGACGATATCCGCGACATGCTGGCCGCCCGCGACCGCCGAAAAGGCGGCAACACCGCTCCGCCCCAGGGGCTGTACCTGCAATGGATCAGGACCGCATTGCGGGGCCGGGGGCAACCCGGCGCCGCGACACAAGCCGAAGTGGAATAAAAGAGGACAGCCGCGGTTAAGCAAGCTGTCCTCCGGAGGGGAGAAAATGCGCCATCAGCGCGTTGCTTTCACAGGACTCTTACATACTAGAAACAGATTGTGCGGAGTCAATAGGCAGTCATTTTGTCCGATCTGGGTACGCTCGGTCAGCCCGCATTGGTTGACGATACGCCATCGCAGCCATGATCGACGAGTGTGAAGGAATGGCGACTATCGCCTGTCATCTCCGCAGCAAGCCACCGGTGATATCGGCCAATCAGCCGACATTTTTTTCTTGCATTCGAGGGAAAGGGGATTGTAGAATCCTCAACGACATTGGCTGGGGTCGGGCCCGGCGGTGTCGATGGGTAGGTACTTCTCGGCATTTGTGCATCTCGCGCCGAGTTCATTGACAACAAACCAGAAGCAAGGAGGTCGCGATGGCTCCGGGCCAGACCGATTCCGTGCCGCGTTTTCTGCCTCGTGCCGCGCTGGCCGAACTGGTGGCGCTGCTGCGTTCCCGTGGGTACACCATCATCGGGCCTCGCCTGAACGGGGCCACGGTGATGCTGGGACCGATTGAATCAGCGGACCAGTTGGCGCACGGGATTCGCGACGAACAGGACGGCGGGGTCTATCGGCTTTCGACCGGAGATCCCGACCTGGGGTTCGAGTATGTGGTGGGGATGAACAGCGCGCGGGGCTTCCTGTTTCCATCAACGCAGCGGCTTTACCAGTGTCACGTCGAAGGTCAGGCGTTCATTCTGGATATCGGCCCTCCGCAGGCGCCAAAACTGGCGTTCCTGGGAATCCGCCCGTGCGATCTTGCGGCGATCGGCGTGCAGGACCGGGTGTTCGGACTTAAAGACCAGGCCACGCCCCGATGCACGGCGGAGGATCTCTATGCTGAGACCCGCAAGGAGGCCCTGCTGATTGTCGTCAATTGCACCAAGCCGGCGAAGACATGCTTCTGCACCTCGATGGGCACCGGCCCAACCGCGGCCGCCGGATTCGACCTGTGTTTGACGGAACTTCGTGCGGGCTTCGTCATCGGCGCCGGTTCCGATGCCGGGCGAGAACTGCTGAAGAACCTCCCCGTGCGCGAGCCGACCTCGGCGGAACTGGAACTGGCCGAGTTGAAGCTCCGCAATGCCGCCGAGCATATGGGCCGCAAACTGGATACTCGTGGGCTGAAGGACATTCTGGATCAGTCGATTGAAAGCCCGCAATGGGATGATGTGGCCAAACGCTGCATGTCCTGCGGCAACTGCACAATGGTGTGTCCGACGTGCTTCTGCTCGACGGTGACGGACACCAACGACATTGAGAGCAACCGGACGACGCGTTCGCGCCATTGGGAATCGTGCCACACCCATCAATTCACGTATACGACCGCCGGTCCGGTGCGAAACACGACTCGAGGCCGCTACCGGCACTGGCTCAGGCACAAGTTAAGCACCTGGTTCGATCAGTTTGGTTGCAGCGGGTGCGTCGGCTGCGGGCGCTGCATCACCTGGTGCCCGGTGGGCATTGACATCACGGCCGAGGCGGCCCGCATCCGCCAGGCCTCCGAGCAGGCCGCCCAGGAGGTGCGATCATGACCCGCCTTGGACTAGAAATCCCCGAGCCCGTGTGCGGCATGGACAGTTGGATGCCCGTGCCCGCGCGGATCCTGGCGATCAAGGATGAGAACTTCAACACCAAGACGTTCACCATGGAGTTCTGCGACCTGGAAATCCGCCGCGTCTATCGCTTTGTGCCGGGACAGTTCAATATGGTCTATGTTCCCGGCATCGGCGAGGCGGCCATCTCCATCAGTTCCAACCCGCATCAGCCGGAGAAGCTGGCCCACACGATTCGTCTTGTGGGTACGGTCACCCGCGGCATCGGGCGCATGAAGGTCGGCGACATCGTCGGCCTGCGCGGCCCGTTCGGGCGAAGCTGGCCTCTGGACAAGCTCAAAGGCCAGGATGTTGTGATTCTCGGCGGAGGCATCGGGCTTGCGCCGTTGCGGCCGGTCATTTACTGGCTCCTGCAGCACCGCGAGCACTGCCGTCGCGTCGTGCTGCTCTACGGTTGTCGTACGCCGGAGGATCGGCTGTACGTGGACGAGTTACAGCAGTGGGCGGACGATCCGACGCTGGATGTGCTGGTGACCGTGGACAACGCCACCACGGGTTGGACCGGGCCGGTGGGCGTGGTCACCAACCTGCTGCGCCGCGTCAAGGTCAACGCCGAGCGAACCATCGTGATGGTTTGCGGGCCGCGAATCCTCAACCGCGTTGCCGCGTGGAACTTCCTGCAGCTCCATGTGCCGCCGGACCAGGTCTACGTGAGCCTGGAACGCAACATGAACTGC
>CAYSSA010000123.1:4156-7693 GCA_964433485.1 uncultured Tepidisphaeraceae bacterium | reverse complement strand
TCGGTTCGCCCTACGCGGACCGCGATCCCTGTCGCAGCGGCTTTGGCCGGTGCGGCCACTGCCAGTACGGGCCCAAGTTCGTCTGCAAGGACGGACCGGTGTTCTGTTTCTCGGAGATATCGGAAATCTTCGCGAAGGAGGAGATCTAACATGCCCAGCGCCCCAATCACCCCTCCCGCGATCGGCACACGGCCCAAGCTGGCCGTCTACAAGTTTTCCAGTTGCGACGGCTGCCAGCTTTCGCTGCTGAACCTTGAGGACGAGTTGCTCGCCCTGGTCGGCGCGGTGGAGATCGCCTATTTCCTGGAGGCCCGCAGCCGCGTTCTGCCGCCACCGTATGACCTGGGTCTGGTTGAAGGTTCGATCTCGACTCCCGAGGAGGAACACCGCATCCGGCAGGTTCGACGCGACTGCAAGTTCCTGGTCACCATCGGCGCCTGCGCCACCTCGGGCGGAATCCAGTCGCTGCGCAACTGGGCGGACATGGGCGATTTCATTGGCGCGGTCTATGCCAATCCCCAGTATATCCAGTCCCTGGAAACCGCCACGCCCGTAGCCTCGCACGTCTTCGTCGATTTCGAACTGCGCGGCTGTCCCGTCAACCAGTATCAGTTGCTGGAGCTGATCAGCGCCCTTCTGATCGGACGGCGGCCGAATATCCCGACCTATCCGTTGTGTGAGGAGTGTAAACGAAAGGGCCTGCCCTGCGTGCTGGTGGCGGGCGGGCAACCGTGCATGGGGCCGATCACTCAAGCCGGCTGCGGAGCGCTGTGTCCGTCATGCAACCGGGCCTGCTACGGGTGCTTCGGCCCGGCCGACCAGCCCAACATCAAGTCGCTGGGCACGCGACTGATGCAGCTTGGCGTCAGCGTTCGCGACATGAAGCGGAAGCTGCGTTCGTTCAACGGATACCTCGAACCCTTCAAGCAGACGAGCGACTACTATGAGCAACTCGAAAAACAGTCCCGTTGAAGGCGCCGCGAAGAACCGCACCATCAAGGTTCAGGCGCTGGCTCGCGTAGAAGGAGAAGGCGGCCTGCACCTGGAGATGGTCGATGGCAAGTGCCGGGCGGCGCGGCTGGACATCTACGAACCGCCGCGATTCTACGAGGCGTTTCTGCGCGGGCGCGACTTCCGCGAAGTGCCCGACCTCACCGCCCGTATCTGCGGCATCTGCCCCATTGCTTATCAGTCGGGATCGTCCCATGCGCTGGAAAAGGCAATGGGAATCTTCAACCAGATCGACCCACCCATTCGCGCCCTGCGCGACCTGATTTACTGCGGCGAGTGGATCGAGAGCCACGTCCTGCACATGTTCATGCTCCACCTGCCCGATTTCCTCGGGCATGAGAGCGTCATTTCCATGGTGGCCGACCATGGCCCGGTCGTGAAGCAGGCCCTGCGGCTGAAGAAACTGGGCAACGCTATTGTGGCGCTGCTAGGCGGGCGCGCGGTCCATCCGGTGGGAATGTGTGTTGGGGGCTTCTACCGGGCGCCCGAGAAAGCCGCGTGCCAGGCCCTGGCCGCCGAGGTGAAACCGGCCATCGATGAGATGATCGGGCTTACGCTGTTCCTGGCCGAGAAGATCCCCTATCCGGACCTGGAGCGAGACTACGAGTTTCTCTCGCTGAGTCCCCCGAACGAGTATCCGATGAACCTGGGGCGCATCCGCAGCAGCAAGGGGATCGACATCGATCAGGAGGAGTACCTGAGCGTGGTCGAGGAAAAGCATGTCGCCCATTCCAACGCCCTGCACGCGGCCATCAAGGGTCGCGGGGCTTTCATGGTCGGTCCCCTGGCGAGGCTCAACCTGAACTGGGAGAAACTGCATCCCAAAGCGCGGGAGATTGTTCCCGATGTCTGCAAGTTCATCAAGAAACAGTTGCCATGGAAGAACAATTTCCACTCGCTGCTGGCCCGCGGCATCGAGACCGTGCATGCCCTGGCTCTGTCTTACGACATTCTCAGGGACTACTCGCCGCCGCCCCGGTCGTTTGTTCCCTGTATTCCCCGCGCCGGCGTCGGCGGTCACGGCACTGAGGCCCCCCGCGGCATCTGCTGGCATCAGTACCGCACTGAGGCCGACGGAACCATCGCCTCCGCGCGCATCATTCCACCGACCAGCCAGAACCAGGCCACGATCGAGGAAGACCTCGTCGCCCTCGCTCCCCAACTTCTCGATATGCCCGACGACCAGGCCGCCCTGCGCTGCGAACACATGATTCGCAACTACGACCCGTGCATTTCGTGCTCAGTGCATTTCCTCCGGTTCACTCGCGAGGTGTCGCACTCCCAATCCAGAAACCCGAAACCCGAATGAACCCCAAAACCTGACTGGCGAAGGCGTCCGGTGTCCCCGCAGACACTCGCCATTCCTCATTCGGACTTCCTCATTCAACATGCAGCATTGTTTGCTGGTTATGTGCTTCGGCAACCCTCACGCTGGCGACGATGCCTTCGGTTCGCTGGTCGCCGGGCGACTGCTCGAGCTGAGCGATCCCCGCCTTCGCGTTGTTGATCTGTCCCGTGAAAGCCCCACTGCCCTGCTCGACCACATCGACCCGCAATCCAATTTGGTAATCGTGGATGCCGTTACCGGGCCGGGAATCTCTCCCGGTCAGCTCATCGACATCGACTGGCGCGACCAGGCTCGTCCCAACCTTGTGCATGACTCCGCCCTCAGCACTCACGGCCTGAGTGTCGCCAACCAGGTCGAACTGGCCGATCGCCTTGGTATGCTCCCGGCACATGTGCGACTGATCGGCGCAGGCGTCGGGGATCCCTCCATCGGCACCATGCCATCACGGATTCTGCTTGCGGCCGTGGAGGGAGCCGTGAACCGCATCGTTCACCTTGCCGACGAGGGCGATCAACCCAAAATGGCGGTGCGAGAACAGTAGATTGCGGCACTGCTTTCCAGGCTGCATGTACAGTCTGGAAGCCCGTGCCACAAACGCGGAATCGCGCACCACCCGACCACCGGTCAGTTCGCGGCGAGTTCTTTCGTTTCTCGAATGATTGCCTATGAGATGGATAATCGCGTTCAAAGAGCCGGTCAGGAGACGCCACATGCAGTTTGATAGAATCACTCACAATCCCGCTATCATGGGTGGGAAGCCATGCATTCGCGGCTTGCGCGTGAAGGCCGGTATGATTATGGGGTTGTTGGCCGCCGGCACGTCGCGCGAGCGCATTCTGCAAGCGTATCCGTACCTTGAGCCGCAGGACATTGACGCGGTCCTGGCGTATGCTGCATGGCGGCTCGAGGAGCAGGAAGAACCCTTGGTCATGTCATGAGTGTACAGCTTGTGGTGGACATGAACTTATCAATGGAGTGGGTGTCCGAACTCGGGCGGCACGGCTGGTCGGCGGTTCATTGGTTCACGGTGGGGGATCCCCGAGCAGAAGATGCAGTCATTATGGCCTGGGCGCGGGCCAACAAGCGGGTTGTTTTCACCCACGACTTGGATTTTGGTGCCGCGCTGGCCCTGACTCATGCAGCCGGGCCGCGCGTTTTGCAGGTACGCGGTCAGAACG
>CAYSSA010000123.1:2162-4094 GCA_964433485.1 uncultured Tepidisphaeraceae bacterium | reverse complement strand
CTACGGCGCTCGCGGCCGGCGCGTTGGTGGTTGTTGAGGAAAAGAAATCCCGCGTCCGAGTGCTGCCACTATGAAGCGGCACGGCGTTGTCGTCTTGTCACTTTGGCTTGTGTGGAGAAAAGAATCCTCGGCACACCTTGGCGTGACGTTGCGCTGGACACAAAGCGCACACGTCCCAAGTTTATGATCGCCGCATGAACTCGTTCCATCTGTGTCGCCGTTGCCATTCTCTATGGCATCTGGCGAGGTCACGCGCCGGTCAACTCCCATCCCTTGCGATACTCGCGCGTCAGGTGGCGGTTGGCCGCCGGGACGTTGGTCACCTTCATGCCGGCCGAATCCCAGAGCAGTCTGCGGCCGCCCATCCGCAGGGAAATCGCGCCGAGATTGAACGCTTCGGAAATCGGGCCGGCGAGCAGGAAATTGCCATTGGTGGCTTGCCCGCCCCTGAAGGCCGCGACCCAGGACGGGGTCGTGGCGGAGGGTCTGGGGGCGGTCTGTGCGGGCATCGCGGCTTGAAACTCGCGGTTCCGCCGCTCGGGGATGAGACGTGGATTGTCGCACAGAAAACCGGCGAGTATCTTGCCTTTGTCGCCGACGAGCATCATGCCTTCGGCCGCCAGTTCGCCGTTGTCTTCCTCGAGTTCGGGCGGGGTAGGGGGCTTCATCCCGCCGTCATACCAGAACAGGTCGAGCGCCGGCCGATTCCCTTTGGGCGCGAACTTGAAACGGATTGTGCAGGCCGTCGGGAACGAGTAGTCGTTGTGTATGCGGGCGCTGACATGGTCCGTGATCGCGCAGACATGACTCGGCGTTGACTCTACTGCAACCGGGGCATCCAGCCCGAGTTCGGCAAAGACACGCCAGAGGCTGTAGTGGCCCATGTCGGCCACCGGGCCGCCACCGAACTCATACCAGCCGCGAAAAACCGCGTGGGTGTAATGCGGGTGGTACGGTCGGTCCAGCGATGGCCCGAGCCACAGATCCCAGTCAAACCCCGGCGGTATGGCCGGACGATCCGTCGGGATCGTCGAATATTGGGGCCACATGGGTCGATGGGACCAGTTGTGGATTTCGCGAAGGGCGCCGATGGCGCCGTCGCGCACCCATTTCATTGCCAGCCCCACCTGCTGGCCGGAATCGGCCGGGATAAAATGGGTCGCCACCCCGGTCTTGCGGGCGGTTTCGATCACCAGTCTTGCTTCCTGTACACGGTTGGCCAGGGGCTTGTGCAGAAGAACACGTTTCCCCTTCTTCATCGCCGCGATGGCCACGGTGGCGTGCAGGTGGTCGGGCGTCATGACCTTTACGGCGTCGATCCCGCTGGATTTCTCCAGTAGCTCACGGAAGTCGGCGAATGAAGCACATCCTTTGTATGTTCCGGCGGCCGTCTTGTCGGCGTAGTGCAGTTCCACGATCTCCCGTCCGACATCCCTGCCCCCGGGAGCGCCCTTGGCGTTGGCCCGCCACTGGGGTTTGCCGAGTCCAGCCGCGATCGTGCGCCGGACGCTGCCCTTGCCCCATTCCACGTAGTCTTCGCTTTCACGATTGGGATCGCAGACTGCGACAAGCTGGATTTCCGGCAGGGCGAGCATTCTCGGCAGTTCCGTGAGTCCCTGCGTACCACAGCCGATCAGCGCCATCGTCAGTTTCTCGCTGGGCGCGACGTTGCCGGCTCCGCCAAGGACATGGCGGGGCACGATGGTAAGAGCGACCGATGCGGCGGAAGAAGCCATGAACCCGCGGCGGTTGATCGACAATGCCATGTCTGTCCTTTCGATTCCGTGAAGATGATCCGCTGCCCCTGTCGCGGGCGGCGTGACTATCGCTCGGTTCTAAGTTCCCGTTCGTACACCGCGCGGGCGTGTTCGCCAAAACAGCAGAAGATAACCTTCTCCGGAAGGGGATGGACGGCCAGAAATGCTCGTGTCT
>CAYSSA010000123.1:0-2133 GCA_964433485.1 uncultured Tepidisphaeraceae bacterium | reverse complement strand
AGCGGATAGCCGTAGACTCCGGTGCTGATGGCCGGGAAGGCGATGCTGCGAAAGCCGCGCCGGTCAGCAAGAGCCAGGCAGTTGCGGTAGCAATTGGCCAGAGCCTCGTCCTCTTTGTGTGTCCCGCCGTGCCAGACCGGTCCGACAGTGTGGATCACATGCCTTGCGGGTAGATTGTATCCGCGCGTGATCTTCGCCTGCCCTGTCTCACAGCCATGGAGCGAACGGCACTCTTCTAGCAGTTCCGGTCCGGCCGCTCGATGAATGGCCCCGTCCACGCCGCCGCCGCCCAGCAGCGTCGTGTTGGCGGCGTTGACGATCGCATCGACGTTCAGAGTTGTGATGTCCGCCGAAATGATCTCGATCCGCGACATGCTGCCGAGTATACCGCACAGCCTCCGATAACTGTAGACGCGAACCCAGACTGGGTTTGGCGCCGGTGCCGAGGATCCCTTTGCGTTCCGTGACGATCGTGCCGGCTTCCGGGTCACACAGAGGTATTCCATCAGGGCGAGAGTTGCCCACGAGCCGATGCATCCGGCAGGAGAGACCTGGCGACTTCTCCATCGCGAGCCTGTTGTGTTGGCGAGTTGGATTCGCAAGTCAACGATGCTCGCGAGTGGCCACGTGTGAGAGGGAGACAAAAAAACCAGTATGGTTGAAGATGCCTACGCTGGCGACTGGGCTGACGCACCGGACAATCTTCCGGAACCAATCAATGGTCTATCGTAAGTCCATCTCCCATCGTCACTTATATAACAAATATCGGTGAACGAGTCGGTCTGGAAGCCGGTGTGTTCGTCTCCCGTTTCAGCGCTCTTTTCTTTTTCGCGACTTGCCGTTAAGCTTCCGCCGCGGTAAAAAAATTCAGGATTTGAGAAGGTAAAGACCGACTGAATAGATTATCGGGTATTTTTTCCCTTAAGGGAAGGAGTCAATTCATGGTACGAAGAGCTTGTCTGACGGCTGCTGTTGGTTGCGTTGCAATCTGGGGCCTTTCGGTAAGGGCTGAAGATCAATCTGACGCCCAGCTGACGCGGGAAATCGCCGAACTGCAGGCGCAGGTCCAGCAGTTGCAGGCACAGCAGAGCCAGGACCAGTCGGCCGTGGCCGCCACGATCGAACAGGTTCTGCGCGATGCCGAGAAGCGCAGTGCTCTGCTTGCGGCCGGTGATTCCGGTGCAGGGTACGACAATGGCTTCTACATTCGCTCCGGCGAGTTTGTGCTCAAGCCCGGCGTGAACTTCCAGTTCCGCAACGTGACCGACTATCGCTCGAACACGAATGGCGACAAGGATGACGAAATTGAGAATGGCTTTGAGGTGCGTCGCCTTCAGCTTTACTTGGAAGGCAGTGCATTTACCAAGGATCTGACTTACCAGTTTAAATGGAACACCAATCAGGACAGCGGCAATGTTTTCCTCGAAGATGCATGGGTGAAGTACATGTTCGCTGATGCCTGGGGTCTGCGGGCTGGTCAGTGGAAAGACCCCGTGTCGCACGAGAAGATCATGAGCGATGCGCGATTGATGACCGTTGAGCGGTCATTGCTCGATGCGATTCTCGGTGGTGGTTGGTCCGACCGAATTCAAGGCATGAGCCTGATCTACGGTGGCATGGCCAAGGACAATCCGCTGAACGCTGAGGTTGTGCTGCATGACGGAGCGCGGTCCAACAACTCCAACTACGTCGGCCACTATCCAAGCGATCCGTCCGCCGTCGGCGCTCTGTCAGCGCCGTCGAATCACGCCTTCGATTTCGGCGTGACTGGCCGCGTGGAGTTCAAGGCCATGGGCGACTGGAAGAACTACAGTGACTTCAGCGCCATGAACGTCAAGGATCAGCTTCTGGTTCTCGGCGCCGGTATTGACTGGAGCCAGGGTGGCGATGGCAATGCGATTCAGTTCGCGATCGATGCTCAATACAAGAATCCTTCGGGCTTCACTCTTTACGCCGCAGGCATTCTGCTGAACACAGACGACGAGATCTCCACTGTTTCGGGCGATTCGCAGACCGATTGGGGCTTCCAGGTTATGGGCTCCTACCTGCTGAATCCGGCTTGGGAAATCTTCGCTCGGTACACACTCGTGCAATTGGATACCGATGTGACCTTCGCCACCGGCGATTCCGAAG
>CAYSSA010000122.1:12383-14851 GCA_964433485.1 uncultured Tepidisphaeraceae bacterium | reverse complement strand
CCTCTACGACGAATCCCGGCGCAACAAGATCATCGCCAAAGCCAATCTCGATGAACTGAAAAAGGTGCTCAAGCCCGATGACTGGAACGAGTACCGCATCCTCTGCCAGGGTCGGCGGGTGCAACTGTGGATCAACGGCCTGCAGACGGTCGACTACACCGAAGCCGACGAGAAAATCGAACAAAAAGGATTGATCGGCCTGCAAATCCACAGCGGTCCGCCTGCCGAAGCGCGCTACAAGGATATCGTGATCAAAGCAATCGAACCCGGCAAATGATGCCTCGGCCCGCGGGCAGCAGTCAACCGACTGCCGCGTTCCCGCCTGACATCGGTGTGGCCACTCGGTTCGTGACAAATCGACTCGCCACAACGACAATCCATTGCACGACCGACCCAAGGCACGCTGCCTTCATCCGTCGCCACGTGCAAGCAGGGAACCCGTTCCCGAGAAACGACCTGTCGCCCATGATTGTTGTACGATCCATAGGAGACCCATCATGCTGTGCCGACTCCTCCTGTTGAGTTGCCTCTGTCTTTCCTGCGGTGCCGCTGCGCCCGACAAGTCCGCACTGGCGCGGCTGGCCGACGAGATGGATGCCCATTTCCAGAAGCACATTCTCGATGCCTGGTTTCCCCGCTGCATCGACACGCAGAACGGCGGGTTCCTTGCCGGCTTCAACCGTGAATGGGTCATGAGCTCCGATCGCGACAAGTTCCTCGTCTTCCAATCCCGCATGACTTGGATCACTTCTCAGGTGGCGCTGCATCGGCCGAAGCTGGCCGAGACCTACCGAGGCTATGCCCTGCATGGTCTGGCCCAGCTCGAAAAGATGTGGGATCCGCAGCACGGCGGCCTGTTCTGGGGCGTGGACGAGAAAGGGCAGATCACTCCGAAACACGGCGACAAAAAGCACCTCTACGGCATTTCCTTCGGCATCTATGGCGCCGCGGCCGCGTACAAGGCGACCGGCGATAGAAGGGCCTTGGATCTGGCCATGAAGACCTTCCACTGGATGGATCTTAAAGCACACGATGCGAAACATGGCGGATATCATGAACTGCTCGCACGCGATGGCACGCCCATCCTGACGCCCGATCTGCGGGCCCGACCATCCGATCGCTCCGGCTATCCCAACACCATCCCCGGCTATAAATCCCAGAATACCCACATCCACCTCCTCGAAGCCATCACGGCGCTCTATGAAGTCTCCAAGGATGAGTTGGTGAAGCAGCGACTGACGGAGTTGTTGATCCTGGTTCGAGACCGCATCGCTGTTGAGCCCGGTTGCCTCAACCTCTTCTTCACTCCCGACTGGCGACCGGTGCCCGACCACGACTCCTTTGGCCACGACATTGAAACGGCTTTCCTGCTGGTCGAGGCTGCCGAGTCGCTCGGGCTCCATGACGACGCCAGCACCTGGCGTATGGCCCGCAAGCTCGTCGATCACACCCTGGATTGGGGCTTCGACAACCGGAACGGCGGCATCTACGAAAAAGGCGCCGCCTTTGACAACCCCCACGACCGCAGCAAGGTCTGGTGGTCACAGGCCGAGGCGCTCAACTCACTGCTGCTGATGCACGAAAAGTACGGCGCCGAGACGGATCGCTATTGGAATGCCTTCGCCCAAAGCTGGACCTTCACAAGCACATTCATTGCCGATCCTCAACACGGCGGCTGGTACAATGTCGTCGCCGAGGATGGTAAGCCACTGAACATGAACAAGGGAAGCAACTGGAAGGCCGCCTACCACGACGGCAGGGCATTGCTCACCATGTCCGCCCGCTTGCGGAGAATGGCAGGGAAAACAAAGTGATTTCCTGAATCTCACCCGTTGGCCTGGTCGGTCACATCCTCCCGGGAAAATGGGCGCTGCGACAGGCCAACGGGATTGGCCCCCTGCGGCCGGCCATCACGGCTTGATCAATCTGAGCCGGGCGTCTGCGAGGTCGAAGTTGCCCTGGACATTGCGTGGCAGGATGAAGCGAAGAGTGGTTTCGTTTGCGAAAGTGGTCTTGATCTCGAACTCGAGTGTGTGCTCCTGCCACTGGGATGTCAGCGGAATCCGGGCCTCTCGGGAAATTCTGCGCCAGCCGTCGGCCAGTTCAAATTCGACAAACTGTCCGGGTGTGCCCCGCACGCGGAAGGCGAAGCGATAGCGTCCGCGGTCGAGTTTTCCGTCATCGGCGAACTGATGGTTGAGGCTCGAACTCTCGCCGAAGTCGCCCGTCACGCGGATGGCACGGGTTCCACCAGGGCCATCGGACAGGATCCGCTTTTCCAGGGCATGCCCCTGAGTTTGCAGAATCCAGTAGCGCCAGGGATTTATCAGTTCGGCGTTCGGGTCAGGGGTCCACGGTGTCACGGCCTTCAACTGGGGCACAGGCGGCGCCTTCACCGCCAGCAGCTTCTCGGGCACTTTGTAATGCAGGCGGTCGTCGAAAGCCGGGCTGTCGAACTTCATATCCTT
>CAYSSA010000122.1:8388-12368 GCA_964433485.1 uncultured Tepidisphaeraceae bacterium | reverse complement strand
GGCGACTCGCCGACGCCGATGAATCCCAGCGGATGCCAGCCGCCGCGGAAATAGTTTTCAATCGCGAAGCGTGCGCTGGGCATCATGCCGCCCTGACGGTCCAGAATGGCGAGGGCGATAATGTAGTTGTCCGGTTTGATGTGCTTCGGCAGCGCGGTGCGACCCTCGGCCTGGTGCGGCCGGGGAGGGCGGCGATAGGCGAAGGCTTCCTGGTCCCAGTCTTCGCCGGGCAGCCACTTCCGTATGTCCACGCCCTCCAGCGGCGCCGACCATACGAGCTTTTTCGTCATCGGATCAAGCAGGCCGACCGCCACGGGCCAGTCGAGGTAAAAGGGGGCGCTGCCGGTGTTTCGCACGGTCAATTTCACCGTCAGATGTTCCCCAGGCGGCACGGCCAGCGGATAGCTGACGGAGTCCAGCACAAAACGGTAACCGAAGGCTTTTTGAAGCTCCGCCGCACCCGCCAGCGCCTCGCGATCCGAGGCGTTGTAATTGCTGATCCAGCCAAGGTAGCTTGCGTGGTAGCGGCGGATCTTGTCGATCATGTGGCGGCGGTAAGCCGGCGTCTTCATCGTCTCATCGGGTGTGCGGCCGAAGGTCTCCGATGCTTTTGCAGTCTCCCGCTGCTGCCAGTTGTACTCCACCTCGCCTTCGATGGGAGCGCGCTTCCAGATATCACGATACACATTCGTGGCCTGCCAGGGGAATTGCTCCTGCGCCTTCGTTGGAGGCTCGCGAGTCAATGTGGCGAAGGTGTCGTAGTAGATGCCGAAGCCGGCCTGCATGAACTCCGGGTCCGTATGTCGCACGAGCACGGGCTTGTTCTTGAACGCCTTCTGGAACGCTTCCGTCAGCAAACGCCGCTGCTCCGCGGTGGGGGCGGGGTTGTGGTGCTCGCCAAAATGTCCGATGAGACCCATCTGCACGGCGAAGATACGCGGATCCTCATCCCAGGCTTGCCCGAGTTTCTCCACCAACCGTCGCAACCTCTCCTGGAAGGCCGGACTATCGTAGTCGAAGGCGTGCAGGTCGGCCGGCCAATGCTGTTTCCCCGGAGTTCCATTCCAGTCCAGATACACGCGAGGCACGAGTTTGACATTCAGATCCTCGAATCGCTTGCCCTTGATTTGCGCGATCTTGTTCGTAAACGCGATGATCCGTTCCACAGAGTCGTCGGCACAGACCTCAATGTCGCTCCACTTGATGTATTGGCGCTTCAGCAGCCCGTAGCCGTCCTGCTTGTAATCGCGGAAACCCTTGAGCGGATTGTTGATCGCATCCCGGAACTCGTCGGGCACCACCGTGACCCAGCCGTCCTGGACCGATGTGCCCATCGCACCGGCATGACGCTCGTCAGCCGCCAGGACGCGATCCACAGCGAATAACGCGGCAAACACCAAAGCAAGCAGAGGGAAGTATCTTGGCATCATGTTGGAGGGCCTCGGTCTGCAAAAAGGGGTTCAGGGGTTTGACTTGTTTTCCGTCTCGAACCGCAATCTGACGGCCAGAGTCCTGAATCATCGGTGTTTGAGATAACTCTGCGCCAGCAACTGCCCCAGTTGCACAATGCCCGGCGCGGTGATGACCAGCTTCTCCTGTTGCGGCGGAAGATCGAACACCTTGATGTGAATGGAAGCGGCATCCGCGGAGGCGATGGCGGACAGATGCGCCGTGACATCGATGGAATTCAGTCCCTTCTCGTCGGTGGGGGGCTGTTGGCTGACATACCACTTCAATGCCGGCAGACCCAGGTCTTCGCGGCTTCTTATGACCGTCGATTGCAGCCATCCGGCCGCGTCCCTGCGATAAGGCCCGAAGGACATGTCGTTTTCCCCGACATGATAAAAAATGCCGGCCAGTTCCACCGCATGGCCTTTGGACTGAAGATCCTTGAGCGATTCCTTAATGAATGCAAGGAACCGGGGGTAGAGGTTCAGATCCCTCGCATTTGTTCCGGCGGGAGTCCAGTCGTTGATCTGCGAACCGCTGTGCGTGAACTTGGCGATGGCGATGTTCCCGGCGCCGTTGTCTTGCAGCGTTTTCGCGAAGCTGAGTTCCGGGCCGAAAGTGTCATAGTATCCGGCCGGACCCAGCGGCTCCCAGCCATTGGAGATTTTATAGCCGCCGCCAATGCTGTACCTGAAAGCGATCTTGTCATTGTCCCGCGCCAGCGATTCGTATCCGGAAAGAGCTTTGAGTTCCTGAGTGAAAGCCCGTTCGCCCTCCATGTTGCGATGTCCCGCAAGGACGAACAACTTCACCGCGCTTCCCTTGGCATACGGCCATGTTTTGAGAGGGCGATCGTTGGCCGGCAGCTTGCCGATCGTTCGCAAGTAGGCTTCGGCGTAGTTCAAGCCGTGTTCCAGTTGGCCAAGGGTTCCATAGTGATAGTGCAGGCCCACGTCGCCGCCGATCTCCACCGCGATGTGGTTGGTGGGGATGTACTCCGCCAGCGGGTCCGATTCGGCGACGGCTTTCTGGGCCGTTCGGACAGCGTACATGTTGTCCCGGTTATCCATACCCCAGATCGTCTTCGTGCAGAGCTCGCCGATGTAGAACTTCAGGCCGGGTGTCTTGAGATCTCGACGCCAACTCGCCAGGAAGTTCTTCAGGTTCTTGCCGTAGTTTGGTTTGAACTCCTTGTTGAACATGTCGTTCTCGCCCTGATGCCACATGAACCCTTCGATCCGGTAGGCTACTCTCTTCTCATCCAGTTCGGCCAGCGAGGATTGCACCCACCGCAATGCCAGCGGGTAGAGCTTGAAGCCGCCTGGGTTGTCGGGATTCCAGTCGTCTCCAAGTGCCGTGCCGCCGGCGGCACATTTGATGATGGCGATGGGAGCCTCAATTGCCTGGGATACTCGTCTGGCGAAGCTGAGTTCCGGCCCAACGATGTTGTTCACCGGCTGTAACGCCACCCAGCCCTTGGAGGTCAGCTTGTCTTCCCGTCCGATGTTGTAAGAGAACAAAACCTTATTCTGCGGCAGATCCAATCCCGCGAAAGGCGGAAAGCGTTTGATATCCCTGGCTCTTGAATCGGAGCCAACCATGTTGGATTGGCCGGCAAAGATGAAGACTCGCAGGGTCTTGGTATCAGTGTCGGCGCAACAGGCGTCAAGAGAAGCCAGGAAGACGACCAGGAGTGTGAGGAGGCGTTTCATGTCTGTCTTGATCTCCAGATGTTGCACAGGACGTGCTCCCGCGCTTTGTTCCCTCCCGCCGCAGACGGAGCGAAACCCTAATTCCGCTCTCCCAACGCTCGCCGGCAAATCTCAATATCCTTCTCCACCGCCGGTGTGAGCGACGTCCAGGAAAAAGGCTCTCTCGAGTTTGATGGAACGGGCAGCTTGTTGAATTTCCCGCCCAGTTCGGCCAGTCGTTTCCAGTGAGCCAATGCCCTTTCCACGGCGGCAATGGCCGCCGCCTGCTGCTTTGCATCACTATTCGCGCGCGCGGTCGCCAGCGCCACGCCCGCGCGCAACTTCTCGGCGAAGTAGCTTCCGTAGGCGCACCAGGCTTCGATGTCCGTCAGTTCGCATTCCAGCGTGGGCGATGACTTGGCCTTGGCACGAACGATGGCCAGCCGATTCAGCGCTTCAGCGCAGTCGCGGTCGAGTTCCGCGGCCAGCGCGAGCGGCGAGAGCTTGCCCGGCTCGGCAACGCCGCCGGCTTTGACGAAATCCGCGATGTTGACGTAGCGTCTGGTGTCGAGCACCGGGCGCTTGATGAATGCGTCGATGTCGAAGAATGTGCGCGCGCCGTCGCCCCTGTCCACCCAGGATGAGAAGCCTTCCGTATAGAGCGAGCCATCCCATGTGCCCCGATAGAACGAAGCGAAGTGGAGCGGCGCCTGGCTGGCGAGTTTCCACGCCCGCAGCAAATCATCGCCCAGGCCCGCGCCGAAACGCTCATCCAGCATCGCGGCAAAGACGCGGTCGGGTGTCGCCTCGTCATGCAGCAGTCGCCCCCAAACCGCGTAG
>CAYSSA010000122.1:6509-8378 GCA_964433485.1 uncultured Tepidisphaeraceae bacterium | reverse complement strand
CCAATTCTTGTGTGGCCCGGGCGAGGTGATGTAGTCCAGCGCCGGCACGTAACACTCGGAGCCGATGATCGCCCCGGCCACGTAGTCCTTGCGCTGGTTCCGTATGAAGGCCCGCACGAAGTCGCTCTGGCCCCAACGCAGGATGAACATGTCCTCGTTGCGCATGGTCCACACCACTTTGTGGCGACTCGGCGGCGGATTCCAATAGGCATCCGACAGCTTGCCGCCGTGAACCATGAACAGGTCGGGCGAGGAATGGGCGTGTGACCAGTTGTGCTTGAACTCGACATAGACCGGCCCGGCGATGTTGTGGGTCAGACCCTCAATCTGGGCCCGCGTCCGTCGGTCGTTTTCCTCGCTCGTGGTGCCGCCGGACTTGAGATCCGCGGAAAGCGGAGCGCGGTAGATGAACTTGGCCGGCCGCCTGGCGCTGGCAATCCCGGCGAAAAAGGTCTGGTCCAGCCAGGCGCGCCGCTGGTCCGGCGACATGCCGCCCATCTGTTCACCCAGCGTAATACCCAGCCCCGTCAGATCGGGATACTCATCCAGCACCTGCGTCACGACTTCTCTCGTATAGCGCTGCACGATTTCATGGTTCTCGGCGTCCGAACCGAAATGCCGCCAGTTCTCGCTCCAGCGAGCGACATCATGGGCCCGGGCGAACTCCGGCGAAACAAAGATGTTCCAGTTGAGCAGGTAGGTCTCAATGCCACGCTCCCTGGCCATCGCAAATATGCCGCTCCACAACTGTTTCCACTCCACAAGCTCGGCATCCGTGAAGCCGCAGGCCTCCGGGAAGTTCTTCGGACGAACCATGTAATGAAACGGATGCAGGCTCCACAGCGTCAACGCGTTGAAGCGGTTCTCTGCCATCATGTCCAGGAAAGCCTCCCAGAACCGAAGATCGCGACAGGTGGCGTCGTGCTGCTCGATCACAGGGCTCGTCCGGTACGCCGCCCAGGGCAGATTGAACTTGATGGCGCGAAACGGGAATTGCGCCTTCACTGTGCTGTCCTGAATCCTGTTCCAGGGCGTGCCCATGCGGATCCGCTCCGCCACTTCCAGCATTCCGTACATCACTCCGCGTTCATCGCACCCGGCGATCCTCAGCCCCTGAGGCGAACTGACCCGCCGAAACCCATCCGCGCCAACGTCGACCATCAAAGCCGGATCAACGGCAACCACGATATTGGCTTGCTGATTCAACGCCGAATTCGCAATCCGCCTCAAGACAACGTCCTGCCGCCGGAATGCCGCCTCCAGCCTCCCCAGCGCAAAGCGGAGCATCGGCGAATCAGGCGCCGCAACAGTGACTTCGGCCGCTTGGAGCCACGCGGCGCACACCCACATGGCGGCGGTCAACAGCGCAAGACGTATAAGATTGGACTTCATGTTTGATGGGCAATTATATCAAAGTCTGGGCGAACGACGGCCACATCGCTCCAGACCGAGATTCCCCAACGCAGAACGCCCCTTTGCCACCTGACCGTGTGCCCAATCGGGTCCCGGTTTCATACCGGCATCTTCTCAACCGGTCGGGTTGAGGGCTTGGGCGTTGGGGCGCTGGCGCCGGGCGTGATCAGGGGAGTGCCTTCAGCCTCGATTATCCGATAGACACCCGTGTAGGCCGGCACGGGGCGCTCTCGCTCGATCTCGGCCGCCCGCGCCTTGTAGCCGTCAAGTTTCTCGATCAGCGCTTTCTGCTCCACCCACATTTTGTCGTTCTCGGCCATCAGTTTGTAATAGATGCTCGGCGGCGGAAGCTGGCTCATCGTGCCGTTGCCGTCAACAAAGGTGCGGTCGCGGTTGATCTGGTTGAGTTGCCGGTTGTTCACGTCCATCTGCGTGTCGATGTAGGGAAAGAGTGTA
>CAYSSA010000122.1:4973-6499 GCA_964433485.1 uncultured Tepidisphaeraceae bacterium | reverse complement strand
GGTCGTATTCCGTCTTCAGCGCGTCGAGCTTGGCCTTGATCTTCTCCTCGGCGGCCTTGATCTCGGCCATCTTGTCGGCGTCTACCCAGGTTGACCCCCAGCGATGCATGCCCCTTTCTTTCATGGTCTTCTGTAGCTCTAAGTCCTGTTCCGCAAAGCGCTTGGACGCTTTCTTGAACGACGTGGCGTTCAGCTCGCGCTCAGAGACGGCGTGCAGCGCTTCGGCGGTGTTGTCCAGTACCGCCCGGGTTTGCGGACTGGCCATCATTGCCATGTCGTAAAGCGCCAAGGCACCCAAAACCTGCTTCTGCTTCGCCATGATCACCGCAAGGTTGTTCAACGTGGGCGCATGGTCCGGGGCAATGTCTCGCAGTGCTTCCCACGCGGCTTTGGCCTCGGCGATCCGGTCCGACTTGAAGCTCACCACGCCCTTGAGATAGAGCCCGGCGGCGTTCTTCGGATCAACGGCGAGCAGCTTGGCAATCGAGGCCTCCGCATCTCGCACGCGATTGTCCCGCGTCAGAGCGCGAGCCTCTTCGATCATCGGTATAATCTTCCCCAACGCCTCCTTATGCTGCTCCGGCGTCAACCAGCGGTCGCCCACTTTGACCATTTTGTCAGCAAGTCGCTTTTTCCAGATTTCCAGATCTTTCCGTCCGTCGGCCGCCGCCGGCGCGTCCTTGTACTGAATAATGAACTTCTCGTAACGGTCCACGATCTGCGACAGGTTGGCAAGCATTTCGGCTTGTTTGCGCAGGGTGGCCAGCCGCTGGGCGGCCGCTTCGGCGGGGTTTGAGGGCACGCCTTTCTCTATGCCCTTGACCGTGTCATCGGTGACGATGACCTTTTTGCCGGCGGAATCGGTGACCTCCCACCCGCCGCTGACTCGCCGAATGGTGCCCTCGACCCGCGAGCCGTCCTTGCGCTCCACCACGTCGGCCAGCACGGGCATGCACAACATAAGCCCCAGGAGGCAGTTCCAATGACGCATCATGGCGACACCTCGTGTTGGATGGCGCAGGGATTTGCGCCAAGGCAGACGCACAGCACCACCCAACAAATTAAGACCCGCAACCTGTCGAAAGGTTTACGGAAAAGCGGTTAGGCCAGATCTTTTAGAACTTCGGTCTTGGTTCGATCGGTGAACTTGTCGCGCACGCCGGCGCCGGCCGAATTAACGATGAACAGGTCCGAGTCCGCACCGCCAAGCACCACGTCGGCCGAGGTGTCCTTTGTCACCAGCGGGCTCTTGAGGAAGACGCCGTTATTGAGCCCGCCGGCTGTTCCGGTGACTCGGGCGGTCCGCTGGGCGTAGGTACCGCCGGTGGTGCGGGTCCATTCCTTCATGATTGCGCCGACTTGAAGCACATCCGTATCGAAGCTCACCGCGTTGGGCACGAGAATGTCCTCGCCGGCGCCGCCGTTGAGGTTGTCCAGACCCAGCCCGCCAATGAGCAGATCCCGCCCGCCATTCCCGGCGAGAGTGTCGTTGCCATCACCGCCAACCAGCGCGTCGTTGCCGTCGC
>CAYSSA010000122.1:0-4963 GCA_964433485.1 uncultured Tepidisphaeraceae bacterium | reverse complement strand
GTTACCCGCCTGCCCGAACAGCACGGTGGGATTCTTGATCCCTTTGGCAACGGTGATGGTGTCATTGCCGCCCGCCCCATAGACCAGGATCAGTCCGGATGGCTTGTAGGAGCCGATCACCGTGTTGCCGAAGCTGACGCGGATCCCGCCGCCCGCAATCGGCGCCAGGTTGATCGTGTCCGCTGCGCTGCTGCCCATCACGATCAGCGAAGTCCGCCCGGGCGTCAGCGGATCGGGCTGGAGCGCCGCCGCCGACACGGAAACACTCCAGGCGCCGGGTTGGCTGTTCATGCCGTCCTTGTCGCGGGCGATCACGCTGATGTTGAAGGTGCCGGTCTTCGAGTAGGTGTGTGTGGCGCTGGTGGTGCCTTTGGGAATGGCCTGCAGCGGCGAGCCGTCCTTCCAGTCGATGATGAATACGAAGCCGTCGGCGACATCGGCGGAGGAGGGGTCCGTGGCCGCGAGGTTGAGCGTGTATGTCTGCCCACGCAGCACGGATGCCTCGCCCTCCGGCAGCGACACCGGGGCCACGGAAGTCGCCGTCACCGTAACGGTGGCTGTGGATGTCTGCAGTTGTCCCGCCGAGACCATCACCGTGATCGTGTACGTCCCGTTATCGTGATATAGATGATTGAGCAGGAATGTGCCGTTGGGCTCCAGTGTCAGGGGCTGAATACCGCCGCCATCGCCATAGTCCACGGTAGCGGTGCGGCCGATCTGTCCCAGCGCATAGGAACCCGTGCGGTTGAAGACGGCCCCTTCGGTTATGGTCGCGTTGGCTCCGGCACTGGCGTTGATCGGGGCATCGACCAGAATCTGTCGGGTGACGGGATCGCTCTGCATGCCATCCTTGTCCACGGCCCGGACGCTGACGGTGTAAACCCCCGATGCGGCGTAAGTGTGCTGCGCGGTCAATACGCCCGGATTGACCGTCTGCACGCCCGAGCCGTCGTTCCAGTCGACCAGGTATGTGAATCCGGCGGCGACATCGGCCGCAGAGGCGTCAGTCGCGGAAAGGTCGAGGGCGGCCGGTTGGCCCAATAGCACCGAGGAGGCGCCGCCAACTTGTGCCGCCGGGGCCACTCCCTACACCAGCACCCGTTGCAAGGGCGCGCTGATGCCATCGCTGACCGCCGCAACCGCCACGGTGTAAGAGCCGTTGTCGGCAAAGATGTGGGAGAAAGAATAGCCGCCGTTCTCGTCCAGCAGAATCTCGATGCGAGTGCCATCACCGACGTAGGCCAGCGCAGGCGACGCGGGCGTCGCTCCCGGGATGGCGCCAGTGATGGTCGCCGAAGGCCGCTCGTGTGGCGCCATGGCGTGGACCGTGGCCGTGCCGGTGACGGTGGCCACCTGCCCAAGTGTGCTGGTGAGGGTCACGATCACGGGATAGACGCCGCTCCGGGCGTAGGTGTGGGTCCCTGAGACCGTGAACTGTCCAGCGGTGGGCATGGCGATGGTCGCACTGTTTGTGATTGTCCCGTCGCCCCAGTTGATGGAAGCGCCGGTGTAGTCTGCCAGTGAAGCCGCCGGGTCCGGGTCTGAGAAACTGCCTGCCAGGAAAGTCTCGCCTACCCCGGCGATGGCGTTGAGAACGCCGGCGGTCGGGGTAATGGCCTGGTCGCCGACGGATATGTGAATCAACTGGGTGTCGTAATTGTTCCAGTTGTCCTGCGACACGTACACCACAATGCGGAGGGGGCCGGTATATCCCGCCTTTGGGGTGATGACCAGGGCGTTCTCGGTGAATTGCCCGCTTTCCACGGCGTCAGCGCTAGCCTGGTCATAGAATTGCCCCCAGTACTCCCACGGCGAGTTCTCGAGGTCGTTGACTGGCAGGGGGATCGTGATGGGAGCGTTTGCTGGCGCCACCGGATTGGAGATGGCGCCAAACCACGGCTGGGTGTTATTGACATCGGTCGCGGCGTTGACCGTGAAGGTCTGTTGTGTCTGATTGCCCTGTTCGTCGGTCGCCGTCAGGGTGATGGTGGTCGAACCGGTCAGCGCACTGGCGGCCTTGAGGGTGATGACGGCGTCGGTGAGGTTGTCCACGTAGCGCGCCGAGGTGATGACCACATCGGTCAACGGTTTGTTGTTGGCGTCGCGCGGGACGTTGGAAATCGCCTCCGCTACGGCTGCGCCGCGAACAAGCTGCCCGAAAATGGTGTGATTGAAATCCAGCCAGCGGGTCTGGGTGGTGGTGATGAAAAACTGCGAGCCATTGGTGTCATCGTCACTCTTGGCCATGGCAAGCTGATAGTTGCCGGTAAAGAGGGCGTCGGCGTTGAACTCATCGTCGAACTGGAACCCCGGTCCACCGGTGCCGGTTCCCAGAGGATCGCCGCCCTGGATCATGAAGTTCGGGATCACCCTGTGGAAGATCACACCGTCATAGAAACCGGCCTGGGCCAGACCTCCGATATAGGCCACTGTCTTGGGCGCAACGTCGGCGAGCATCTGAAGAACCATCTCGCCCTGGCCCGCAACCGAGATCTTCAGCCAGGGGTTGTTGGTGTGCAGTACCGGGGTCAACAGCGGATTGCTGGATGTGACCGTCCAGCTCAGGCGCCCACCGTCGGCGTCAGACGCCGTCAGTGGCAGGATCAATGACTTGCCGACCAGCACCATCTGATCCGGTACGGCATCAATCACCGGACTGGCGAGCAGTTGCCGCGATTCGAGCGACTCGATAGCGTGGGAAATTACCGACCATCGCGTGTGAGCATGCCTGGGGCTTTTCAAGTTCGTACTCCGCGAAGAACCAAGAATCATCGTAAGATGCACCGTGGCAACCGGCGCGGCGCACACGGATTCTGTCCCAATCGGCGCGGTCTGTCCACCCTATAGACGACGCCGAATCCGTTTGCGTTCACGGCCTGTCTCCGGATCCGTCCAGGAAAGTGGTCCCCGGATTCAGTTCAGTCGGCCGGTCGGGCAGATCTTCCTGGAGCCTCCGTGCCCTTGGCTGATCCGCGAGCGAAAGCTGCCAACTCAGCCATCGTTCTCATAACGTGGACATGGCCGGAGGGGCGAATGCCCAGCGACTCCACTTTCGCGCCACCGACCAGGAGCGACGCATTCAACGCGCTCAGTTCTTCGGCCAGATCCTTGACGGACCGCGACAGCTTCGCACTGTCCGCATCAGTCGACAACGAAAGCCAGACCATGCTTGCGCCCTGATCCCGCGCGGCCGCGGCCAGCAGATCCAGCGGCGTTTGTGGTCCAAAGTTCATGTCTCGACAGCCGGCTTCCGCCATGACCGCACTGACCATGTTCGATGGCAGCAAATAGGGGTCGCCCTCCGGCGCACCGCCAATGGCGAGCGGCGCCGTGGCCGGCGCCGGTGCGACCATCTGCCGCAAAAGCTCCAGAATCTGAATGCAGATGGTTGTGGCTCGATGCTCGATGAGGATCCCCTGGACATCGTGGCGCCATAGCTCGCCGATCCGCTCCATGGCCGAGCGGATCGGACCATCGCAGATGGCGGCCACACTCATTCCGCCGAGGTAGAGCGACGAGACGCATCCTTTGGCGCCGGCCGCATTACCGGCGACGAGCGAATCGTGCAGTTGCCGTTCCAGTGAGCGGCCGCCCAAGGGTTCACCCGTCGCGGTGGAAGGCGTCTCCGGCAGACCCAGAACGTCAGGCCGTACAACGGTCGCACCGGTCGCCCTGACGAACCGGATGGCTTCCGACAGCGCAATTCGTCGATGGCCTCCGACGGTACGCGCCGTGCGTATGGCTCCGCTGTTGGTCCATCGCCGCAGCGAGCTCTCGCTTGATCCGATTGCCTCGGCAAGATCTTTGGTTGTCAGTAGTTTTTCCATATTAGTCGGTTGATTTGGCTGAATTATACTGACCACCTCAATCTGAGTCCATTTCTATATTCATAATTCAATAAATAACTTATGACAATTCAGAGAAAAATGTTCAATGAGAATTTGACTCCGACTGATTGACTTGCCTAAGCTTGGATGAATTGAATGAATTAGTTGATTTAGACGATTTTGAAGGAGTGACCACCATGATCGCCGAACCTGAAACCTCTGCCTTGACCTACTCAACTCCCCGTCGTGCCCGGCTTCCTCGCCCCAGTCCAGGGGTGGATCTGCCGAGGATTGAGCGGGCCGTTCGTGAAATCCTCCTGGCCGTCGGCGAGAACCCAGACCGGGATGGTCTGGCGGACACGCCCAAGAGGGTTGCCAAAGCCTACCGCGAACTGTTCAAGGGGCTATGGGAGGATGCGGAAACGCATCTCTCTCGAACCTTCGAACAGGCGCATGGCGAGGTGATCATCGTTCGGGATATCGAGTTCTTCAGCCTTTGTGAGCATCACCTGCTTCCGTTCATGGGCAAGGCCCACGTGGCGTACATCCCTTCTGGCGGAAGGGTGGTCGGGTTGTCCAAGCTGGCTCGGACGGTCGAAGTCTTCGCACGCCGGCCCCAGGTGCAGGAACGGCTGACCGATCAGGTGGCCGACGCCCTCGTGCGGCATTTGGATCCGCTGGGCGTGGCGGTGATCGTCGAGGCCGAGCACATGTGCATGAAGATGCGCGGTGTGAACAAGACCTGCAGCAGCATGCAGACATTCGCCTTACGCGGGCAACTCAAGACCGATCGTGCCTGGGGCGCCGAGGTGGTTTCGCTGATGTGCCAGAGTCGAAGGTGAATCGGCGATCTTTGTTGATCGAGTGTTCAATTCCGGTAGTCCGGCGACCGTGTGGCCGCAGGGCGAACCGGACAGTGCATACAACCGGTCGAAAGACCAAAGGAAAGACCATGTTTCGCAAGTCTCAACTGTTTCTGGGCGCGGCTCTGTCGATCGGGGCCGCTGCTGTCGTGGCTTCAGTCTCGCCTGTCTGGGCCGGCTCAGGTTCGAGCGGCGCTGGAACCAGCGCTTGTTCGACCGCGACGGCGTCCATCACCGCTCCGAAGGACATTGTGGACACCGCCGTCGGCGCCG
>CAYSSA010000121.1:13955-14885 GCA_964433485.1 uncultured Tepidisphaeraceae bacterium | reverse complement strand
TGGTCTCCAAAGCCACGTTGCCGGCCAGGATCATCAGGTCGGCCCAGGAGATTTTCCGGCCATATTTCTGCTTGATCGGCCAGAGCAGGCGACGCGCCTTGTCCAGACTCACGTTGTCCGGCCAACTGTTAAGCGGCGCGAAGCGTTGCTGGCCCCGGCCGCCGCCGCCTCGACCATCTCCTGTGCGGTAAGTGCCCGCACTGTGCCATGCCATGCGGATGAACAGGGGGCCATAATGGCCGAAATCCGCCGGCCACCAATCCTGCGAGTCAGTCATCAATGCCGCCAGATCCTTTTTGACCGCGGCCAGATTGAGGCTCTTGAACTCCTTGGCATAGTCAAAGTCCTCGCCCATCGGGTTGGACTTGGAGGAATGCTGGTGCAGCAATTCGAGTCTCAACTGGTTCGGCCACCAGTCGCGATTTGAGGTTCCCGCGCTCGATGAGTGGCCGAATGGGCACTTGGATTCAGTGGGCATGTGTCTTCTCCTTTTCGAATGCGAACGTGGCCGTTGCCACGGTGGATCACATGATAGTCGCGTCCGCCGCCGCTGTCATCTTGGCGCAGGCGCCAGCGTCCACGACCGTTTCTGCGACAAGGGCTTTGGATCGGTGCGGCTGATGCGGGTTGTTCATCGCCCGACGCGTGGGCAGCGAACGGCGCGATTATGGCGATATCGAAGAGCTATCACGAGGGATGACTGACGGCATCGGTTTCGGACAATAACTCGATTGCACGGTGTGCGATCATCAGGCCGAAAATGCCGGTCAGCGTCTGGAGGCTGCCCAAAGCTCGACGTGCGCGGCCGCGCGAAAGAGTCGGCTCCTGCGGATCGGAAGCCAAGTTCATCCGCTGGGGCTGCGGCTGTTGCACGGAGTAGACGCACTCGATGTCAAGTGCCGCTCCCCGTTGTCGCAATGCCTTGCGAAT
>CAYSSA010000121.1:8710-13945 GCA_964433485.1 uncultured Tepidisphaeraceae bacterium | reverse complement strand
GCGCGCCGCCAGCGGGCAACAGCTTGCATCGTTCAGTCTCCCCATCCGCACAGACAGCGGGTCAGTCCTCATCGCGGCGCCCATGCTGGACAACACGCGGATGCTCCGCGACTCGCATGCCGCCAGCAATTCGACTTTCGGACGGAACGAATCGATGGCGTCGATCACAAGATCCAGCGGCGGTTTCAACACGGCGGACATGGTCTCGATGTGTGCGAAACACTCCATCGCCTGGACATGGCAACTCGGATTGATGTCACAGGCCCGAGCCGCCGCCAGTTCCACCTTCTTCCGTCCAATCGTCGAATGCAGCGCCAGCAGTTGCCGGTTCAGATTGGATGGACGCACCACATCGAAATCCACCAGGCGCAAATTACCGACTCCACTTCGGACCAGCGCCTCGGCGGCAAAGGAGCCAACCGCGCCCAGTCCCACCACGGCGACGCTCGCTTCCGCCAGACGCGCCAGGGCCTTTTCCCCAAGCAACATCGCTATCCGCTGGAATTGTTCCGGGATCATTTGAGCAGGTCTCCCAGGAGTCGCCTGGCGTTGGCCATGACGGCGTCGGCGAGCGCCTCCGTCGAGTGGCCGCGCAATCGGGCGACTCCCTCCAGTATCTTCGGCAAATTCGCCGGATGATTGTGTTCCTTCTCGTTCCGCCGATGCACCAGCAGTCGATAATCCGGCGGCGGCAGCATGTCCGGGGCATCGGTCTCAAGAAGCAGGCGATCCAGCGGCACGGCAGCCGCGGCCGCTCGAGCGGTGTGCCGTTTGGTTTCGAATATGTTGCCCGCGAACGAGAAATACGCATTGTGCCGAACCAGGGGCTTGATCAACTCGACCGGTCCGCCGTAGGCGTGGATCAGCATCCCGGCCGGCAGAGGCGACCGCTCGCTGAGCAGGTCCATCAGCCAGCCCCAGGCGCGCAGACAATGGACCATGACCGGCCGCTCCAGTTCCCGAGCCATGTCGAGTTGGGTCATGAACACCCGCTCCTGCGTCGCCTCGTCTCGCGGTTCAATCCAACAGTCAATGCCAACCTCGCCAACAGCGGAGGGTTGTTCCCGCAGACGACGCCACAGTTGCTGCGTCCAGTCAGGCGGAAGTCCGGCCACAAACCACGGATGCGCGCCGAAACAGGGGATCACGCCCGGATGTTCGCGGGCGAGGATCGCCACCCGCTCCCAGTCGTCCGGCCCCGTGGCGTTGACGACGAACCAGGAGACCCCCGCCGCTCGTGCAGCGGACAGAACCGCTGAAATGCCGTCACTGAACGCCGGATCGGCAAGATGAAGATGTGCGTCGATATAGGACACCGTGCCACATCATAATCAATAAACAGCCATGGGAAGCGGGCGGCGAAAATCCAGGGCCACGCGGCAACTGCGCGCCATCGCTTGCGATGGCCGGCGTTGCCTTCGAAGAAGCGAGGCGATCTCTTGGAACCTGACCGCCCCGGTTGGGCCCCGGACGGCACTCTTGAACGCCGGAGCACTTTCCCTATACTTCCTGCCGAATTGCACGGCAATCCACGGTCACTTGGTGACCAGCTTATAAACTCACAAGGAGAGTCCTGTCATCATGCTCAAAGGTAATGCCATCGTTGGCCAGTCCGGCGGTCCCACCACCGTCATCAATTCGTCCATGGTCGGCGTCGTCGACGCGGCCAAGAAGGCCAAGTGCATCCAGCGCATCTTCGGCATGCGCTTCGGCATCGAGTGCATGTTCGATGATTTCCTGTTGGACCTTGGCAAGGAATCACCGGCCACGCTCAAGCGTCTGCGCACCACGCCCTCCAGCGCCTTGGGCTCCAGCCGCTACAAGCTCAAGAAGAACAGCGATGAGGATCTCGAGCGCATCCTGCCCCAGCTCAAGAAATACAACATCCGCTATTTCTTCCTCATTGGCGGCAACGACACCATGGACACCATCCATCGCGTCGTTGAATATGCCAACAAGACCGGCTACGAGATGATCGGTGTCGGCATCTGCAAGACGGTGGACAACGACCTGTTCGGCACCGATCACACGCCCGGCTATCCCTCGGCCGCACGATACGTCGCCCTCTCCGTCCAGCAGGGCGGACGTCTCGCCCGCGACATGCAGCGGGTTGACCCCTACACCATCTTCCAGACGGTCGGCCGCAGCGCCGGCTGGCTGCCTGCCGCTTCCGTCGCCGGAAAGCGCAGTCCGGAAGACCCGCCGCACATCATTCTTATGCCCGAGGCGCCGTTTAAGAAAGACGACTTCCTGGCGGCCGCCCAGAAGGCCAAGAAGGACTACGGCTGGGTGTCCATCTGCTGCGGGGAAGGCATCACGTACAGCGACGGCACGCCCGTTGCGCAGGCCAACGTGCGCGATTCCCACGGCAACCTCGAATTCGGCAACAAAGGCGGCAAGTGCGCCGGACTGGTGCTGCACGAACTGCTCCGAGATCAACTCGGCTGGCGCGGCGAGGCTCAGATCGTCGAATCTCTGCAGATGTGCGCTTCGGACCGCTGCGTAAAACTCGACCTCGACGAAGCCTACGGCTGCGGCCGCGAGGCCGTGCGGCTGGCTGTTCAGGGTACTTCCGGCGTGATGGTGACCATCGAGCGACTCAGCAAGCCCGGCCAGCCCTACAAGTCGGGCTTCGGCACCATCGCCCTCAAGCATGTGGCCGTCGAGGCCAGGCCGATGGACAAGAAGTACATCAGCAAGAATGGCATGTTCGTGACCAAGGCGTTCATCGACTATGTTTCTCCGCTGGTCGGCCCCATGCCCGAATACGCCTCGCTCACGATCAAGAAGGCCAAGCCATAACAGTGGCCCTAATCACCGATCAAGTTTCCGCCCTCGCGGGTGGGATCTCGAGTGTTGGGCGCGTGCTCGTCGCCACCCCGACTGAATTTCAGACGCGAAAGGTTCTGCTTTTCGCGTCTTTTTATTTGCGCCGGAATGCACGGATTCAAACCCAGGTGAGGTCTGTGTCGCGGTCTGCCGGACACGGGAGCCGGAACGCGCGATCTCTCTATCCGCACGAATCAAGGTTCATCGGTGGCCAACGTGCCTTGTCTGCTCGAGCTGTTGCCGGCGGCAGCAACAAAACGTCGGATGCGCCCGACCGGCGCGGACTGGGTCGGTGAACCGGCCATATAATTCCAATCGCCGTGCATTCATCGGCCATAAAGGAGCCATTGATGACGCAACACGCCAACCCGACCATAAGGCCCGGAGCTGCCTCGCGCGAGGGAGCCGCGGTCTCGCCGACCGTACAGCGGCAGATGGTGAATTTTGTCTTTTTCAAGCTCGATCCGGCGTTCCGCAGGCTCGATCCTGTCGAAAGGGCCATCGCCCGAGACGAGTTCGTCAAGGCCGTGGCGCCGCCGCCCGGAATGATCTGCCTGAGCTACAGCACCGTGGGCACACGGGGCGACGCGGACCTGTGTCTCTGGCGGATCGCCCCCGGCATCGACGATATCCAGACTCACCAGATGATGCTGAATCGAACGAAACTTGCGGGCTGGCTGGTGCAGTCCCATTCCTTCCTCTCGATGACCAAGCGGTCGATGTACATCGAAAAGCTCGATCCCTTCCACACATCCGAGAGCAGGGCGGTGCTCATCCCCGGCAAGCGCAAGTACATCTTCATTTATCCGTTTGTGAAGACGCGGGAATGGTATCTCCTGCCCATGGACAAGCGACAGGAGATGATGGACGAGCACATTCGCGTGGGCAACGAGTTTCCCAGTGTGAAACTCAACACCACCTACAGCTTTGGGCTGGACGACCAGGATTTCGTGGTGGCCTTCGAGACCGAGGAGCCGAAGGATTTCCTGGACCTGGTCATGCGCTTGCGCGAAACGCAGGCCAGCCGCTATACTGTCCGCGACACGCCCATGTTCACAGGCGTGCAGATGCCGGTCGAGCGTATTCTCGATCAGTTGTTCTGAGTGATCACGTCCGTCAGTGATGGATACCACGGGCCATGGCAGGCAGTGTGCGGTACATAGAGCTGTCACCCGAGACGCTGGAACGCGTCGGGCGTGTGTTCGACTATCACAACCTGACCAGGCACACGCGAGAGTCGGTGCGGCAATCTCCCTACGAATTGGACTGGGCCAACCAACCCAGCCCTTTTCGCATTTTCGAGGGAGTGCCGCAGATCAAACTGCCGCAGGATGTGGGGACCATCGAAGCCGATGCGCTGGATGTGATGCGATTCGGCGCCGACGCCTTGCCGGAACAGGGGCTCGGACCGCCCCAGACGCTGGCTACTCTCGCGACATGGCTGTTTCTGGGCTACGGCGTGACCAGCGCGGTTGATGACAACCGCTCCACCCGCTATCTGCGCACCTGTCCCAGCGCCGGCGGGCTTTACCCCTGTGAACTCTACGTCGCCGCCTTCGGCATGCGCGACCTCGAACCGGGGCTCTATCACTATTCGCCGGGCGATTTCCTGCTCAGCAGACTTCGCGATGGAGACCAGACGCTCGGGCGCCTTCGACGCGGCCGTCCGGATCTGGATTTCCTCAAGACCGTACCCGCTGCCATACTTGTCTCCACGATCTTCTGGCGGTCGGCGTGGAAATACCGCGACCGAGCCTATCGACTGGCGCTGCTGGACAGCGGACACGTTGTCGAGAACCTCCGTCTGGCGGCCACCGGGCTGGGCATGACTCCCATGGTGCGACTCCGCGTAAACGATGCAACCGCGCGGGAACTGATCGGTGTGCCGGCCGACGCTCCATTCGGCGAGGCCGAGGCCGTTCAGGCCATGGTGATCTGGGCCGACAGGGCCGAACGACCCATGTCCGTGCGGCCGGTGCCTGCTTCGCCCCTGCCGGCAATCCCGCGAGCCCCGCTCTCTGCCAGACCCGCCGCCGAATACCTTGCCATTGGTCCGACACATCAGAACTGTGTGGCAGCCGGCCAGGGCGTGCGCGAGGTGCTGCCGCCGCTGACGGATCTCTCGCCGCTTCCCGCGGATGTCGAGCGAATCGCCGTCGCCGCGGCCGATCCTGAGAAGGGTGAGAGCCTCGGCAGGTCGATATTATTCAGGCGGAGTGTGCGCGAGTTTGCCGCCCGACCTATCGCCTTCTCCAGGTTCTCTGAACTGAATTGGCGGGCCTTCCGCGGCGGCACATACTCGCCGTTGCGTCCGGACGGCCCGCACACCGCGCTCATTCGCCCCTTCTGGTTCGTTCACGCCGTCGAGGGATTGGAGCGAGGCATCTGGTACTATGATCCCGTTGC
>CAYSSA010000121.1:4051-8700 GCA_964433485.1 uncultured Tepidisphaeraceae bacterium | reverse complement strand
ATATCCGCACGGGTGATTTTCGCCACCATTCGTCGGCGCTGTGTCTCGATCAGGATTTCGTCAGCAAGTCCGGCGCGGTCTGCCTCATGGTTGCCAATCTGGTGACTCTGCTGACCAAGATCGGTCCCGATGCCTATCGACTGGCCCATCTGGAAGCCGGGGTCGCCGGCCAGCGACTGGCAATCGCCTCCACGGCTATGGGCCTTGCCGGTACCTGTGTCGGCGCGTTCTACGATGAAGACGTCCGGAGATTCCTGGGGCTGAGCCAGACCGGCTGGGAACCACTTTACTGCATGGCCGTGGGCGAACCCCTGCTCACCGCATAGGCGGGCTGGCGATTCCGGGGGGTATCTGCCGGGATTTGCCATTCGCCGTGAGTTTGCTCACCGTTCTAATGTTCGTCTAATGTGCCAGTCGGCATACTGTCCGCAAGTGCTACCCGACGTGCATTTGCGCTCGCGGGCACATTGTCAAAGGAGTGTCCCTATGCAACGAATCAATCCGGCCCGGTCTTTATCCCCTGGTGTCTTGGCTTTCCTTCTGCTCTGGGCGGTGGTGGGCGCCGTACCTGTCGGCGGCCAGCCCGTTCGGGAGCCGCTTGTCTTCGCGACAGTCGCCGATCTCCATGTTACCGATGTCGACAGCATGAAGGAGTTCAAGGCGGCCATTGCTCAGATCAACGAGGTAATCAAGCCTGCGTTCGTCTACATTGCCGGCGACACGCCCGACGGTGGGACGGCTGAACAGTACCGACTCTACAAGGCGGTAAGGGACACGATTCAGTGTCCGGTTTACGACGTGGCGGGCGACCACGAGGCCCGCGCCGGCGGTTTGGAGCATTACCGTAAGACTCTGGGCGATCCGACATACTCCTTCAGTCTGGGACAGTATCGGTTCATCGGACTGAATTCGATGGCGATGGATCAGGCCCAGATCGACTGGGCCAAACGCGAACTGGCGGTCGCAAGGAACGGCCACCAGATTCCCGTTGCCTTCATCCACCACGACCTCGCCGGCATGAAGGACAAGGCGACGGTCGGGCAACTGGACAAGGTGCTGAACGAAGGCGGCGTCAAACTGGTGCTTGCCGGCCACACGCACAATAACATCGTCATCAACAACGGAAGCCGTCTCGATATCACCACCACGTCCATTAAGACGCCCAAAGGCAAAGACGGCGCGGGCTACGCCATTGTAACGCTCGATGCGGGGCGCATCGCCTGGCACTTTGTGCCCCTTGCGCAGAAGACCATTGTGGCCATCTGCAATCCGGTCAGTAAGCTGATGGCCACGGGACCGGAGGCGGTGGTCAAGGGGAAATGCCGGGTGCGTGCGAAAGCGTACGATCCGTCGGGCATTAAGTCGGTGGTGGCGACGGTTGCCGGCGGTCAGGGCGTGGAATTGACCCGGGATGCTTCCGACACCTGGTCCGGAGACCTGGATTGTGAGCGATTGAAAGATGGCGAGGCGACTTTGAAGGTGACGGCGATCGCCGTTTCCGGGCAATCTGGTACTGAGGAAATCACCATCCTCGTCAGTCAGAGGGGCGCCTACGCGGCCACACCTCAGACAGTTTCCGATGGCGGAGCCGGCAAAGGAGGGCCCGGTAAGGATGACGGGAAAAAGGGTCCCAAGGGCGGACCGAATCGCGAATCGGTAACAATGGATCAGCTCCCCGCCGCGGTTCGCGACACGATTCGAACGCACGCGGGCGACGTGGCCTTGAATAAACTGGAGAAGGAAACGAAGGATGGCACCCAGAGCTACAAAGCCGACTGGGACGTAAAGGGCCGCAAGTACGAATTGCGCGTTGGTGCGGACGGCGGCACGATTGAACAGCGACAGGATGTTGAAGTGGCGGACTTGCCGCAGACCGTCGCGGCCGCGGCGAAAAAGTCTCTCGGCGACCTGAAACAGGCGGAGTGCAAGAAGATTCTGCAACTGCAGGCGGGCAAGATGACGGAGCGATATGAGGTGCGGTCCGACCTGGATGGCACCAGAAGACACATTGTCGTCTCCCTCGACGGGACCGTCGAAACAAAGGGTCCCAAAGGGGATCCGAAAGGGCCGAAGAAGAACCCAAAGTGACCCGCGCGCGGGCTGATATTATGTTTAATCGAGGAAAGAACGATGAGCACCTCAACAATCATTCGATGGCGGATTCTGTTCGGGACGAGCATGGTTCTGATGTTGGCCCTGTCGGCAATGGCCGCGCAGGCGCCCATGGATGCGGGCGTGCCCAATGATGCGACGATGAAAGGCGCTGGCAACCCCAAGGGCAAGGGCGGGCCACCCGGCAAAGGGGGCCCCCCTGATCAACGTGTGCTGCTGGCCTTGCAGCAGAGCGGCGAAATCAGCGAAGAGGAATGGCGCGTGATCGCGCCGCACATCGAGAAGGCCGTGGCGCTTTCAAGGCAGATCCGGGAACTTCGGGACTCGAAGAAACTGCTGGAGCCTCCAAAACCCCCGAAGGAAGCGGGTGCAAACGGTGACGCCGCCGATCCCGCGAAGAACCCGCCGCTGTCCGTGGCGCAGATGGACCTGTTGCAGAAGGCCGCCGACCTTCGGGCCGCCTGGGCGGACAGGAATACGCACGCCTCGGACATCCAGCGCCGTCTGGCCGCCTTTCGTGAAACCAGAGCCAGGGTCGAAACCCAGTTGGTCACCGAACTCAACGACGTGAAGGGCAGGCTGCGCGACCTCCTGACCGCGCGCCAGGAACTGACCCTGGTCATACTGGGTGTACTCGACTGACCGTGATCGGGCACGGTCCGTTGGCGGGTCTGCGATTGGATCGTCGTCCGGGTTATGATGTCCTGATCATGCGAGTACTGGTGATCGAAGACTATGAACCGATCCGGCGATCCATCGCCCGAGGTCTGGAGAAGACCGGCCTGGCCGTGGACCAGACGGGAGACGGCGAGGAAGGTCTCTGGTATGCCCGGAGCAATCCCTATGACGCGATCATCCTCGATGTCATGTTGCCCGGGATGGATGGGTTGACAGTGCTGCGCAAACTTCGCGCCGAGGGATTCAAGCATCACGTCCTGCTGTTGACCGCTCGGGACACCGTCGAGGATCGGGTGAAGGGCCTTGATGCCGGAGCTGACGACTATCTTGTCAAACCGTTTGCTTTCGCCGAGTTGCTCGCCCGTGTGAGAGCGCTGCTGCGGAGAAACTATGGCGCCAAGTCGTCGGTTTCTCAGATCGGCGACTTGCGGCTGGATACTTCCACTCAGAAGGTTTGGGTGGCCGATCGCCCGGTCGATCTTTCGCCCCGAGAGTATGCTTTATTGGAGTATCTGGCCCGTCGCGCCGGGGAAGTGGTGAGCCGCTCGGACATTTGGGAACATGTGTACGATTTTCACTCGGATACGACGAGCAATGTCGTGGATGTTTACATCAGTTACCTGCGCCGCAAGCTCGCCTGTCCCGGACGAGCGGAACTGATTCATACAGTTCGCGGCCGCGGCTATCGACTCGGGGAGGCCGGCGCCTGGTGCTCGGCGGAGTCCACTCTTTGCGGGCCCGCCTTCTGCTCGGATTGATTATCGGCACGGTACTCGTGCAGGTGGTCGCGAGCATGGTGGTCTACTGGATGCAGCGGCGCGTTCTGTACGAGCGATTCGACCAGACTCTTGTATCCACGGCCAGGGCCCTGGCACCCCATGTGAAGTATGACAAGAGGGGGGTGCATATGGACACCGAGAAAATTCCCTTTCCGGAATTCCAGAGGCTCAAGGGGCCGGACTACTTCCAGGCCTCGCTTTCGGACGGTTCGGTGCTGGCTCGGTCGTTGACCTTGGGTGACAACGATTTGCCCGCGGCCCAGCCGGGTTCCAAGCCGGTAAAGTACGACTGCTCCCTGCCTCGTGGCCAGGCCGGCCGCGCCGCGCTCATCGCTTTTGAACTGTCTCAGAAAGGTCCGCCCGAACAGCGTGAGCCTTCGCAGGAAGTCCGGCTGGTGGTGGCCAGGGAAATCGAGCCGATCCGCAAGGATCTGCGCGCTCTGGCGTGGATTCTCTCCGGCGCGACGGCGGTTGCCGCTTCCGTTGCCGCGACACTTGCCTGTCTCGTCGTAGCTCACTCCCTGATCCCTGTGAAGGAGCTTTCCCGCCAGATTGCCGGCATCGAACCATCGGGGCTTGGACAACGGGTGACCGTTGCCGGTCTTCCAACTGAGGTCCAGCCCGTTGCGGAGAGACTGAATGAGATGTTGGATCGACTGGCCGCGGCCTTTGAACGGGAACGAGCCTTCACCGCTGATGCCGCGCACGAACTGCGCACGCCCATCGCCGGGATTCGATCCGTCGCCGAGGTGGCGCTGGCCTGCTCGCAGAATCCGGACTCATGTCGTGATTTCGGCCAGATTGTGCAGGTGGCGGCAGGCATGCAGGGCATGGTGGAGAAGTTGCTCATGTTGGCACGCCTGGATGCGGGCCATGAGCGGCCTTCCCTGTCGGCAGTCAATCTGCGGCAGGCGATCGAGCCCGTGATGAGTGAACACGCGCAACGACTGGCAGCGCGGAATATCGCTATCCGGGACCACGTCCCCGCGGACGTGATTGTGCTGGCCGATCCGAGGCTGCTCGGACTGGTTCTCAGCAACGCGATCGGCAATGCCGTCGATTACGTCAACGACCGCGGCG
>CAYSSA010000121.1:266-4036 GCA_964433485.1 uncultured Tepidisphaeraceae bacterium | reverse complement strand
GAGATCATTCTGGATTCCGCCAGCACTGCGGAACATATCGCCTTGACGGTCGCCAATGGAGGTTGCACGCTGTCGTCTGATGCGGTCGATCGCGTTTTCGAGCGTTTCTGGAGAGCCGACAAGAATCGGACCGGCGATGCGAATCACTGCGGTCTCGGGCTGTCGCTGGTGGCGCGCGCCATGGCGATCATGGGGGGAACGGCCCACGCTTCCGTCGATGACCACGGCGTGTTTCGCCTGACACTCCGCCTTCCGAGGTTCTGCCGCGCGGAACCAGATGCGCCCGTTAACGGGGAACTCAGTTGATTCGTTTGTACGCCGAGTAGGCCAATCCCGCCGGGAGATCGGGCAGACGCAACATGCGTATGCCCCTGGCCGGAATCTCCACATTCACCATTCCGCAGAAAATCTGCGTTCTGTATGTATCCGCCAGGTCCACCAGGGTCGAGGCGCTCATCAACCGCGGATCGCGCAGAGGCACGGTTTCCCGGACGGATCTGTCCGACGGATTGGCCAGCACCAGAATGCTGTCCGCGACCCGGTGGGTGTATCGTAGAAACGCCAGCAGGTGTTGTGTATCCAGCAGACGGAATTGGCCGAATCGCAAGGCGGGGTTGGCTCGACGAATGGAGGCCAACTGCCTGAACGCCGCCAGTTCCTGGTTGCCGTCATTGACCAGATCCCATCGCATGGGGGCCCGTTGTTCGGGGTCATCGCCTCCTTCCATGCCCACTTCGCTGCCGTAATAGACGCAGGGAGCGCCCGGCAACGTGAACTGCAACGCCCGCAAGAGGCGCTGGATGGCCTGGTCTCGGACCCGAGTGGCCAGACGAGGTGTGTCGTGGTTGTCGAGAATGATCCACGAACGCAGGGCGGCTTCAATTCCCATATCCTCGACCGATCGCTCGATGAGTCGGCCGGCCCGCTGTCCGGCAAGATGTCCGTCGGCGAGTTCCAGCAGTATCTGCCGCAGGTGCATGTTGATGACACCATCCAGTGGCGGGCACCAGCCCTCGGGATAGTTCCACACTTCGCCGATCAACGCCGCGTCTGGTTTTTCCCGTCGGGCATGTTCCGCCATCAGGTGCAGCACGCGGGGACCGAGATCGTTGGCCGTGTCGAGGCGCCATCCATCCGCGCCTGCCCGCAGGAAGGTCCGCAGCGGAGCGTCGTCGTCGGCGAACATCCGCTTCTGAACCTCCGGTTCATCCACGTCGATCTCCGGGAGGTTCGCGACGTTGTTCCACGATCGGTACTTCCGTGGATTTGCTTCATCAATGAAGAACCACTGTCTCCAAGGGGATGCGGCATCCCGCAGCGCTTCCTGGAATTTGGGCGCAGCCCGACCCATGTGATTGAATACCCCGTCCAGCACCAGCCTCATTCCACGCCGATGGACATCCTCGGCCAACAAGCGGAAATCCTCCATGTTGCCGTACTCCGGAGAGATTCGGCCATGATCGGTCGCGTCATATTTGTGATTCGAGACCGCGTCGTGAATTGGGTTGAGGTACAGCACGTCGGCCATTGCGGTCTGACGCACATGATCCAGTCGTGAACGCACCGATCGCAGGTCACCGCCCCAAAACGCAAGTTCGTGCGACCAGAGTCCTACCGACCTGACTCGCGGGCCCTTACGCGGCAGGTCTTCCCATTTACGCAGCTTGCGCGGAGCGGCATATAAGTGCCGCTTGGCATTGAGGTTATCCGAAGGCGAGAATCGATCCACAATGACTTGATACACCACCGGCCCAATCCGCCAATCCGCCACTCGGGCGTTTATCACCTGGGCGAGGCCATCACTGAAAAAGCTGCTCATGTCCTCATCATCGTCGCGGCGGAGCCAACGGCCAAGTCGCAATTCGCCCGGTTGTGCCATCGAAACGTAGCACGAACAGGGGACGTATCGGGGCAGGACTGGCCGATAATCTCCAACGTCCAATATTCTGCTGGATTTCGCGGGTTTTTCGTTGACATCAATGGAGAGACATGGGTAGTTTGTTCCAATCAGTTCTGTGGCCATTCTGCCGTGGCAGTCAAGTCAACAAGATGTATCGGGTGAAGATGCGAGGGTGCGGTGTTTGCAGAGTGGGTGCGTGAGGGCTGCGAGGGTAAGCGGGAGAGCGAGAAGGTCGGGGAGAGTGGCGCAGGGAGAGTGGAGTTCATAGAGGTGGGGCAGGGTTGCGGGCCTCTGGCCGGTCGGGCTGGAGGCCCGTATGTTTTTCTCGGCCGGTTTTCCGGCGAAATCCGCTGCCAAATAGAGTTGTCTTGTCTGTACCCGTCGTTGTACCATATGCGCGTGTGGGTCTTGTGGGAGATGGACTATGTCAATGAAGATGGCTCCGGAGAGAACATTCGGCCGAATGGTGAGGAACATGGCGAGAATGATGGACAAGGCCCAGCTGGGGTTTTACGGCTACTGCCCCGGAGAAACGTGGACGCCCGCCGTCAATGTCTATGAGAGCGAAAGCTCCTATATGGTTTGCGTCGATCTGGCCGGCGCCGACAAGGATAAGATCGAGTTGATCGCCTCCGACGGCATCCTGCGGATTCGCGGCCAGCGCGACGCGCCGGTGCCCTGGAGTGATGAAGTCGGCCGACTGCGGGTTCATCTGATGGAGATCGACCATGGCAATTTCTGCCGCGAAGTCGAGATACCGCAGGATGTCCAGGATTCGCAGATTTCCGCGCGCCATGAGAACGGCCTTCTATGGATCATCCTGCCCCGCCGAACCGCCTAACCGGACGTCACCGCCATCATGCCCGATAAGCTCGTCATTGAAAAAACGGAAGAGGAGACACTGATTCGCGCCGGTGGCGAGGGTCAGACCGTGCGTGTTCCCAACCTGCTGCCCATTCTTCCCATCCGCAGCGTGGTTGTGTTTCCTGGAACGGTTGTACCCCTGAACATCGGCCGGCCCAAGAGCAAGGGCCTCATCGACGAGGTCATGCCCGGCAACAAACTCGTCGGGGTGGTGGCTCAGCGCAATCAGGAGGTTGAAGATCCGGGCGTGGCCGACCTCTACACCGTGGGCGTGGTCGGCGTCATTCTCAAGCTCTTCAAGCTGCCCGACGGCAACCAATCGATCATCGTCCATGGGCTGGCCCGGTTCCAGATCCAGAGCATAGAGCGCCACGAGCCGTTCATGATGGGGCGCATCAACATCATGGAGGACCTGATTCAGCCCGGAACGCCGCTGGATGCGCTGGTCGCCAGCGTACGCGAGCAGGCCAACCGGATGATCGAGCTTTCTCCCAACACGCCAGAAGAGGCATCGCAGGTGCTCAACAGCATCCGCGATCCCGGTCCACTGGCGGATTTTCTCGCGGCCAACCTTCAGGCCGAATCGCCCGAGCGGTTTGTCCCCGAGAAACAGAGCCTCCTGGAGGAATTCGATGTTGAGAAACGGCTGCGGCTGATCGCCGATCGCCTGGCCAGGCAACTCGACATCCTCGAGCTTCAATCAAAGATTCACAAGCAGGTTTCCGAGAACATCGACCGTTCGCAGCGACGCTATTATCTGCAGGAGCAGATGAAGGCGATCCGCAAGGAACTCGGCGAGAAGGACGGCGCCGACGGCGAAAGTGAGGCCACCGAACTGCGCCGCAAGCTTCAGGAAGCCGACCCGCCCGAGAATGTCATGAAGGAGGCCGAGCGCGAACTGAGCCGTCTCGAAAGCCTGCCCAGCGCATCTCCCGAATATGGCGTCATCCGGACATACCTGCAGATTCTCTCAGAGCTTCCCTGGAAAAAGGCCACCGAGGACAAG
>CAYSSA010000121.1:0-231 GCA_964433485.1 uncultured Tepidisphaeraceae bacterium | reverse complement strand
TGACCATTTCGATCTCGAAAAGGTCAAGCGGCGCATCGTGGAATATCTGGCCGTCCGCAAGCTCAAGCCCGACGGCGGCGGCGCCATTCTCTGCTTTGTCGGTCCGCCGGGCGTCGGCAAGACCTCGCTCGGCAAGAGCATTGCGGAAGCCATGAACCGCAAGTTCATCCGCGTGGCCTTGGGCGGCGTGCGCGACGAGGCCGACATTCGCGGTCATCGGCGCACCTACAT
>CAYSSA010000120.1:10326-15029 GCA_964433485.1 uncultured Tepidisphaeraceae bacterium | reverse complement strand
GACGAAGGTGATGGCGCGGGACATTGAAATGGCCGTCATCGCCGCCGACGACGCCTTTCGTGATTCGGGGATCAAGTCGCCGGCGTATACGGACCAGCCTGAGATTGTGTCGCAGAGGTTTGGCTGCAACATCGGGGCGGCGCTGATCTCGGCGGAATTGAACGAACTGACGGCCGCCATGGCCACGGCGCGCAACGGCGCGGAGCTTGATCTGAAGGCCTGGGGCAATCATGGCATGAATCAGTTGACGCCGCTCTGGCTGCTCAAGTACCTGCCGAACATGCTGGCCTGTCATGTGACGATCATCCACCAGCTTAAGGGGCCGTCGAACACCATTACATGCCAGGACGCCAGTTCGCACCTGGCGATCGGGGAGGCGTTTCGCACGATTCAGCGCGGTTGCGCCGATCTGGCGATCTGCGGTGGCGCCGAGTCGCGGCTCAATCCGATGGGTCTGGCGCGGCAGTGCCTGCTGAAACGGCTGACGGACAAGCACAATGACACGCCCGCCGACGCGGTTCGCAGGCCGGCGTCATGGCCGGCGTCATGGGCGGGCGGCGACAGGTTCGGCCATCGGCGAAGGCGGCGGGCTGTTCATCATCGAGGAACTGGACCACGCCCGCAAACGCGGCGCGAAGATATACGCCGAGCTTGTGGGCTTCGGCGCATCGCAGGATTCATACAAAATCGACGAGCCGGACCCAAGTGGACACGCCTACGCCAAGGCCGTCGCCAAGGCTATGGCCGAGGCGGACGTCGACCCGGCGCAGGTGGATTGCCTGGTGCCGCATGGCCTGGGCATTCCCGCGTTTGACCGGGCGGAACTGGCCGGGCTGGCGAACGTGTTCGGCGAGGAGCGGCTCGCGGGGGTTCCGCTGGCTCCGATCAAGGCGCAGACCGGCAATCTTGCGGCCGGCTCCGGTATGGACGCGGCGGCCGCCGTGCTCGCGATCCACCACGGTCGGATTCCTCCGGCGATCAACACGCGCCATGTCATGGACGGCCGTTCGCTGAATGTGGCCGCCGGGCCGCGGGAACAGGCGGTGAAGGTGGCTGTCAGCAGCGTCTACAGCCTTGGAGGGCAGAACGCAGCGCTGGTGTTCAGGAAAATTTAACTATGCACCGCATCGTCATCACTGGAATCGGCTGGGTCACTCCCATGGGCCACGACATCGAGTCCGTCTGGCAGCGCCTGCTTGCCGGCGATTCGGGGATTGACTACACCACGCTCTTTGACGCCTCGACCTTTCCCACCACCTTCAGCGCCGAGGTGCGGGACTACGACGTAGCGAGGTTCGTCGCCGATCTCGCTCGCCACAAGGGCATAGGTCGCAACACCGCCTTTGCTCTGGGGGCCTGCGCCCAGGCGTGGGAAATGGCCGGACTGGGCGCTCTGAGTCCCCAGGCAGTCGAAAATCGAAAACCAAAAACCGAGAGTTCCCTCGACCTGGACCGAGTCGGCATCTATCTCGGCTCCGGCGAAGGTTCGCTCGATTTTGGCGCCTACACGGCGGCCGCTCTGTCCGCCTGGGCCGACGGCGCTTCGCAGCTCGATGCCGTGAAATGGGCCGAAATCGCCTTCGGTCGAATGGACGCATTCCGGGAGCTTGAGCAGGAGCCGAACATGCCGCTGTCGCACCTGGGTTTACTGACGGGCGCTCGCGGACCGGCGTTCAACTGCCTGACTGCCTGCGCCGCCTCGACCCAGGCGATCGGCGAAGCGGCGCAGATCCTGCGCCGCGGTGATGCCGATGTCATGATCGGCGGCGGAGCGCATTCCATGATCCACCCCTTTGGCGTTACGGGATTCAATCGTCTGACCGCGCTGTCCACGTTCAACGAGAGCCCCCGAAAGTCGTCACGCCCCTTTGATCTCAACCGCGGCGGCTTCGTTCTGGGCGAAGGCGCGGGCATGGTTATTCTGGAAACGCTCGATCACGCCCAGCGACGCGGCGCGAAGATTCTGGCCGAGGTCGTCGGTTACGGTTCAACGGCCGACGCGTTTCGCATCACTGACCAGGATCCCGAAGGCATGGGCGCGGTGGTGGCCATGCAGGAGGCGCTGCGCGATGCCAACCTGTCGCCGGTGGACATCCACTACATCAATGCCCATGGCACGGGCACCAAGGAAAACGACGGCAATGAAACGGCCGCCATCAAGAAGGTCTTCGGCGACCATGCCCGCAACGTCCCGGTGAGCAGCATCAAGAGCATGATGGGACACCTGATCGCCGCGGCCGGCGCGGTGGAACTGATCACCTGTGTGCTGGCCATCCGCGACAATATCCTGCCGCCGACGATGAACCTCGACACGCCCGACCCCGAGTGCGATCTGGACTATGTCCCAAACCAGGCGCGCAAGGCCCGCTGCGATGTCGCCATGTCCAACTCCTTCGGTTTCGGCGGGCAGAACGACACGATCATCATCCGGCGTTTTGCGAACTGACTCCGCAAGACGGTTTCCGTGTTCCTGGCCAACCGCACCGCCCACGGCGGTTTGGAGGTCCATGACCGCTTCTGCGCGATGGGGCTTCGATGTCATGCTGAGCGAAGCGAAGCATCTCCGCATCCTGCGGCGCATGGTGCCCGCGAACGGTAGCCAACGGGTCAGTCACACCGAGATTCCTCGTATGTTTCAGAGTTGGTAGTGCATGGTCCAAGAGCAGTGGCGTCGGTGAAGGCTTGGACTCCGACAGCGGCGTTGTAGGATCGCAATTGTTCCATCGGCGTGTTATTCTGCCCGCCCCGTTTGCGGCGGGGACGACATGGCCATCCTGCTGACTTGCGACAATCTCTCCAAGACCTACGGGCCGAGACTGTTGTTCTCGGGCATTTCCATCTCGTTTGCGGATGAGGAGCGCATCGGGTTGATCGGCCCGAATGGCGCCGGCAAGTCGACACTGCTGAAGATTCTTGCGGGCGAGGAACATGCCGACGGCGGAGAAATCATCGCCAAGCGCAACCTCCGCCTGGAGTATGTCCCGCAGGAGGAGACGTTTGCGCCACATCGCACGGTGCGCGAGCTGATGCTCGAATCGCTCGCCGATTCGCACCTCGACGAGCACGACCGGCGCGTGAAGGCGGAGATTCTCCTGGACAAGATGGGTTTCGCCGACATCGACCGGCCCGCCGGCGCTCTTTCCGGCGGGTGGAGCAAACGGCTTTCCATCGCCCGCCGGCTGGTTCATGACCCGGAACTGCTCTTGCTTGATGAGCCGACCAACCATCTCGATCTGGACGGCATCGCCTGGCTGGAAGACCTGTTGGCCGATGCCTCGTTCTCATGCATCATGGTCAGTCACGACCGCTATTTTCTTGAGAACGCCGCCAACCGCATCGTCGAGCTCAGCCGGGCCTTTCCCCAGGGTTACCTCAGCGCGCCGGGGACCTACTCCGATTTCGTGGAACGGCGAGAGGACTTTCTAGCCGCCCAAGCCGCCCGGCAGCAGGCCGTGGCCAGCCGGGTGCGACGCGAAATCGAATGGCTGCGGCGCGGCGCCAAGGCCCGAACCACCAAAGCCAAGGGACGGATCGAGGCGGCCGGACGAATGATGGATGAACTGGCCTCCCTGCAGGCGCGCAACGCCGCGCAGGGCAGCGCCGCCATTGACTTCTCGGCCACCGAGCGGCAAACACGGAAACTTCTGGAATGCAGGAAGGTGAGCGTTGCACTGGGCGGGCGGCCGATCATTACCGGTCTGGACCTGGTGCTTTCTCCAGGCAGCAAGACGGGATTGGCCGGTCCCAACGGCAGCGGCAAGACCACGCTCATTCGCATGATGACCGGAGATCTTCCGCCCGATGCGGGCGAGATACGCCGGGCTGAGGGGTTGCGCGTGGTCTGCTTCGACCAGACGCGCGAACAGCTTGACAAGCGCATCACGCTGCGGCAGGCGCTGCTCCAGGGCCGCGCAGGCGACACGTTGGTGTATCGCGATCAGGCCATGCACGTATCGGGTTGGGCGCGGCGGTTCCTGTTCCACACGCAGCAACTCGATCTGCCGATCGCCGACCTTTCCGGCGGCGAACAGGCGCGGGTGCTGCTGGCCCGGCTGATGCTCCGCCCGGCCGATGTGCTGATTCTGGACGAGCCTACCAATGACCTGGACATCGACACGCTGGAGGTGCTGGAGGAGAGCCTGGAGGACTTCCCCGGCGCGCTGGTGCTGGTAACCCATGACCGCTACATGCTCGAACGACTCTGCTCCAGCATCGTCGGCCTCGATGGCCGGGGTGGACACGGGATGTACGGCAACCTGGCGCAGTACCAGCGGGCCATGGAAACGGCGAGAGCGGCGGGGAAGCCGGGAAAGCGGGCGCCCGCGCCCGTGCCGGCCCGGTCCACCGCCTCGGCGAAGAAGCTGACTTGGGGCGAACAACGCGAACTGGAACAGATGGAGCAGAAGATTCACGAAGCCGAGGCGGCCGCCGTCCATTGGCAACAGCAGATGTCCGATCCGGCTGTGCTGGCCAGCCACGCGAAAATGGCCGAGGTGTGCCACAAGGCGTCGGAGTCGCAGGAACTTGTGGCCCGGCTGTATGCGCGCTGGGAGGAACTGGAAGCCAAGAAGGGTCAGTAGTGGCAGAGGAGTCTCGGCTCCGTGTATTCCCAGCCAGCGGCCGGACGCCGCCGCCACCGCTTTGCGGATGCAACCCTTTCGCGCGGTTCATTTCTCCTGGCTTGATACTGCAGTCGGAAGATC
>CAYSSA010000120.1:0-10316 GCA_964433485.1 uncultured Tepidisphaeraceae bacterium | reverse complement strand
ATAGCATGCCGTTGACCAGCAGCCTGCGAAACTGGGGCAACCGAAAATCATCGGCGTGCCCGAGCGCGGTATAGAACACCCGGCCGCCATTGGCGGTGTTCGTCCATGCGGCCGGTTCTTCGGGTTGGTCGGGTACCCGGCCGACAAGCAGTGCCGTGGCTGTTTTCGCCAGCGGACTTGTGCGATAGAGCGAGCCGGTGCTCTTGAACTCCAGCGGATCGACGCCGCGGAGGATGGGGTGGGCCTTTGCGGCGGCCACCGGCGAAATGGTCGAGCCCAGCGCATTGCCGTAGTGGTTGTGGTAATTGCCGCCGAGGATCTCCGCGTCGAAAGCAAGATAGTTCTGGAAGGCGTGAGAGGCTGTGCGCAGCCCGACGACCGGGCGACCGGCCGCAAAATGGGCTTTGAAACGCGCAAGCTGATCGTCAGGCAGTGTGGTACGGCGCATGAATATCACCAGCAGGTCGGCCGAGGCAATGGCCTCCGTGCCGGGCATATCCTTCACGTTGTCGCTTTGCAGGATGGTGAATCTCCAGCCGAGGCGCTCCGCCAGTTCCTTGCGGGCGAACTCCGGAAGCGTCTGCCTGGCTTTGTACTCCGGCTCACAGATTGCGAAGACGATGTGCGGCGGTTTGTGGCCGCCGAGGATGTCGCTGCCGAGAATTGTCGGGCACCAGTGTTTCTCTACATGTTCGACGACCAGGTCGGTGCCGCGATCGTGCGGCACAAAGGGCGAGGCGCGGTGGTTGTACATGGTGTCCGTCAGGTCGCGCACAAGCACCACGTTGAAGCCGCAGGAGGTGAGGCGGCGGATGCCGAACGACCGGCCGAGTATGCACATGTTCGTATGCACGCCGGCCACGATCACATTGCGGACGCCGCGCTGTCGAAATACATTGTAGATCTCCTCGCCACTTTCACTGATCACATCTCCGGCGGCGATCTCGATACCGGGGTGCTGTTGCTTCCAGGCGATGCCTTCCTTGCAGCGGGATTCGCAGTCGCAGCCGCCATCCGAGTCGTCGATAGGCAGGGTTCCTTCCTTCTCGCGAATCAGACTGCACCAGCCCTTCATGCTGACCGGCGGCTTGGCGGCCGGTGCGGACTTGGCGAGCTTGCGGCCGGGGTGATCGGCGTAGAACTTGTCGCAGGTGTCACTGGGAGCATGCACCACCAGCCCGCCCTTGGCGCGGACGGCCCCGGCAAGCTCGTTCATCCGCGGCACCAGTGGCTCCATCCGTCGGACGGCGCCCTGGCACCAGTGCTTGTCCCAGACGTCGATGAAGATCACGGCCGTCTCGGCGGGCTTCCAATCAAGCGCGCGCTCGCGCGGCTCAAAAAGCCCCGCCATCCCGTTTACCGAAACACGGTCGCGCGCGGTAAGTTTGATCGCATCTTGCGCACCGGCGGAAAGAGTTCATCGGTGTCTCCAATCGTGTGGACATCATACCATCAGGTCCAACTCAACGCCGTGGCGGCGGTAATCGGAATATGAGCAAGAGAATCAAACACGAAGACACCAGGACGCAACGCTTTGGTTGGTTTGAATGGAGGCGTATCGGCATGGTCGCGTTCCAGCGTCGGCGAGTCCGCGAGTGTCATGCTGAACGAAGTGAAGCATCTCTGCGCCCGAGCGCCGCGGGGCGTGAGTCGCGATATCATGTAGTGCGCGAGGGTCGCGCGGGGATTGCTCGCTTGGCTCGGAATGACGACGAGCGTGCGCGGCGCGGCGATCACAGGCGCTTTGCTCAAGCCGCCCCCGCGAACCGAAACCCGCTTCACCTCTTCGTGCCCTCGTGTCTGGTTCTGCTTCTGTCTTGGCCTGTTGCTGCCGTCGTTCTCACGACCGATACGCTGCAAAAGTACGTCCAGATCTTCAACCAGAACGACAACGAACTCTACAAACAGCACATTCCCAACGCGGCCGCACTTGAGTTCCTCAAGAGGAACATCCCGCTGCTCGACTGTCCGGACAAGGAGATCGAGGAGATCTACTACTTCCGCTGGTGGACGTACCGCAAGCACATCAAGCAGACGCCCGATGGGTTTGTCATGTCCGAGTTTCTGCCGGCCGTTGGCTGGGCGGGCAAACACAACACGATCAGTTGCGCGGCCGGGCATCATCTGCGAGAAGGCCGCTGGCTGCACGATCCGCAGTTCATGGACGACTACTCGGTGTTCTGGTTCCGCAAGGGCGGTGCTGTCCGCAGTTACAGCTTCTGGGCGGCCGACTCGCTCTGGGCTCGGTTCCTCGTCACCGGCGACGACCGACTGATCAGGGATCTGCTGCCGGATCTGATCAAGAACTACGAGGCATGGGAGAGGGAACGCCGCGATCCCAACGGACTGTTCTGGCAGGTTGACGACCGCGACGGCATGGAGGTGTCCATCGGCGGCAGTGGCTATCGCGCCACCATCAACAGCTACATGTACGGCGACGCGGTGGCGATTGCGAAGATGGCCGATCGACTGGGACAGAACGAAGTGGCCGAGAAGTTCCGCGCCAAGGCCGCCGAGATCAAGCGACTGACGCAGGAGAAGCTTTGGGATGCCAAGGCGCAGTTCTTCAAAGTGCTGCCGCGCGGCGAAGGCAAGAAACTGGTCGATGTGCGCGAGCAACACGGCCTGACCCCGTGGTATTTCGGCCTGCCGGACGCCGACAAGTCCGTCGCGTGGAAACAGCTCATGGACCCCAAGGGGTTTTATGCGCCGTTCGGGCCCACGACGGCCGAGCAGCGGCATCCAAAGTTCGCGCTGTCGTACAAGGGCCATGAGTGCCAGTGGAATGGGCCGAGCTGGCCGCTTTCCACGGCCGTGACGCTCACGGGAATGGCCAACCTGCTCAACGACTACCAACAGGATGCAGTCAGTCGCAAGGATTACCTGGATATCCTGAAGATCTACACAAAGTCTCATCATCTCAAGCTGGATGATGGCCGGGTGGTGCCGTGGATCGACGAGAACCTCAACCCGCTGACCGGCGACTGGATTTCGCGCACACGGCTCAAGAGTTGGAAGAACGGCGCCTGGGATGCCGGCAAAGGCGGCGAGGAACGCGGCAAGGACTACAACCACTCGACGTATTGCGACCTGTTGATCAGCGGCCTGATCGGCCTGCGCCCGCGGGCGGATGACACAGTTGAAGTGAATCCACTTGTGCCCGAAGGGGTATGGGATTACTTCTGCCTCGATCAGGTGCGCTATCACGGGCACTCGCTGACGATCCTCTTCGACAAGACCGGCCAGCGCTACGGCAAGTACAAGGGCTTGCGTGTGTTTGCCGATGGCATCCAGATCGCCGCGGCCGATTCCCTGCAGCGGCTCACGGGTAAGCTTCCTTAGCTTGCGAATGTCCAGACCACTGCCGGCTGGCTCAAGCACACCAGGAGTCCCGTTATGAGCGGTAAGTCCGGCACCTGATTCGATGGGCCCATGTTACGCGACGACGTGTGCCATGAGCCCTGGGCGATCTTGGATGGCACGATATGGCGCCTATGGTACAACGGCCGCCGCGTCAGCCTCGAACAGATCGATGCTGTCCTACATGGGGCAAAGGACTTGGGGGTCGAGCAACACCAGTGATGCCGCGATGCACAACGGAATCGGGCGGCATGGGCATCCTGTCCATGGTGTTGGTATTCCAACACACCCGCCTATGTCAGCTTTTGCTGATTTTTCGCTTGCATTTCCCGGCTGCACTCGATAAATTCACCGCTTCGGAGTCTGCAATGCTAAGTACGCTCAATCCATCCTCTGCAACCGCGGGCCACCTTGGCCACGCGCTTCACCGGCGCTGAACGCGCTACTGTGTTGGCACCTGTTCATAGTGTGATGCTCCGCCCGACTCGCGCCGCATTCTTCGGCGTTGCCGTTGGCCGGACCTGGGTTGCGATTCCATGATGTGCGACAAGATGAGACACGCGCGTGGCCATCGGCCGCGACGCTTTCGTGCCCGAAGGGCAGATACCATGCTGTTTGAGACACAAGACAACTTGATCGATGCTGAGATTCCATCCACGCCTGTCGGCGGCGCGCTGCCGGCGGGGCTGGTGCTTTGCGAGCGCGCCGCAGGCGCGCTGCGGAGCTATCTGCAGGAGCGCGGCCTGAGTGGCTGGCGCATCTTCCACTGCGCGCCGGGCGAACTGTACGACATCGACGATCACATCGGCCCGCTCGGCGAGGACACTGGCTGGGAAGCCCCGCCGAACAGCGTCAATGGCGGCGAAGCGCTGTCTGCGCTGACCGTGGACGATGACGATGTGCGAACCTGGCCCTGCGGCTTCCTGAATCTGCGACGCAGCCAGGTGGTGCTCGCGCGGTGGTACTGGCCCGGCGATGGCCCGTCTTCCCTGCAATCGCTCTGGCTGTGCGCGGTGCCCGCCGCCGGGCAGTTCCTGCGCCTGCGCCAGCGCGTGGCGCAACTGCGCCGCGAGAAGGCGGCTGCCGTATGGCAGATTGTCACGGGCAACGACTGGGCGGGCGGCGCACGCTTGGCGCGCCAGGTTGAAGACGGCCGGCAACTGGTCCTGTCCCCGGCGATCCGCCAGCGCGTCGAGGCCGACATTGTTGGCTTCTTCGGCGAAAGCGTCGCCTCGCTCTATCGCACGCTCGGCGTGCCTTATCGCCGCGGCGTGCTGCTCTACGGCCCGCCGGGCAACGGCAAGACCAGCCTGATCCGTCATGTCGGCTGCATGTTGCCGAAAGTCCCGGTGCTCGTCTGTCGCCCGTGCAGCACCTTCGACAGCGACGATCTGCAGGTGATCGTCGATCGTTGGGTGCAGCAGGCCCCGGCCATCCTCGTGATCGAGGATCTCGACTGGCTGCTCAGCCTGGTGAACGTCTCGCGGTTCCTGAACATGATCGATGGCGTCGAGTCACGCACCACTGGCGGCCTGCTGCTCATCGCGACCACGAACCATCCGGGCGAACTCGACCCGGCTATTAACAACCGTCCCGGCCGATTCGACGTGGCGATCGAGATGCCCTGTCCGGACGCAACAACACGGCTGGAGTACCTGCGGGCACGACTGTCGTCGGTGGACAGCGAGACGCTGCGGCAGACGGCCGATCTGACCGACGGGCTGTCGTTTTCGCATCTTCAGGAGATCGTGAAGCTGTCGGGACTGCTGGCCATCCATGCGGGCAACGATCGGCGTAGCGATAACCATGTTCTCAGCGCGGCTCGGCAGGTGGTTGAGTCGCACGAAGCCGCCGTGCGGGGCTATCCCGCCAGGCCCGAAGTGCCGTTTGGACTCAAGCCACGCCGGCTGCAAAGCCTAACTCGAGGCAATGCGGGCGGGTGAGATCCGCCGCTCTCAGGAAATGAAGCCCTGCTTCTGATACTCAACCAGGCGGTAATACAGTTTGCGGACGGAGATTCCGAGTTCCTCGGCCGCGGCCGTGCGGTTGCCCTTGTGGCGGTTCAACGCCGCGATGATCGAATCTCGTTCGATATCGTCCAGGCTGCGCGGAGTAGTGTCATCAGCGATTGGGGCCGCCTTCGGGATGATCGGCGCCTCCTCCTCTTCTTCCTCGTCCGCTTCGTCCAGGGCTTCGGGTGGCACGGCCGGTTGCCAGCCCTCCAGCCGCTTTTCGCGTGCCCGCGTCAGGGCCAGCTCAATGTCCTGCAATGCCGCCGGCTTGGTGAGGAAATCCACCACATCCATGTGTATCGCCTGCCTGGCGGCCGCCAGATCGCCGTAGCCCGTCAACACAATCACGCGAAGTTCCGGCCATCGCTTGTGGACGATGTTGAACAGTTCCATGCCGTTCATTCCCGGCAGGTTGAGGTCGAGCATCACGATGTCGAACGGCCTGGCGTCCAGTTCCCGCAGGGCGGCCTCGGCGCTTCCCACCGCCGTGCATCGAAACAGCATGTCGCGGATCACGGTCGTCAGCATGTCACGCAAGCGCTTCTCGTCCTCAACCAGCAGCACTTCCCGGCCCGCTTCGGGCGGATACACGCGATTCATACGACAGTCTCCTGCAAGCGGCTTGCGGCCGGTAGTCGCACGACAAACCGGCTCCCTTTTCCCGGCCCATCGCTTGCAGCCTGAATGGTCCCTCCATGCGACTCAACAATCAAGTGCGAGATCGACAACCCCAGGCCGGTCCCAGGTGAACCAGTCCCGCGCCTCGCCGTAAATAGCGGCTCAAACACCCGTTCCAGTACATCTGGCGCCATCCCATGGCCGTTGTCACTTACGGCGATCTCGATCCATTCCCCGTCGGCTCTGCCCTCGATGGTCACACGCCCCGTCTCCGGTTCCGCGGCATCCAGCGCGTTGACCACCAGGTTCAGCAGCACCTGCCGCATCTCCGTGCCGCTGACGTTGGCCGTCAGCGGCTCGCCCTCCGGCACGAAGACCCTCACCATCCGGCCTCGGTATTGTTCCAGACCGTTAACCAGATTGGCTGTGTCACTGGCAATCATCGCCATGGAGACGGCCTCGCGGTGTGCATGGCCCGGCCGAACCAGCGCCAACAGTCGCTCGGTGACTTCCTTGCACCGGAAAGCCTCCTCGCGGATCACGCCCAGGGCGTCGCCCACCTGTTTCGGCGCGGGTTGGCCCTCGGTCTTTTCAAGCCGGCGCAACGCCAGCTCCGCGTGTCCGGAGATGATCCCCAGGGGATTGTTCATTTCGTGTGCCACCCCCGCCGCCAGAAAACCAACCGACGCAAGTCGCTCCGACCGCACCAGATCCCGCGACTTCTGCTCCACCTTCTCTTCCAGCCGTCGATAGAAATCATCGAGTTCGGCGGCCATGCGGTTGAAATCCTCCGCCAACTCAGCGAACTCGCGGTCGCCCTCAGTCTCCAGCCGATCGGAAAACCTCGCCGCCGCGAGTCGCCGTACTCCCTCGCGCAAAGCGTATACGGGCCGGGCAATACTGAGGTAATGCGAACGGCTGATGAACACGCCCGCCACCACAATGGTCGCCGCCAGCCCGCCGATGATCCAGAGGGCCAACTGCAGCCGTCCGCAGACCACCTGCTGGTTGCATTTGATGAGCCCATCCATTTCCTTGTGGAGTCCCTGCAACGATACGAGGGCCCGGTCCAACGCCGCCAGCTGGGCCGCCTTGGTCGTGGAAGGCGTTGTCGCCTTTCCACTGTACTGATGCTTGAGGACCACAAACTCGCCGAGAACCTGAGTCGCCTGCATGCGCTCGGCGGCGTCGTGCGGTTTGGCGGCGCCGTCCGCCGCCTGCAACTTACAAAAACTCTCAAGTTCCGCGATGCCGCTGTCGAGCAACTCTCGAATCTTGTCCGAGTTGTCCGGGTCGGTCGCAAGATGAAACTTAAGCTCCGACGCCAGCACCATGACATTCTGAATCATCCGCGATTCGTTGTACTCATCGATGGCCACATGCATGTCGTGCCGCATGAGCAGCAGGCCCGCGCCCGATGCGGCCCCCATGAGCAGCAGACAGCCCAGGAGCACGACGTTCTTGAATATGATCCGACGGCGGACGGTCATGGGAAGGCGACCATTATACCACCCGGCAAACAGGCCGCTTTTTTTGCACAACGCCGCGAGACGAGCCTGACGCGAACGCCCTTTCGTGCCGGAATGCGTGTAAGGGCTCACGACCGTTGATGTCAATGGTTCACCGTTCGAGGGTCATTCCGAACGAAGTGAGGAATCTCCGTGTGACTGCCCAGTTGTTTGCCGTTCGCGGCCGCCATACGCCGGGGAATGCGGAGATGCTTCGCTGCGCTCTGCATGACCGATCGAAAGCCCTTCGCCCAGCAGCGGTCGTCCAAGCTGCGCGTATGCTCGCCGGGAATGCGTCGGTACAATTTGATGTGCAGTCCATACGCCGCCTCCCTGGCTGGCTGCATTAGGAGATTCATTCATGATCCAGTATCGACAAAGGACTTGTGGCATGGGCATTCCATCCATGGTGTCGGTCATCCGACATTCCCTGGCTGTCGCGGTGCTGATCTGTTCTCAGGGGGCCCTGGCCGCGGATGAACTGACGCCCCTGGACATACGCCAAGTCAAAGTCAGTGGCGAGATCGGCCGGCGCATCGATGTCACGGTCCACAACAACCTGCTGGTTCTCAACGCCGACAAGGACTTCCTGCTGCCGTTGACCGAAAAGAAAGCCCGCGACGGCTACATCGGCCTGGGCAAACTCATCGACTCGGCCGCGCGCCTGGCGGCTTACACCGGCGACGCCAGGGTGCTGGCGCTCAAGAAGCACCTGGTGGACAAGACCATCGCCGCCCAGGAAGCCGACGGCTACATCGGCATCTTCGCCCCCGAGCATCGCGTTTCCGGCATGTGGGACATCCACGAAGTCGGCTACCTCATCTGGGGCCTGCTCAATGACCACCAGCGCTACGGCGAAAAGCGCGCTCTGGAAGCCGCACAGAAGCTGGCCGATTATCTGCTGGCCAACTGGTCCAGGCTGCCGCCCGATTGGGGCAAGAAAGGCGATGTCGCCGCCAACGTCGCCGTCACCGGCCTTGAACGCACCATGCTCGCCCTGCACCACGCCACCGGCGAGAAGCGCTACCTCGACTTCTGCCTTGCTCAGCGGGCACTGGCCGACTGGAATCTGCCCATTGTCATCGGGCGCCGCCCGCTCATCGAAGGCCACATCTACGCCTACATGGCCCGATGCCTGGCGCAGCTCGAACTCTATCGTATCCAGCCGGATGACCGCCTGCTGGCCCAGACCAACCGGGCGATGGACTTCATGACCCGCCGCAACGGCCTGGCCATCACCGGCGGCGCCGGCCAATGGGAAATCTGGACCGACGATCAGGATGGACGGGGTGAACTGGCCGAAACCTGCGCCACCGCCTACCAGCTTCGCGTCTACGACAGCCTGCTCCGACTCAAGCCATCGCCGCAATATGGCGACCTGATGGAACGGACGATCTTCAACACGCTATTTGCCGCCCAATCGCCCGATGGTCGCAAGCTGCGGTATTTCGCCCCAACCGAGGGCCCCCGCGTATACTTCGATGGCGATACGTATTGCTGTCCCTGCAACTACCGCCGTATCATCGCCGAACTGCCGGGCATGATTTACTACGTCGGGCAGGGGGGTGTCACCGTCAATCTGTACACCGCCTCGCAGGCGAAGCTCGACCTCAAACCCGGCGTCACACTTTCGCTCAAACAAGAGACCGACTACCCGAATTCCGGCCGTGTGAGTCTGAAGCTCGACCCATCCCAGCCCGCCACATTCACCCTGCGCCTGCGTATTCCCGCCTGGGCGACCCAAGCTCAGGTATCCATCAACGGCAAGGCGATTGAGCCACCCATCGCCGCCGGCTCGTTCCTGAAGATCGACCGCGAATGGAAATCCGGCGATGCCGTGACGCTCGACCTGCCCATGGACTTCCGCCTCGTCCGCGGCCGCCAGCGTCAGGCCGGCCGCGTCGCCGTCATGCGCGGCCCGCAGGTCTTCTGCCTCGATCCTGCACAGAATTCCGCGCTCGCAAAACAAGACGCCGCCGATCTCAACCGTCTCACCATCGACCCGGCCTCCCTGACGCTTGTCGCAAGCGATGCCGTCCGCCCCGGCGGCATTGCCTGCAAGGCCAAGTTCTGGAAATCCGGCTTCGGCTTGAGTGCCAAGAGTGACTACGACTTGACCCTCACCGAGTTCCCCGACCCCGCCGGCAAGGCAACGTATTTCCGCCTCCGCGACCCGGCCGCCGGAGTCGACGACGAACTGCTGTATGACAAGCCATGACATAGAGTAGTCGAACACGATGGCGTAAAGACATTGAGCGGAGCTTGGTATGCGGGCGCAATATGGCATGAACGTGACGTCCCGGCGCTGGCCAGGACACCAGCCCCACCCTGACCACTCCACGGGTCCGCGACCAGTGATGTCAATCGTTCGCTGTTGGAGCGCCATTCCGCGCCCTCCCGGGCCTGCGGTCCACCCGCATGGCACGGAAGTATTGCTGTCACCACCACTTGCGTCATTCCGATCACCGAGAGGAATCTCATTGTACGATCGCCTTGTCCGCCGGACTGTCAGAGCAACGAAGTGTGGATTCTGCGTGCGACTTGCCGGTTGGCTGTCGTTTGCGGGGACCAGGCGATTGAACACAGAGATGCTTTGCTTCGCACTGCCTGACCGATCAGAAACCCTTCGCGCAGCAACGGTCCTCCGACCCCACTCCAACTGTCGCCCGAAATCCCTTATCCTCCACCTCACGAAAGGACGCGCCGCTCATGCCTGCCGCGATCTGCATTTATCGCCATCTCATTCCGGCCATTGCTTTGTTCCTCATTTCTTTCCTTGTCCGCGCCGCCGACAGCGTCGTCGTCGAGCCGCACGACT
>CAYSSA010000119.1:14768-15201 GCA_964433485.1 uncultured Tepidisphaeraceae bacterium | reverse complement strand
CTTGAACATGCTGGTGCACCAGGCGATGGCCAACTGGCTGGCGACGCAGGAGCGGCACGAGGGCAAGAGCCTTTCGCCGACGCGATTGTCGCCGATTGCCCGGAAGCTGGCGAAGCTGAACCGGCCGAAACTGCATCCGGCCTGACGGCCAACCTGCGGGAACACACCGCCCGAATCGCCGCCCGACGCCGGGCGGCGGCCGGCGCTGCACCGAAACAGCCCCCAAGCCGCCCGGAGGGGGCTGGGCCGAAGATTCTGTTATTCTATTGTAGCTCCTTGCAGACTGATGATGCCTGCCTGCCGCATGAGATTCAGATGACGCCGCTCGGCACCCCCACATCGCAACCGGCTCGTATGTCAGGAGCCGCGACGGAGGAGGCTTGAGTGATCGTGGTTTCGTGATGCGTAGAGGGCCGACATCACAGGGATGCCG
>CAYSSA010000119.1:14424-14720 GCA_964433485.1 uncultured Tepidisphaeraceae bacterium | reverse complement strand
CCTTGCCATAAAGAGGCGTCTCCTTCTCGACATCGGCGACGCCGGCGATGTCGATGTGAGCCCAGGGGACTTCGGGCTTGACGAAATAGGAGAGGAAAATGGCGCCCTGGGTGGGGTGGGCCTCGCGGCCGCCGGAATTGACGATGTCGGCGGGCTCTGATTTCATGAGGTCTTTGTAGTCGTCCGTGAGCGGCAGTCGCCAGATTTTTTCTCCGCAGACACCGGTGGCGTGTTGTAATTCGGCGAAGAGGGCGTCGTGGCGGCTCAGGGCGGTGGTCATGGTGCGGGTCGCGTTG
>CAYSSA010000119.1:0-14414 GCA_964433485.1 uncultured Tepidisphaeraceae bacterium | reverse complement strand
CCAGGGCAACGACGACGCCGCCGGTCAGGGTGGCCAGGTCGAGGACGGCCGCGGGCTTGTACTGCTCGATGCCCCAGGCCAGCGCATCGCCGAGGACCAGGCGTCCTTCGGCGTCGGTGTTGGTGACTTCGACGGTGACGCCGTTGTACATTCGCAGGACGTCGCCGGGGCGATAGGCGTGACCGGAGATGTGATTCTCGGCGGCCGCGAGCAGGCCGACGACATGGATGGGGAGTTTGAGGCGGGCGATGGCGCACATGGCGCCGAGTACGGCCATTCCTCCACACTTGTCGAAGATCATGCGTTGCATTTTGTCGGCTGGTTTGATGGAGATTCCGCCGGTGTCGAAGGTGATGGACTTTCCGACAAGCAGCAGGGGCGGCGTGGAGGTTCTGGCCGGCTTGTGTTCGAGCGCGATGAGTCTGGGCGGAGTGGCCGAGCCGGAGCCGACACCGAGGAGTCCTCCCATGCCGAGGCGTCTGGCGTCGGCGTCGGTGAGCACTCGGCACTTGAGTCCGACATGCTTGGCGGCGTTCCGGGCAATACGGGCGAGTTCGACGGGATTGGCCGAATTGCCGGGACGATAGGCGATGGTGCGGGCAAAGTTCTGGGCATCGGCAATGGTTGTTGCCCGGATCAGGGCCTGCCGTTCTGCGGAGGATGATTTCTTGCTCACCAGGGTTACGCGGGCGGGACCGGCGGGTTCATCGTCCGGCTTCATTGCGGCCGAGCCTTTGCATTCAGCGAAACGATAGAGAGCGAGTTTGATACCTGTGGTCAGTGCCTCGATGGCGTCTGCCGCGGTCTGGGTGTCTGAGTCGGGCACGAGGACGGCCAGGTGCTCGACGCGGCGTTTGCGAGCAGAGCGGGCCAGCGCGGCGGCCGCTTCGCGGAGGGACTGGAGGTTGAGCTTGTCAGCGGGTCCAAGGCCTGCAACCAGGATATGGCGGTGCTTTCCGGCGTGGGGCAGGAGTTCGCCGGCAACCTCCCTTGGCTTGCCGCGGAAGACGCCGGCGGAGATGAGCCGGCTGACAATGGCCCGTTCCTCGGGGGAGAGTTCGATGGCCTGGGTCGGAGGATTCTCCGGAAGGAAAGAAGCGAGGGCGTCCGCGGCGGAGGGAAGTGATGACGACACTGAGAGATCGACACTGGTACTCGTGGGCAGTTGCATAGTGATCGTACTGTATTGAACGGAAGAGAGATGGGCAAACACCGGGTCGACGACTGGGGCTGCGCGAAGGGATTTGGGGCGTCAGGCTGAGGGAAGCGAGGCATTTCCGGGTTGTGGGGCCGGGAATGAACCTGGCGGGATGGATGTCGTCGGCGAGGTCGGGCGCCCCCGTAGCCATCAGAGGGGTCGGATCCAGATGTTGCGGAATCGGACGGGGCAACCGTGTCCGGAGAGGATGACCGGCCCCTTGTCGATCGGCTTTTTGTAGGCGGGTAGAATCCGGTGGCCGGTGGGTCCGTGGATCACCTCGTCGTTGTGCACGAGCACGCCGTTGTGAAACACGGTAACGCGAGCCGGCTTAAGCAGTTTATCGCCCTCGAAGACCGGGGCGGTGAAGGCGATGTCGAAGCTCTGCCATTCGCCGGGGGGGCGGGTGGCGTTCACCAGCGGCGGGGTCTGGCCGTAGATGGCGCCGGCCATGCCATCGGGATAGATTTTCTCGTTGTAGGAATCGAAGATCTGAATTTCGTACAGGCCGTGCAGCAGTACACCGTTGTTGCCCTGATTGCCCCAGGGGCCCTTGAAGTCCCTGGGAGGCAGCCACTCGATGTGAAGTTGGAAGCTGCCGAAGCTGTCTTTGGTGGTGGGATTGACTTTGCCGGCGGACTCCATGCATCCATCAACCAGGTTGTTTTCATTTGGCAACCACTGGTCCATGTTCCTGCCGTCGAAGAGCACGATCGCGTCTGAGGGAACCGGCGCCGGGGCGGGGGCCGGGCCGGGATTGACTTTTCTGGGATACGGCCGATTGGCGTCATGCACACGGTAGCCGCACCAGGGAAGGACCGGAGTGTCGTCGTAGCCATAGGCTCCGGAGCCGTCCTTGGCCCTGACCAGTTCGGCGGCGGGAGCGGCGTTGACGAGAAGGGCGAGTACGACGAGAGGCCTCAGGGCCCGGAGGCACGACGTAACGACTTGGACTGAGCGTTTCATCACTGGTCTCCCTGGTGTCACTTGATCTTGAGTTGTCCGGCGTGGTTCATCATGCGGACGCGATGATCCGAAATCGACTTGCGATGGTTTTTGTCCCAGCGGCGGGAGCGGTGGAGGTCGGACATGGGCTGTCTCCTGTGCTGGAGGATCGGGCTGTTGATGACGACGGATTATGCCATGCGGAACGAGGGCCGTCCAGAACAATCACGGATTGGACCTGGGCTGGATAAGAGACTCGATGGCATGCACATTCGTGGCAGTCGCGGCCATCGTCAGCCGAGAACATTCGGCCATGACATTTGCGGCCGACGTAGGGTCGGATTATTGTGATGGGTACAGGTTCGCTGATCGGAAAGCGCCCGTGCCGGTTTCTCGTGTCTTGTCCGCCCGATGCGCATGGGGCGGCGTGTGGTCATGGGCGCATCGAGACCAGGCCGGAGGTTTGTTATGTCGGATGCTGCCCAAGATCCCGAAAAACGTCCGGTTCTCTGGACCAATCTGATCACACTGGCCGGGCTGCTGCTTGTGGCCGTCGGCTTGCTGCTGCTGATCACGTTCTGGCTGTTCATAGCGGTATCCCCAACGGCGGAGAACAACCAGTATCTGGCCATAATCGGGTTCATGATTCTGCCCGGGATTCTGGTCAACGGGCTGATTCTGTGCCCTGTTGGAATCCTCGTCCGCAAGTGGCGTCTGAAGCACGGTCCAATCCGGCAGATCTCGGCGCGGAACGCGTTCATCTTTCTGGGGGTGACGTTTTTTCTGATTCTCCCGGTGCTGGGCGTCAGCGGATACAAGGGCTACCACTACACGGAATCGGCGGAGTTTTGCGGGACTGTGTGCCACAACATGGATCCGCAGTACGTTCGGTACGAACAGTCGCCCCACGCGCGTGTGACCTGCGCCGGATGCCACATCGGACCCGGCGCCAGCCCGTTCGTCAAGTCGAAGCTGTCGGGCATTCGCCAGGTGTTCAAGACGGCCCTGAACACTTATCCCCGGCCGGTGCCCCCGGCCATAACGGAACTTCGGCCGGCGCGCGACACCTGCGAGCAGTGCCACTGGCCGCAGCACTTTTTCGGCGCTCAGATGAAGCGTATTTCGCGTTTTGCGCCGGACGAGGGCAACACGCGGCACGACTACGAGATTCTGATCAAGGTTGGCGGAGCGAACGTGCATTCGGGGCAGGCCGAGGGCATCCACATGCATATGCTCGACCGCATCGAGTATGTGTCGGAGGACCACCGGCTGGATCACATTCCCTGGGTTCGTTACAAGTATCCCGACGGCAAGACGGTCGTGTTTCGATCGGACGGGAAGCCCGCCAGCGCGCCTCCGCCAGCGGGTGGACTGCGACGACTTGACTGCATCGACTGCCACAACCTGATCGGCCATGATTTTCCCTCGCCCGAGCGGGCGGTGGACCACGCGTTGCTGGTGAATCGGCTGGACGCCTCGCTGCCTTTCATCAAACGGGAAGCCGTGATGGCGCTGGCCCAGAACTACAAGACGCGGCAGGAGGGTCTGGATGCGATCGAGAAGCGCCTGCACGATTTCTATCGAAACCAGTACCCCAAGACATGGGAACAGAGGCGGGCGGACGTGGATCGCGCCGTCGAGGCCGTACGGAACATTCATCGCACGACGACATTTCCCGACATGAAGGTGGACTGGCGCACGTACCCGAACCACATTGGCCACATGGAGTCGCCGGGCTGCTTCCGTTGTCACGACGGCCTGCATGTCGCCGAGGATGGACGTCGCATCTCGTCGGATTGCACGATCTGCCACACGTTCCAGTATCGCCAGCCGGGCTCGACCAACACGATCATCGAGAAGAAGTTCGACCATCCGATGAAGATACACGAGGCCTGGACCGGCCTGGGTCCGCATGAGAACATGCTCTGCACCGACTGTCACGACGGCGGGTTGAGCGCGATGGGCTGGAAGGTGGAGGCCAGCGGCTACACCTGTGGCGACTGCCACCCGAGCGGCCGTTGGCTGGAGATCAAGAAGAACCTGGAGATTCGCAATTCCGCGACGCGTCCATCGGGGCATTGAGCGGTTGTGCGGCATGAGGGCGAGACGAGCGGCAACAGCGGATCGGTCGATGGGGGCCATCAGCCGACGGAGCGACGGAAACCAAGCAGTCGGAGGGAGTTACAGACGACCACAACCGTGGAACCTTCGTGCAGGATCACGGCGGCGGTGAGGTTGGCCAGACCAAGGGCCGCCAACGGGCCGACAATGGCGATCACGCCGATGGCGATCACGAGGTTCTGGATGATCAGGGCGCGGGCGCGACGCGAGAGGGCGATGGCGAAAGGAAGGCGGCTGAGGTCGCTGGACATGAGAACGACGTCGGCGGTTTCCATGGCGATGTCGGAACCGGCGGCGCCCATGGCGACGCCGACGGCGGCCTGGGCCAGAGCCGGGGCATCGTTGACGCCGTCACCAATCATGGCGACGTGGCCATACTGTCGGCCCAGTTCGCGGAGGCATTCCAGTTTCTGCTCCGGCAGCAGTCCGGCGCGGACCTCATCGACGCCGACCCTGGCCGCAATGGCGTGGGCGGCCAGGGCATGATCGCCCGTGAGCATGACGTTGCGGCGGATGCCGAGTTGTCGCAGTTGATTCAACACTTCCGGGGCGTTGGCGCGGGCCTGGTCGGACAAGCCGATCAGGCCGATGACTTTGTCGTCGCGTCCAACCAGGACAATGGCGCGCCCCCTGCCGGCCAATTCATCCATGCGGACGAGGAGTGAGGGGTCGCCATTTGCATTGCCGGTGATCAGTTCGTGCTTGCCCGCCGCCACCCGTCTGCCGTCGATTCGCCCGAAGGCGCCCATGCCCGGGTGCTGCCCGACATCCACGGCGTGATAGTCACGGCAGTTCCGAGCCCTGGCTTCCTTGACGATGGCGGCGGCCAGGGGATGCACACTGTGCGCTTCGACCGCGGCGGCAAGCGCCAGAATTTCATCTGCGGGCAGATCATCGAGCGGAATGACCTCGCTGACTGAGAGCTGGCCGGTGGTAAGGGTGCCGGTCTTGTCGAAGGCGATGGCGCGGACTTGCCCCATGTTCTCGAGGTGCATGCCGCCCTTGATGAGCACGCCATCGCGAGCGGCGCGGGCAATGCCGCAGAGGATGGCGGCGGGAGTGCCGATGGCCAGGGCGCAGGGCGAAGCCGCCGTCAGGAACGCCATGGCCCTGTAGAACCAGACTCCCCAGGCCCCGCTGAACAGCAGCGGGGGAAGGAACACCAGCAGCGCCGTGGCGATGAACACGGATGGAACGTACCATCGCTCAACCTTGTCTGTGAAGACCTGCGTGGGCGACTTGGTGGTCTGGGCCTCCTCGACAAGGCGGATGATCCTGGAGAGGGTGCTGTCGGCGGCCAGACGGGTGGCGCGGACGATGAGTCTGCCCTCGTTGTTCATAGCGCCGGCGAAGACGCTGTCGCCGGTTTTTTTTTCCACGGGAACCGACTCGCCGGTGATGGCCGACTGATCAAGGGCCGAGGCGCCCTCGAGGACGACCCCGTCGACGGCAACCCGGTCGAACGGGCGGACAACGATGCGATTGCCGACGTCGAGATGCTCGATGCGGACGGTCTCGGTCGTGCCGTCGTCCCTGAGACGGACGGCGGTGTCGGGGGCAATTTTGGAGAGGGCGTTGATGGCGCTGCGGGCGCGCTCAAGTGCCAGGTGTTCGCCCGCGCTGCCCAGGCCGAAGAGGAACAACAGCAGCGTGCCTTCCTCGTAGTGGCCGAGCCAGGCGGCGCCGGCGGCCGCGGCGAACATGAGGACATCGACATCGAGTTTGAGAGCGCGAAGGGCCTCGAGCGCACCGGGGAAAGTCTCGGTGCTGGAGAGGATGGCGCTGGCCGCAAGCAATGCCAGTCGCAGCCAGAGTGGACCGCCGAACACATGCACGAGAAACCCGGAAAGCAGCAGAGCGCCGGAGAGAGCAACGAGCAGGATTTCGAGGCGTCCTTGCATCCAGGCCGGAAGCCCGCGGCCGAGCGTTGGCGCCTTGGCCGGGGGCGCAACGGGCGCGGCGGGTGGGATTGTTTCGGGAGCCAGCTCGCGCACTCGATAGCCGAGCGACTCGATGCGGGAGACGATCTGCGCCAGCGGCCATTCCTTTGGGTCGTACTCCAGGCGGATGGTTCCGCCGGCGTATGAAGACGCGGCGACAACACCGGCCATGCCCGCGAGGGTCGAGTCGATGCGGCGTTCGCAGGCCTGCGAGGCCATGCCCTCGATGCTCAGAAGGGCATGGGTACGGTTTGTGCGGAGACAGGGCTCCACGCGTTGAAGCTCGGCTTCGAGCTGGGTGAGCGTGAGCAGTCGCGGATCATAAGCCAGTCGCAAAGTAGCCGAATCGCCTTGGGACTTGAGTTCAACCTCGTGAATGCCCGGCCGCCAACCGATACGCTCTTTGACACAGTCGGCGCATCGTGCGGCATTGCCGTCCGGGTTGTCCGGACAACGTCGCATGGGAAGAGTGAAAGGGATCTCAATGACAGCACACTTCATGAACAGCACTCCGTCACGGGCCGGCGGATCCGAAGAGCCCGTTGTGACATTCTAACACGCCGGCGTCATTCCCGCAGCGCCGGGAATTCCGCGGCATCCGCGACGGTGATTGTCGATCATGATTTGGAACGGCGGTCCTGGAAAGACTTCCGCATGCCCGGTTGATGACCCGTCACAAGGCAACGATGGTTCAGTCCCGCCATTGGCTCCTCTTTCGCTGCCACCATGTATCTGTATTATGCTGGAGTGTAGGTGCGATGTTCAGACCGGGCCAGACCCAAACCGATGAGGGAGGCATGGAAACAGGCGAAGCCAAACGCCCATATGTGCGGCTGTTTACCGACGGATCCTGCATCGGTAATCCCGGCCCCGGCGGCTGGGGGTTCATTCTCAGGCACCCGGCCAGCGGGCGTTCGAAAGAGGGGTGCGGCGGCGAGCATCACACCACGAACAACCGCATGGAGATTCTGGCTGTCATTCGTGGCCTTGAAGCGCTCAAGGGGCCCAGTAAAGTCGAACTGTTCAGCGACAGCGAGTACGTGGTGAAAGCCATCGATGGCTGGATGAACAAGTGGAAGCGTTTCGGCTGGAAGCGCTGCGCCACCGCCAAGACTCCGGTGAAGAACGCAGACCTCTGGCGCAGACTCGACGAGCTTTTGCAGCTACATGAAGTGACCGCCCACTGGGTGCGGGGGCACGCCGGCCATGCGGAGAATGAGCGGTGCGATCGACTGGCGGAGGGCGCAGCCGCCCGAGTGGCCCGTACGCCGGCCCCACCCAAGCCCGTCGCTCCCGCCGGGGTCGAAGACGGCTTGTTCGCCAGCGCACAGGAGGACGGAGAATGACGCGGACGGAGCTGGCCAAGGTGGTGCAGGCGGCCAGGTGCCGCGTCGTGAGCTGGGAAGACGCGGGCAACGACGGCCACCGAATGGTGCTGGCCCGGCTCATCGAGGCGTTCAACACCAGCGAATCGGCCGTCCTGTGCGAGCCCAGCCTCGCCCGCAAGACGACGCGTCCGCCGGATCTGGTGCTGATCGATCCCGAGATTGGCGTCCAGGTTTTCGAGGTCAAGGGCATGCCGCTGGACCGGATCGACGGTCTGGATGCCGGGGGCCAGATGCGTATTCGTTATGCCGGGGGCATCCGCGAGCGCAATCCTGTGGTCCAGGTGCGCAACGCCATGTTCGACATCAAGGACGCCACCGTGCGCGCATTCGAGCGGGAGGTCCGGCTGCCCTTCAAGTACTGGATCGTATTCCCGCTGATTCCGCGTTCGGCCTGGTTTGAGCGGTTCGGACGGGATGCGTTCTGCCCGGTTGAGTTTCTCTTCGCCGAGGATCTCAGTGCCGAGTCTCTGTCCCGACGACTGGGGGCTTCGGATCGCCGGCACTCCAGCCAGCCCATCCAGCTTTGTCCGCTGGATCAGCTCCAATGCGTATGGCGGGCGTTCGGCGATACGTCGGTGCTCTACTGTTCGCCGCAGGAACGGGAGCCTCGACGTGCCGACGAAGGCACGCTTGGCGAACAGTTCGATGAAGCGGCCGAGGCCTACAAGGTTCTCTCCGACGAGCAGCAGCGGCTCTCAGCGATGAATTGGGAGAACGGTCCGCGCATGGTGCGGGGTGTCGCCGGCAGCGGCAAGACCGTCGTGCTGGCCAACAATCTCGCCCGCCGTTTGGAACGGATGCTCATGGCCGCCCAGGAGAATCTGTTCGGACCGCCGGCGGCTCGGCCCCGCCTGCTGGCGGTGTGCTTCAACCGCACGCTGGCCCCGTTCATCGAGAAGAAGATCAACATTGCCTTCCAGCAGCGGACCGGGCGGTGCGTGCCCGAAGAGATGGTGGAGGTCTGTTCGTTCAACACGCTGATGTGGAAGCTGACCACGGCCGGGCTGTGGCGATACCAGAGCGTCACGGACGTCGAGGGGATCGTTCGGGCCCTGCAGTACCAGCGTGACCTGTCGCAGTTCCGCGAGCGCAACCCGGAACAGCTTCAGTCGCTGGCTTACGACGCCATCTACGTGGACGAGGGGCAGGACTTCCTGGAGGAGGAGTTTCGGCTGCTGAAGGAGTTGTGCCGGACCCCCGAGGGCGTGGAGCCAAACCTGTATGTCTTCTACGATGATGCCCAGAACCTCTACGGCCGGAGCCGGCCAAACTGGCAATCGCTGGGGTTGAACGTGCGTGGCGGCCGCTCCTATGTGATGACCCAGTGCTTCCGCAATACCCGGCCGATCCTGGAGGCCAGCTTCAATGTTCTGTACGGCACCTGTGCGGCCGTGCCGGGCAAGGTGCCCACGCGGGAATTCGGCGATCTGAGCACGCTGGAGCAGAAGGGCCTGATCGAGAACGATGGCGGCTTCTGGCGTGTGCGGTTCGCCCGGCGCGGAGGACTGCCGCCCCGGTTCTCGTTGGCCAGCAACCCGCATCAGGAGGCTGAAGTGCTCGTGGCCCGTCTGCGTTGGCTCATTGAGGAGCAGCAGGTCAGGCCGCAGGACATTCTGGTTCTGACGTTCACTCGCCAGCGTGCCAGGCAACTGGCGGATGCGGCGGGGGCGGCCGGGATCAGCGGCATTGACAGCATCCACATCGCCTTCGAGGCCAAGGACCAGCCGCTGAGCCAAAAAGGCCGGCTGACATTCTCCACCGTGGCATCGGCCAAAGGCTACGACGCCTATTGTGTGCTGCTGGCCTCCGCCAACGAGTTCACAATGGACGTGACCGGCCGCGCCAGTTTCTATGTGGGTTGCACCCGGGCCATCGAATACCTGGAGGTGTTGGCCTGGGAGGAAAAGGGGCTGGCGACCGAGATGAAAGCCGCCCTATGGCGAGCCGGTTCCACACCCACAGATGCTACGGACTGCGCCATGACACATCAGCATATGTAGAGAACGGGGCTTCGGGTCGTGCGGCCAGGAGCGTTGTTGCAGGGCATCCTGCCCCGCCGAGCCGGTTACGATGTTGGGGTACTGAGCGGCGTCATCTGAATGTCACGCGGCAGGCAGTGTCCAGCGACAGAAAAACTCCGCCATCGACGACAATTAACACCGCGCATGACCACGGGGGTGTTTTGTTCCGCGAGTGATTGCGGGCAGGTCGAGAAACCGCGGCCCCGTTCCGCACGGGGGTTGCCGGGAAAGGGTCAACAGCGCAAGCTCGGATCACAATGCCCCATGTTGACTCAGGAGGCGTAGTGTGGGATCAGACGAAGATGATGAGCGGGACAAACTACAAGCGGACATTGACGGGCTGGCTCCTGTTCACAGCCTTGGCAGTCACGGGCCTGCGTGCGGCCGGCCAGCATTCTCCCGTGGTCGTAACCGAGGACGCCGACACGGCCACTCTGGCCAACGGGATCGTCTCGGCCACGGTCAAGAAGGCCAACGGCAACCTGCTTTCGCTGCGGTTCCGCGGCGTGGAAATGATCAGCCGCGGCGGTGGCTACTGGAACATCTACGGCAGCACGCCCGGCCAGGCCAATACGGAGAAAAAAGGCGGTCCGGCCGTCTTCCGCATCAGCCACGACCCAACGCAAAACGGCGGCCAAATGGGCGAGATCTCCCTGCGATTCCCCTACACGAGCCAGCCCAATACAGTGCCATTGGACATCGAGATCCGATACACGCTGCGCCGCGGCGACAGCGGGATTTACGGCTGGACCATCGCCGACCATGAAGCGAAGTATCCGCCGTTCGACATTGCCGTCAGCACCGTGTGCCTGAAGCTGAACCCCGACATTTTTGACTTTCTGTCGGTGGACAGCCGCAGGCAGCGACAGATGGCCAGCCCGGAGGACTGGGTCAAAGGCACGCAGCTCAACCTATGGGAAGCGCGCCGTCTCAATACCGGCGTCCGCAAGGGGGAGGTGGAGCACAAGTACGACTACAACGTGCTGTACTCGCAGACGCCCGCGTGGGGCTGGAGCAGCAGCAAACGCAATGTCGGCCTGTTTATCGTCAATCCCAGCATCGAATACATCAACGGCGCTCCGGTCATGGTCGATTACGTCGGCCACATTGATGTGAAGGCCTCCCTGCCGGCGGATCCCTGCCTGCTGTTCATCTGGCACAGTCCCCACTACGGCGGGCGGCCGATACAGATCAAGGCCAACGAGCACTGGCGGAAGATCGTGGGGCCATTTCTGTTGTACTGCAACGCCGGCGACAATCCTCAAGCCATGTGGAAGGACTCGCTGGCCCGCGCGGCAGAGGAACGGAAGGCATGGCCGTATGCCTGGGCAGAGGCGGCCGGCTATGAGCATGTGGAGCAGCGAGGTAGTGCTGCCGGCCGGCTGGTGATTGACGATCCACAAGCTCCGGCCGCCACCGCGGCGCGGGCCTGGGTGGGTTTGGCGCACGCACCCTACACGGTGGAGTTCGCGAAGCGCGGCCCGCTCCTCATCGACTGGCAGACCGACGGCAAACACTACCAGTATTGGGCCCGTGCGGACGAGGAGGGGCGATTCGCCATCCCCAGCGCCCGCCCCGGCGTCTACACGCTCTATGCCTTCGCCGACGGCGTGCTCGGCGAGTTCAGCCGCGCGGATGTTCGCATCGAGGCCGGAAAGAAGACGGATCTGGCGGAATTGACCTGGGCGCCGGTGCGCTATGGGCGGCAACTGTGGGAGATCGGCATTCCCAATCGCAGCGCCGAGGAATTCCGCCACGGCGACCACTTCTGGCAATGGGGGTTGTACAACCTCTATACCCAGGAGTTTCCCAACGATGTTGACTTTGTGATCGGCAAGAGCGACTTCCGGCGTGACTGGAATTACGTGCAGCCTCCGCGGCCGGACGGCAAGGGCGGCTGGAAGAACACCACCTGGCGCATCCGGTTCAACATGGATCGAGCGTCAAGCGGCACGGCGACGCTGCGCCTGGCCATCTGCGGCGCTCGCGGCGGCCCGGTGGATGTTTCGCTCAACGGCCAGCCGATCGGCAGCACGGGGGAACTGCCCGAATCCGGCGTGATGCATCGCGACGGCATTCGCGCCACGGCCTTGACCGAGCGAAGCGTGAAGTTCGATGCGTCCTTGCTTAGGCCGGGCGAGAACATCGTCACGCTGACCAAGCACGTCCGCGCCTGGACGGACGGCGTACTGTATGACTATCTGCGGTTGGAACTGGATTCAGAGAGGACTCTGCAACGATGAAGCGATTTTCCCTCGGACTCATCGCCATGGCGCTGGCCAGCGGCTTTTCACAGCTGGTTACGCATCCATCGCAGGGGCAGGAAGCAACCCTTGATGTGCAAGCGATCTTGTCCAGACACGTGGGTGTGTATACCACCCCGCCCAGCACCGTGGGCGAACTCGACCCCAGTATCAAGGCGTATCGCATCCCCGACGGCCCGTTGATGGGCAACGGTGATCTGGCGGTTGCCGTTGGCGGGACCGACACCGAGCAAACCTTCTACTTGTCCAAGAGCGACTTGAGCCATTCCATGCGCGGCTTGGGCGGCCTGACCTTCACTTTCGACGCCGCCCCGGCCGACCGCACCAAGTATCGACAGGAACAGGATCTCTACAGGTCGGAAATCCGTTCGCTCCTGCCGTTGGGCAACGCCGCCGTGAAAATGCTTTCCTGGACCGCGGACGGCGGCAATGTCCTGGTTACGGAACTGTGGATGGACCAGGGCGATTCGATCAACGTCAGCCTGAAACTCTGGTCCCATCCCAGGGGCGCAGCCACCCGGGCCTTTGCGGAGAACGGAATCATCGGATGCACCCGTGAGGTCAAGACCAAAATGGGAACAACGGCCCAGCCGTTTGTTTCCAACGTCGCCGTGACCTGCCGCGTGCTGGGCGCGGCCGCGCTTTGCGCAACCAACGGAAAGGATGCCTCGACCGCCAAGTTCCGATTGACTGCGGGCAAGCGGGTCCGGGCGATGACCGTTGTTGCCGGGGGATATCAAGCGACCGACCCCATTGCCAAGGCGAAGGCCCAGGCCGCGTCCCTTGATGAGCAGGCCATCGACCGTCTCCATGCGAACCACCTCGACTGGTGGAAGGGGTATTGGTCCAAATCCTGTGTGACTCTCAATGACGATCTCCTGGAGAGATTCTATTACGGCGCGCTGTACGTGCTGGCGTGTTCCAGTCGAGAAGGCAGCATCCCTCCCGGCCTGGCAGGGCCATGGCATCTGAACGGTCCCATCTGCTGGTCAAACAAATACACCCTGGATTACAACTTCGAGGCGGTGTGGTGGGGAGTCTATTCCAGCAATCGGCCGGAACTGGCATTGCCGTACTACGACGTGATTCTCAAGCTCCTGCCCGCCGGCCGCCAGTTGGCCCAGGAACACGGCACCAAGGGCGTTCTGTTCGGCGTCAATGCCCATGCCTGGGGCGGGTTCACGGATACCCGGACGCTGAACATGAAGAGCAACGCCTCGCTGGCCTGTCTGAACTTCATGATGCATTACAACTACACCCAGGATGAGAGCTTCCTGGTCCAAAAGGCGTGGCCGCTGTTGAAAGAACTGGCGGTATTCTGGGAGGACAACCTGGAGTGGGATGCCGCCCATTCGCGGTGGATGATCCGCGACACTCTTTCCCTACACGACGCTCGCGAGGGCCAGAAAGACACCAACGCCATCAATGATCTGGCCTACGTCAACGCCTTGTTCCGGTTTCTTCTGAGCACCAGCGACACCTTGGAGGGGAAGCAGAGCGGAGGCGAAACCATCCACATAACCGATGCCCAGAAGGCAAAGTGGAGCAGCTATGTCAGCAATCTCAGCCGATACCCCACCATCGAATTCAACGGCAAGATCGTCTTCAAGGAAGCCGAAAACCGGACCAAGATGTGCCTGGGCGGGCCGGGCGACAACAGCGATGTTCTGAACGCCGTGTTTCCGGCCGAGGCCATCAGCCTGGGCTCCGACCGGGAACTCCTGCTAATCGCCCAAAACACCGTCGCGGCGTTGAACCCCGACATCGGCAAGGCCTCCTGGTTCCAGGCCAACAGCTTCCCAAAGATTTACACCCAGGCGGTTCGCTCGGGTTATCCGGCCGAAAAGGTGGTCGCGAACCTGAAATTGCTGCTGGCCGGTCGGCAGCCCTATGACGACCGGGGCGATCATGTGCAACTGAGGAATAACCTGACCATCGTACCGCCCGTGCATTCGCTGGAGTCGGTTGGCGCGGTTGAGGCGATCAACTCCATGCTGTTGCAGAGTCACGACAATACCTTGCGGGTGTTCCCGGTCTGGATGAAGGACAAGGATGCCTCCTTCAAGGATCTCCGGGCCTTTGGAGGTTTTCTGGTCTCCAGCGAATACAAGAACGGCCGGGTCATCCACCTCGACATCAAGAGCGAAGTGGGCCGGCCGTGTACAATCGCAACCCCGTGGATCGGCAAGACGTGCGAAGTCTTGTCAATCCAGGGAGGGCGGCAGGAAAAGATCGACTTCCGATTCGATGGAAATGTAATCAGCTTCGGCACGGAAAAGGGAAAGCAATACAGGATTCGCCCCTCATGAAGATACTCTTGCCTGTGCTCACCGGCTTGCTGCCGGCTTCGACGGTTCCAGCGGGCGAACAGGAATTGAGGCTCCGGTACACCAGCCCGGCTGCGAAGCGGGAGCACTATCATATTTGGTAAGCGGAAGACCGGTTGTGTGTTGAAAGCGTCGAGCGATCAGTTTGCTCCCGCCGGGAATCCCCGCCTCCTCGCATCGTTTTCGATCCGCCAGCCAGTCTTCCGGAAC
>CAYSSA010000118.1:12659-15210 GCA_964433485.1 uncultured Tepidisphaeraceae bacterium | reverse complement strand
GTAACAGCAATTCAGAACGAGAGATGCAGTTCACTCCGGTGCAGGTTCTCGACTCTCGGATTATGCTGTTTGACGGTCGGACTGGATGTAATTCGTGCCACAATCCCTACTCGACCGAGAGAAGTCGTCTGATCATGTCGAACCACGGCAGCCGGCTGTGTCTAAGCTGCCACCGTGGTTGAAAAGACTGGCGGTTCTGGGAAGATAGTAAAGATATTCTGGTTCACGGTTTGCATCCATCGTAGTTCTCAGTGCGTTCGCCTGTGGTGCCACACGAGTTCGCGTTGTGTATTGTGTATTGTACCATGGATGTAAATCATTATGCCGCATGTGTTTGAGCCAGTTTCGGCGTCTCAGAAGAGCATCAACGCGGCCTATCCGTCACGTTTGGACACCAGACCGCATCCCGATCTTGAGAACGCACAATCGCCTGCCATTTCAAGATTTGGGAACCTGATCCAAGCCGGTTGGCTGATCGTGTGCATCCTGACGACCGTGCTGGCCATGTGGGTGCTGACCCGCCATGTGCGGCAGGTTCCGCCCGGACAACTGGTCCATGAGGTGCTGTGCCTGCATATTCCCATGGCCGTGAACACCTTTGTCGCCGGTGGTGTTGCGTTCATCGCGGGCATCATGTTTCTGATGGATCGTAATGCCCGGTGGGATGATCTGGGTCTGGCATCGGCGAAGGTGGCCGTTGTGCTTTGCACCGGAGTGCTGCTTACAGGCATGGCCTGGTCGCGGTGCGCCCGAAACGAGTGGTGGAGCTGGACGCCTCACCAGACATTCAGCCTTGTGCTTTGGTTGCTGTATGTTGGCTATCTGCTGTTGCGAATCAGCTTGCCGATGGCGTCCAGGCCATCGGTCTGCGCGGCCTATGGCGTGATCGCCTTTCTCGATGTGCCGCTGGTCTATCTCTCGGCCAATCTGATGCCTGAGTCTCCATCGGTGGCTCTGTCCATGGCCGGTCCGCTGAAGATGGCGCTGGCGATCTGGTTTGTGCCGGTGACAATGATCACCGTTGCCCTGATTGTTGCCCGCTATCGGCTCAGTCAGCGACGGCGAATGACATGAGCGAAATGGGTTACACCATCCTCGGCTTTGCCGGCGGTCTGGGCACGATTCTGGTCTATGCCCTGACGCTCTGGTGGGGGCATTGGTCGGAATCCCATCGAAAGTCCTGAACCCAAGGTTCTTTTCCATTGATTTGACAGGTTTTTCAGTTGACAGGACTGTATCATCCTGTTTACAATTCTTAAGGTGAAACTAGGTTTCGCTTATGAAATCAGGTGACGCCAGGAGTCTCCGATGACACGGTTGAAGGATGATTCCAAAATCGCCCCAAGTCAGTACAAGGTTCCCAACCTTGAGCGAGGCCTGCGCATTCTGGAACTTCTCCTTGCCCACCCGGAAGGTCTTTCTCAAAAAGAACTTGCATCCGCTCTGGGCTGCTCCAAGACCAGCATCTTCCGCATCACCATGACGCTGGTGGACTACGGTTACCTGGTTCGGGACGAGCCCCGGAAACTGCTGATGTTGAGTCGCAAGCTGCTGGCCATGGGTACCCGAGCCCTGAGCGAGAAGGATCTGATGGCCAACGCCATTGACGTTCTCCGTGGCTTGCGCGACTCGATCAAGGAGACGGTGCTGATCGGCACCATAGCCGGGGACGACCTGATCGTGCTGGAGCAGGTTCTGGGCTCGCATCCGTTCAAGTTTTCGCTGGATCGTGGCGCCCGCCTGCCGCTGCATACATCGGCGCCGGCCAAGGCGATGCTGGCGTTCATGCCCGAGCAGGAGCGCGACGCCCTGGTGGGGCGCATTGCATTTGTGCGTTACAACGACGCCACGATCACTTCGGCCGCCGCGTTCATCGAAGAACTCAACACGGTTCGCAGCTTGGGGTACGCATTAGATCGGGGCGAGCAGTTGAGCGGCATTCATTGTGTCGCGGCTCCGGTGCTGGATCGCAACGGCTGCCCCGTGGCGGGAGTGTGGACGACGGGACCGGCCGACCGAATCAGCGCTTCGGCGCTGCCCGAATTGGGCGAGTTGATCGCCCGGCAGGTTGGAGTGATTTCCGAGCGAATGGGATATGGTCTGATTTCCCAGGCAAAGCAATCCTAGACGGAAGGTGCGAAAGCCATGCGCGTGATACGTTTCTCGACGGCGATTCTGATGACGATGGCGGTGGCGCTGCCGGTTGCGGCCGGAGAAGCACGTGCCAGGGCGAGGAACGTGGCCTCGGCGGCGGCAAGCGTGGATTTCGAGGCGTTGCGTCGGTCGATCACGGCGCTGCAGTCGGCCTATCCGGAGAAATACCGCAACGGCAGGGCGATGCTGGCGGAATTGGACGCGCTGGAGAAGCAACCCAGGGACGAGAAGTTGTCGGCGGCGGTGGAGCAGCTCAAGTTCAAGGCGTTGGTGATCGAGAACCCGCTGGTGGATTTCGACAAGATCCTGCTGATCAAACGGGAGGCCGGAAAACTCGGTCTGCCGCAGAACTGGCAGGGGAACACAAGTGTCAATCCGCAGATGGAGAACGAACTTG
>CAYSSA010000118.1:10122-12631 GCA_964433485.1 uncultured Tepidisphaeraceae bacterium | reverse complement strand
GGACCTCAAGACGGTGTACAAGCCGTCGCGGCCGTGGTTCGTGGGCGATCTGAATCTGCACTGGGACGCCACGCGGCTGCTGTTTTCGTCGATCGGCAGGAATGGTCGCTGGCAGGTGTTTGAAATGAAGGTCGATGGAACGGGTATGACTCAGGTCACTCCCGGCGAACACGGGGACATCGACAATTACAACGGCATTTACCTGCCGGATGGTCGCATCATCTTCAATTCCACGTCGAGTTTCGTGGGCGTGCCGTGCGTTGGCGGTTCCGACTACGTGGGCAATCTGCATCTGCTCAGCGCCGACCGCAAGAACGTTCGGCGATTGTGTTTCGAGCAGGACAACGACTGGTATCCGACGGTGCTGGCCGACGGTCGGGTGATGTATCTGCGCTGGGAATACACGGACTCGGCGCACTATTTCAGCCGGCTGCTGATGTCGATGAATCCGGACGGCACGGGGCAGATCGAGTACTACGGGAGCAACAGCTACTGGCCGAACTCGACCTTTTACGCCAAGCCGTGTCCGGGCGATGCCAGCAAGTTCGTGGGCATCGTGTCCGGGCACCACGGCGTGCCGCGCATGGGCGAACTGGTGCTGTTCGATCTGGCGCGCGGACGAAAGGACCAGACCGGGGCGGTGCAGCGCATTCCCGGCTGGGGCAAGCCGGTTGCGAACGTGATCAAAGACGGGCTGGTCAATGATTCCTGGCCCAAGTTCCTGCATCCCGTGCCGCTGAACACTCAGTACATTCTCGTGTCGGCCAAGCCGACGCCGCAGTCCAACTGGGGCATTTACCTGGTGGACGTGTTCGACAACATGGTGTTGCTGAAGGAGCTTCCGGGCTTTGCGTTGCTGGAGCCGATTCCGCTGAGGAAGACGACCATGCCGCCGGCGATTCCGGACCGGGTGAAGCTGGAGAAAACGACGGCGGTTGTGTCGATCCAGGACATCTACACCGGGCAGGGTCTGACGGGGGTTCCCCGCGGAACAGTGAAGTCGTTGCGTCTGTATCAATACGAGTACTCGTATCGCAACATGGGCGGGCACTATGTCGTGGGCATCGAAGGGCCCTGGGACGTGCGGCGATTGATCGGCACGGTTCCGGTGTATCAGGACGGCTCGGCGCAGTTCGAGATTCCGGCCAATCTGCCGATCACGCTTCAGCCGCTGGACGCCGAGGGCAAGGCCATTCAGCAGAAGCGAAGCTGGCTGGTGGGAATGCCGGGCGAGTATGTGTCGTGCAATGGCTGTCACGACATGCAGAATTCAGCGGCGGTCATCAAGCGCACGGAGGCGATGCAGTTTGCTCCCTCCAAGCCGGAGCCGTGGTATGGACCGAAGCGAGGCTTCAGCTTTGTGCGGGAGGTGCAGCCGGTGCTGGACAAGTATTGCGTGGGCTGCCACAACGGCCAGCCCGACCGGCCGAAGCTGGATGATGTGACGATCACCCGTACCACCATGGGCGGTTCGTTTCCCAAGTCCTATATCGAATTGCATCCGTATGTGCGTCGGAACGGGCCCGAGGGCGATTACAACCTGTTGACGCCGCTGGAGTTTCATGCGGATACCAGCGATCTGGTCCAGATTCTGCAAAAAGGTCATTACAACGTGCGTTTGGACAAGGAGGCGTGGGATCGGCTGATCACCTGGATCGATTTGAACGTTCCGGCGCATGGAACCTGGCGCGAGGCGGGCAGGATCCCGAAGGACTTCGAGCGTCGCCGTCGGGAGATGAACAAACTGTATTCAAATGTGGACGAGGACATCGAGGAGATTCTCAATCCCTATGAGAAGAAGGCGATGTTCATACAGCCGCCGCCGATGCCGCCGAAGCCGGCGCCGGTCGCGGTGAGCGGGTGGCCTTTCACGGCGGAGAAGGCCCGGCAGATGCAGAGCGCGCTGGGCGGCAACCAGATGAGCCTCGATCTGGGGGATGGCAAGGTGATTGAAATGCGCCGGATTCCCGCGGGCGAGTTTGAAATGGGGGACCTCAACGGCTATCCGGACGAGTATCCGACGGCGCGGGTGAAAATCGCCCGGCCATTCTGGATGGCGGTGACGGAGGTGTCGCTGGAGCAGTATCAGCAGTTCGACCCGCAACACCGCAACGGCTATTACGACATGCATTACAAGGACCAGGTCAAGCCGGGCTACCTGATGGATGGGCCGAAGTTGCCCGTGATTCGCGTGTCGCAGATCGAGGCGATGGAGTTCTGCAGGTGGCTGTCGAACAAGACCGGGCGAAAGGTGACGTTGCCGACGGAGGCGCAGTGGGAATGGGCCTGTCGCGCGGGAACCGGCACGCCGCTTTTCTACGGGGACCTGAACGCGGATTTCTCGAAGTCGGCCAACCTGGGCGATCGGTCGCTCAAACTGCTGGCCGTCAAGGGAGTGAATCCGCAGCCGTTCCCCAATCCCGACAAGTTCTGGGATTTCGTGCCCAAGGACGACCGGTTTGACGACGGCGTGTTGCACCTGGCGGAGGTCGGGCGATATGAGGGCAAT
>CAYSSA010000118.1:7134-10112 GCA_964433485.1 uncultured Tepidisphaeraceae bacterium | reverse complement strand
GGGACTGAAGGACATGCACGGCAATGTGGCCGAGTGGACGCGGAGCAGCTATCGCCCGTATCCCTACGATTCGTCCGCGGAAGACAAGGCGGAATCGTCGGCGGCAAAGAAGAGCGTTCGCGGCGGCTCGTGGTATGATCGGCCGAAGCACGCGCGGTCGGGCTTCCGCCAGGCGTATCCGGCGTGGCAGAAGGTGTACAACGTGGGCATTCGGTTGATTGTGGAGGAGTGAGCGACGGAGCGACGAAGGGATGGAGGGATGGCGAGGAAGTGGTGAGGATTTGATGCGAAATCTGGCAGCCATATTCGCAGGATTGTATCTGGTCGCGGCGGCAGCGCAGCAACCGGTTGTGGGGAAGTTGCCCGGGAATGTGCTGGCGGGAGGGGTGAACCGGGTGTTTGTGTTGAGTTCCGAAGGCAAGGTGCTCTGGGAGCACAAGGCGGGCCTGGTTCATGATGCCTGGATGCTTGGCAACGGGAATGTGCTGTATGCGGACGGGCAATCGGTGACTGAGGTGACACCGGGCGGGGAAGTGGTGTTTCAGTACAAGGCAAAGGAGCAGCGTGGCGGCGGAACGTATTCGTGCCAGCGGCTGGAGAACGGCAACACGGTGATCGGCGAGAATTCGACCGGTCGGGTGCTGGAGGTGGACAAAGACGGCAAGGTGGTGTTTGAATTGCAGGCGGTTCCGGCGACGAAGGGGGCGCACCACAACCTGCGCATGGTTCGCAAGCTTGAGAACGGCAATTATCTTGTGTGCCAGTCCGGATCCAGGCTCGTCAAGGAGTACAGGCCGGATGGCAAGGTGGTGCTGGAGATCAAGACGCCGAACCTGGCGTTTGCGGCGATTCGCACGGACGCCAATACCACGCTGGTGTCGAGTCTGTCGCACCTGTACGAGTATGACGCGGCCGGAAAAGTGGTGTGGGAACTGGCGGCGAAGGACATTGCCGGCGCCACGGTGATGAACATGACGGGGATGCACCTGCTGGCCGACGGCGACATAGCGGTTGGCTGTTACGCGGCGTACAAGAACGGCGAGGGGACCGGGTTGTTCGCAATCACGCGGGATCGCAAACTGGTGTGGCGGTATGCCGATGCGAAGGCGGATTCAAGCCTGATGGCGATCCAGTGTCTGGATGCCGATTCGAAACCTCTGTCCGGCAAGTGCCGGCGATGAATACGGACCATTTTCACGAAAGGGCCACCATGATGAGTTTTGGAAAGCAGTCGCGCAGGTCGGTGTTGCGGACCGGCGCGGGAACCGCGGCGGCGCTGTCGCTTGGATTTGCGGGAAGCTCGGCCGGCGCGGCGGACGTGCCCGCGCTGAAGAATGAGGACTTCTACAAGGATGGGCAGTTCCAGAAGGAAAAGGCGAGGGAGGCCTACCACGCGATGTTCAAGCGTTTCGGCTATCCCGTTTCCAAGAACCTCCGGGAGAACATGTGGATTGCCGATTTCGCCCTCGGCGATTTCGTGAATGTCGGAATGGCCGGGATTTTCTGGTACAACGATAAGCCCACAAACGTATTCGGACATGAGATTTTCCTGCTGCCCGGGCAGATGATCGTGGAGCACTGTCACGTGCAGGCGGGCGATGTGGCACCGAAGCGGGAGGCGTGGCAGGTGCGGCATGGGATGGTCTGCACGTTCGGCGAAGGCGAGCCCAAGGGCGTTTGTCCGATCAAGCTGCCGGCGAGCCAGGAGAAATTCATCACCGTGAAGAACTGGACGAAGCTCGAGGAAGGCGAGGTCGATGACCTGAAGCGGGCGACGGCCAGACATTTCATGATCGCCGGGCCGGAGGGCGCGATTGTGACGGAGTATGGCACTTTCCATGACAATGCCGGGTTGCGGTTCACGAACCCGGGTGTGAAGTTCTAGGCAACAGGGCAAAGCCGACCGGATCCGGCGGCATGGGCAGGTGCGCTTGCCCATGCCTGCCGGCGAGAGGCATTGCCCGCAACTCGGATTGGAAGGAGATTCAGATGCGATTTCATCATGTGGGGATTCCCACGACCGTCAAGCGCGCCGGCGAAACATTTCTGGCCGGGGCCGGCGTTCACATCACCGATCCGGCGGCCAATCCTTATCGGATCGAGTGGTTGCGGTTCGAGCCCGACAGCGGATTGCCGGCGGAGTTGAAGACCCATCCGCACCTGGCGTACGACGTGGACGACCTGGCGGCGGCGATGAAGGGCAAGAAAGTCCTGATCGAGCCTTTTGAGCCGATGCCCGGGTTGAAGGTGGCGTTTGTGATTGAGGACGGCGCGTTCATCGAGTTCATGCAGCGGACGGCGTGAGGACATTGCGATGTCCAACCGCGTCGAGACGGAGAAGTGCATTCGGGTGATCGAGCTTATCCGCGTCTGCGTGGCGCGCAGTGGCGGGAATCCGGAATGACGGCGAGAGGCAAGGACAAAGAGGACACTTCCATGGCAATGAAAAAATTCATCAACGATCCGAATAATCTGACCGCGGAACTGCTCGAAGGTTTCTCCCTGGCGCACGCCGACAAGGTGAAGCTGGAGTCGGGGAAGCTGGTCGTGCGGGCCAGGCCCAAAGCCGAGAACAAGGTGGCGATCGTCACCCTTGGCGGGGCGGGGCATGAGCCGGCGCTGAGCGGCTTCGTGGGCGAAGGCATGCTGGACATCAGCGTGGTCGGCGACATTTTCGCGGCGCCGGCCGCGCCCAAGGTGTTTGAGGCGCTGAAGAAGGCCAACCGGTCGGCCGGGGTGTTGCTGGTGGTGTTGAACCACGCGGGCGACGTGATGAGCTCGAACCTGGCGATGGACATGGCGAAGAAGCAGGGTTTGAACGTGCGCTCGATCCTGACCCACGAGGACATTGCTCCCGGGGCCAATGCCCCCGCCGCCGACAAGCGCGGGCTGGTCGGGTGCATTCCGCTGTACAAGGTGGTCGGCGCGGCCGCCGAGCAGGGGATGAGCATGGACCAGATCTATGCCATCGCCGAGCG
>CAYSSA010000118.1:5669-7094 GCA_964433485.1 uncultured Tepidisphaeraceae bacterium | reverse complement strand
GCATCCGAGTTCCGGGCAGTCGAGATTCGAGCTGGCGGATGATGAGATGGAGATCGGCATGGGCCAGCATGGCGAGGCCGGCACCGGGCCGTGCAAGATCATGACGGCTGACCAGACCGCCAGACTGATGGTGGAACGTCTGGTCGCGGCGGTGAACGCCAGGGCCGGCGACAAACTGCTGGTGATCATCAACGGCTCCGGCGCGACGACGCTGATGGAGATGTACATTGTCTATCGGGCGGTGCACAAGCTGCTGGCCGAGCGAGGCATCGAGGCCGTGTCGCCGCTGGTGGGCGAGTATCTGACGGTGCAGGAAATGGCCGGCTTCCAGATGTTCGTGGCGGAGATGGATGAGGAACTGATTCGGCTGTGGAAAGCCCCTTGCGACACGCCGTCGCTGACGGTGCGTTGACTTTGGGAGTGCGGTGGCAAGACACCGCTTGGGCTCGAACACCCAATCCCTGCATGGCGCCGTCCGGCGTTGAAACCCAAAGCGCCTTCGTGCGGGCGCAGTCCAAAGGAGATGATTGGCATGTCCGTGACAGTGAGCTATGAGGATCTGGCCCGCATGTTGCGGGAAGGCGCGAGCCGGGTGCGCGAGAACCATGAACTGCTCTCGAAACTCGATTCGGCAACCGGCGATGGCGACCACGGCACGACCATGAAGCGGGTGGCCGAGGCGATGCTGGAATCGGTCCAGGGCTGTTCAACGCCGACGCCGGTCGCCTTGCTGGAGGCCGTGGGCTGGAGCGTGATGTCGGTGGACGGCGGTTCGACCAGCCCGTTGCTGGGTTCGTTCTTCATGGGCATGTCGGAGGCGGCCGGCGGGGGCGAGTTGGCGGCGATGTTCGAGGCCGGACTGGCCAAGCTGCGGGCGCAGACGCCGGCGAGGCCGGGAGACAAGACGATGGTGGATGCGCTGGTTCCGGCGGTGTCGGCGCTGGCGGGCCGGCATGAGAGCCTGTCGCAGGCGTTGAGCAGGGCGGCCGAGGCGGCGGCGGCCGGGGCGGAGAGCACGAAGAACATGCAGGCGAAGTTCGGGCGCGCCAGGAACCTGGGCGCGCGAACGATCGGGCTGGTGGATCCTGGAGCGACGTCGATTTCGCTGATGTTCGCCGGGTTTCGGGACGCGGTGATGGGATTGTAGCTGGTAGCCAGCCCCGGAAGGGGCGGTAGGTATTAGCCCACGACGTAAGTCGTGGGTAAGAAAGGCAACGACAAAACAAGCCCCGCAGGGGCGACACAAGTGTTCTTTCGCCCCTACGGGGCTGGGATTTGCGAACGGCTTGTTTCCCATGGCTTACGCCATGGGCTAATGTGTTTCGCCCCTACGGGGCTCCACGGGCTGGAAGCCCGTGCCACGAGCTGAAGGCTGGACCGCCGCGATGGACCATCGCGGCCACATACAAGGATAACGAATATGGC
>CAYSSA010000118.1:845-5659 GCA_964433485.1 uncultured Tepidisphaeraceae bacterium | reverse complement strand
TCAAACCGGGAATCTGGAATCCAAGGACTACGGCATCGGCATTCCGCAGAAGACCGAGGGGTTCTTCCTCAAGGGCTGCGGGAACCTCGAATGGGGCATGAAGGACAGGCTGTCGCGCATCTTCAACAGGAAGAGCGGTCGGACCGTCATGCTGGCGTTCGACCACGGCTACATCATGGGCCCGACCTCGGGGCTGGAGCGCATGGACCTGACCATTGTGCCGCTGATCGAATATGCCGACTGCATCATGTGTACGCGCGGAGCGCTGCGGCAGATCGTGCCGGCGACGGCCAACAAGCCGATTTCGCTCCGCGCGTCGGCCGGATCGACCGTGCTGACCGACCTCAACGACGAGGTGCTGCTGGACATCGAGGAGTGCATCCGCGTGAATGCGTCGATGCTGGCCTTGATGGTGGCCATCGGCAGCAAGTTCGAGGCGTTGACCATTCGTAATCTGACGACCATGGTGGATCAGGGAACCCGGTACGGCATTCCGGTGCTGGGCGTGACGGCCGTGGGCAAGGAACTGGTGCGCGATGCCCGGTACCTGAGTCTGGCGACGCGCGTCTGCGCCGAGAATGGCGCGCACGTGATCAAGACCTACTACTGCAAGCCGGATTTCGACAAGGTGGTGGCGGCGTGCCCGGTGCCGATCGTGATCGCGGGCGGCAAGAAACTGCCGGAATTGGAGGCCCTTCAGATGGCCTATGAGGCGATCGACCAGGGCGCGGCGGGCGTGGACATGGGGCGCAATGTGTTCCAGGCCGAGCATCCGGTGGCGATGATCCAGGCGGTGAAGGCCGTGGTGCATGACAATCTCAAGCCCCGGGACGCGTTTGCGATGTACAACGATCTGAAGAGCCGTCGGGCGTGAGCGGTTCGGCGGCCGGCAGTACGCGAGAGAAACGACGGGGCCCCCGGTTGTGAGCCGGGGGCCCTTTCGCGTGTTTCCTCGCAATCCCTCTGCATGCCCCGCTCACCCGACTTCCTTGATCACCTGCTTGAGGTGCTTGATGCTGCGCTGGGCCTGATCGACGGTGCCACACTCGACCGACAACACAATGTCGCGCGGGCACTGGCGGCAGAGCTCGACGACCTTGCGCCAGTCCACCACGCCATCGCCGCAGGCGCAGCCCACCGGAGTGCCCGTGACTTTGCCGCGCTCGGCCGTGCTCTGCTCGACCGAAATGTCCTTGGCGTGCAGATGCACGAGGTTCTTCAGGACTTTCTTGAGCCACTTGATGGGGTCGGACCCGGCCAGATAGCTGTTGCCGGTGTCGAAGTTGATGCCGATGCACTTGTTCTTCACGAGCTTGAAGATGCGTTCCAGGCCATCGGGCGTCTTGCTGTATTGCTGGTGCGGCTCGATGCCGATGAGAATGCCGCGAGGCTCGGCGACCAGTGCGGCCTCCATCAGGGTGTAGCGCATCAGCACATGATCTTCCTCGACGGTGCTCCAGCTTCGCTTGGGGCCTTCGTCGGTGTTGATCACCGGCGCGCCGCACTCGGCCGCGAAACGGATCGCCTGCTTGAGATACTCCGTGCCGATCTCCGGCCGACACAGCGGCGTGTGGGCCGACAGGCCCGACAATTTCACCCCGGCCTTCTCACAGGCGCGTTTGATGCGATAGGGGTCATCGAGCATGGAAACGCTGTGGAAATAGCCGGCCTCGGAGAGCAGTTCGCGGCCGAGATGCACCATCGGCTCGACGTATTCGTAACCCTGCTCGGCCGCCTTCTCGACACCCCATTCCATGTTCTTGTCCTGGTGACGAACGAATTCGAGATTCACGCCGATCGAGACTTTTCCCATGGATATGCTCCTTTGACATCAGGCTATCCAAGCCCCGTGCCCGCTTCGTGCGGAAGCGGGGAGTGGTGAAAATTGAACAATGGAGCCAGGAGGACTCCGACCGGTGAAACGGGTGGCGCTGATCGAGTTGGCTGAAGCAGACAATGGAGCTTATGGATTTCGGATCGAGATGAGCGGCCTAAATAATTGCATAATATATATTTATGAATCGTGAAATTTGTCACGATATTTGATTGACAAGGTTGCCAGATATGGAATAATAACGGACATTGAGGTCTTCTGATGTTGCGGTGTTCCGTTCAACCGAATCCGCCTGGGGCCGAGCGTCGGCGTTGGCGACTGACCGGGCAGGTGCAGGGGGTCGGTTTCCGTCCCTTTGTCTACAATCTGGCCCGTCGGTTTGGTTTGTCGGGACTGGTGCGGAACGACGCGGCGGGCGTGGTGATCGAAGCGCAAGGCTCGATTGGGGATCTGGATCGATTTGAGCAGCGTCTGGAGGCGGAAAAGCCGGTCTTGGCTCGAATCGACTCGGTCCATGCGACGGCCATTCCCACGGCGGTGGAGGAGGGCTTCCGGATCGACCCTTCGAGTGATTCGCGCGAAGTTGGCGCCGATGTGACGGTCGATGTCGCGGTTTGTCCGGATTGTCTGGCGGAACTGATGGATGTGGCCGATCGGCGATATGGATACGGGTTAATCAATTGCACGCATTGCGGGCCGCGATTCACGATTGTGAAGCGGGTGCCGTATGACCGGCCGAACACGACGATGGCGGGATTTGCGCTGTGTGGGGAATGCGGTCGCGAATATAGTGATCCATCGGACCGGCGGTTCCACGCGCAGCCGGTGGCGTGTCCCGCCTGCGGGCCGAAGGTGGCGCTTGTGAACAATGCGGGGTGTGCCATCGGCGGCAATCCCTATCGTGAGGCGGCGGCGATGTTGCGGGGGGGTAAGGTTGTGGCGATCAAAGGGCTTGGGGGGTTTCATCTTGCGTGCGACGCGACCAATGCCGCGGCGGTGGGGTTGCTGCGGCGGCGCAAGGAGCGGGACACCAAGCCTTTTGCGCTCATGGTGCGGAATCTGGATCAGGCCAGGCGTCTGGCGGTGGTGAGCGGGCCGGCCGCGTCGATGCTGGCTTCGCCGGTGGCGCCGATCGTGCTGTGTCCGAGGTTGGGTGGAGTCGTGGAGATTGCACCGGGCGTGGCCGACGGGATGCATCGGTTTGGGATCATGTTGCCGTATACGCCGATCCAGCATTTGCTGATGGCGGCGGATGCGGAATTGCCGCCGCTGGTGATGACCAGCGCGAACGTGTCGGATGACCCGCTGGTGATTGACAATCAGGAGGCGCTGACGCGGCTCGGCGCGATGTGCGATGCAATACTGTGGCACGACCGACCGATCGAGAGGCCGGTTGATGATTCGGTGCTGATTGACATGGGCAACGAGGAGGAGTTGTTGCCAGTTCGGCGGGCGCGCGGGCTGGTGCCGTCGGCGATCGAGCTTCCCGTGGCCACGGGAATGGGGCTGGCGGTTGGCGCGGAACTGAAGGATGTGGTGGCGGTTGTTCGCGATGGCAAGGCGATACTTAGTCATCATCTGGGCGATCTGACACATGCGGCGAACTATGAATGCTTCCGTAAAGCCATATCGGACATGATGTTACTGTTTGGCGTGCGGCCGCACTGGATTGCCCATGATCAGCACCCGCTCTATCTGAGCACATCGGCGGCGAGTGAGTTGGCAAAGGAACTGGGCGTGCGGCTGGTGGCGGTGCAGCATCACCATGCCCATGCGGCGTCGGTGCTGGCGGAACACGGCTTGGCCGGACCGGCTCTGGCGGTGGTATGCGACGGCGTTGGCTATGGATCGGATGGTCAGATCTGGGGAGGGGAACTGCTTTGGTCGGATCTCCGGGAATTCAAGCGATTGGGACATATCGAGCCGATGCTGTTGGCCGGGGGCGACGCTGCGGCACGGGATACGCGTCGATGCGGGTTGGCGCTTTTGATGCAAGCATTTGGGAAAAATTTCACAAACCTTCCGCTTGTCAGGCGAATGATGCCGGTGGCTTGTGACTTGCAGTTTATCGAGCGGATGTTGTGTGACAATGTGAGGTGTATTCCATCCACGGCGGCGGGGCGGTTGTTTGATGGCGTGGCGGCGCTGTTGGGCGTGTGCGACCACAACACGCACGAAGCGGAAGCGGCGATGAAATTGGAGGCGTTGGCTGCCCGTGGCGCGCATGTTGAGGGTGAGGGCGAGTTCTTCGTGATTCATCGTGAGAAGCCGTTGCGGATCGACTTCTCGCCACTGGTGCGCGAATTGGTGGCGCGAATGGGCGCGGGGCATGCGCCGGCGGACTTGGCGGCGATGTTCCACCGGCAGTTCTGCGAGGCCTGGGCGGCGATGGTGGAGATGGCGGCCATGGATACGGGGTTGCGCCGGGTGGTGTTGTCGGGCGGGGTGTTCTGCAACGAGATTGTGAGCAAGGGACTGTGCAGGCGGCTGCGGCAGGGGGGATTTGAGGTGTTGAGACATCGTCGCGTGCCGCCGAATGACGGGGGCATTGCCCTGGGACAAGCGGCGATCGCGGCCGCGAGACTGGGAGGTTTGTCATGTGCCTAGCGGTTCCCGCACAGATCGTGAGCAAAGAGGGCGACTTGGCGATGGCCGACCTGCATGGCAATCGCGTAGAGGTCAACACCGCGCTGGTGCCGGAGGTGGAGGTGGGGGGCTGGGTGTTGATTCACGCGGGCTTTGCGATCAAGGCGCTGGAAGCGCAGGAGGTCGAGGAGACTTTCCGGGTCCTGGAAGATCTGAGCTATCGAACGGAGAAGGGGGGCGCTGATGCGACATCGAGTGGTTGAGAGCCGCGAGGCGCTGGAGCGGCTGCGCGCGGCGGCCGAAAAGTTGCCCCGGCCGGTCAACTTCATGGAAGTGTGCGGGACCCATACGGTGAGTATTTTCCGGTCCGGGCTGCACAGTCTGATGCCGGCAA
>CAYSSA010000118.1:0-822 GCA_964433485.1 uncultured Tepidisphaeraceae bacterium | reverse complement strand
GACTGAGTTCAGACGTGTGCTCTTCCGATCCTGGCGATGCGGCCGGGGATCACGTTTTTCACCTATGGAGACATGCTGCGGGTGACGGGATCGGCCGGCAGCCTACAAGGGGCGCGCGGGCAGGGGGCGGACGTGCGGATCGTGTACAGTCCGATGGACGCGGTGAAGTTCGCGGCGGCGAACCCCTCGCGCGAGGCGGTTTTTGCGGCTGTTGGATTCGAGACGACGACGCCGGGGACGGCCGTGGCGATCTTGGAGGCGAGCAGGCTGGGTTTGCGGAATTTCTCCGTGCTGGCCAGCCACAAGCTGGTGATTCCCGCGATGCTGGCGCTGTTGCAGGGGGGGCAGGTGAATCTGGACGGCTTCCTGTGTCCCGGGCATGTGTCGATCATCATCGGATACGAGGCGTATCGGCCGATAGTCGAGCGGTATCGTCTGCCGTGCGTGGTAGCGGGCTTTGAAGATGTGCATCTGGCGGCCGGCCTGGCGAGGTTGACGGAGCTGGCGGCGACTGGCAGTTCCGCGCTGGAGAACTGGTATCCGCAGGCGGTTACGGCGGCGGGGAACAAACTGGCGTGGAACTTGATTGAGAAGGTGATGGAGCCGGCGGATGTGTCCTGGCGCGGCGTCGGGTCGATACCGATGAGCGGCATGGTGATTCGCGCGGAGTATGGCCGGTTCGATGCGTGCGTGCGCTACGGCCTGGTGGCGAAGGAAGTGCCCGAGCCGCCGGGGTGTCGCTGCGGCGAGGTGATCACCGGGCGCTGCACGCCGGCCGAGTGCAAACTGTTTGGCAATGTCTGCACGCCGATCAATCCGATC
>CAYSSA010000117.1:10503-15257 GCA_964433485.1 uncultured Tepidisphaeraceae bacterium | reverse complement strand
GATGGTCACCACCGCTCCCTGGATCTCCAGCATCTTCAACAACCGCTCGATGCCCTCCAGTTCCTGTCCCTTGCCCTGGGTCTTGACCTGGGCGAAGACCAGCTTGTTGGCCGCCACGAAGGCGCTGACCATGTGAGCCATGCCGCTCTTGTCCCAGGCATGCTCGAAACTCTGTCGCAGGCTCTTGCCATCAATCGCAACCAGCTTGCCCCCGCTCAAGGCCACCAGCCCGGCCATCCAGGCCATGAAGCACTTCTCGAATTCCTCCGGCTTGAGGGCCGCGAAGACTCGCCCGAAGGTGTCGTGCGAGGGAATGCCGTAGGGCAGTTTCAGGAAGGTCTTGAGCCAGGGATGTTTCTTCCGGCCGTAGGAGGCCACCTGCGCCCAGCGGTCGGCCCCACCAATGACCGCGAACAGAGCGATGGTGAGGATGTCGCCGAGCAGGTGGCGTTTGTTGGGTGTTCGGGGATCGGAGACCTCGACCAGTTTGCGCAGAATCTCCGCTGATACTTGGGCTTCCATGCCAAAGTTCCTTTTGCATGACGGGGTCCGGTTGTCAGTCCACGCGAAGCTTCGCAAACGATTGTCCGGACAGTACCTGCGCGCAAGCCCTGGCGCAATACCACAAAAGACTACGCCGCGGCGTAGTTAAACGTGGACATGCGATTGCCCTGGGTTACCCCTACCGGCATCCCCCAGCGTGTGTACGATATCGAGGTCGAGATCGATCATCGGTATCTTGTTGGCAGCGACCGACTGGTAGCACACAACACCAGTCTAATTGGACCAAATTGGAGACCTAAAGATATTAATGAACCACGATTCGATAGCAACTGCGAAAAAGTCGCCGAACAAATTCAAAGACTGATTGGTGGTACAATTGTTACAATACGTCCCGCTCGCGGCTGGCGTCTTGGACCATTCAAAGGCGTATTCAAGGGTTGGCCCTTCCATGTTGTTAATGTCAAGGATGGCTGCGTCTGTGATGCCTTTACGGGATCTACGGGTTTATCAATTGCCGAGTAAAAATCCCAATGGGGGTACGCCAGCGATATAGAATTTGGCTTCTAAGGAGATTCCTATGGAATTGCCCGATCTTCTCGAGCATGTGTTACGGTGTCCAGGTATGTACTGTCCGAAGGTGGACTACGATCTCATAACTGCGTTCATCAACGGCGTCGATCATGGTAATAACTGCGGGCTATTGAAAGGATTCCGCGAGTGGCTGATAGTCCGGTTGAACTCGGGAAACAATCAGGTCTGGACTGAACTTGTGCTGCATTTTGCATATCCAGAGTCAGCGTCACCACGAGATGACCTGGCTAAATCCGATCATACACATGCCATCAATACCCTCCGTACCCTGCTGGAACGATATTGGAATGCCCGCCGTGAGATGCATGGGCTCTGTTGGATATTTGTGGACTACAAAGAATGGCTGTCTCGCCAGGATTGGTATGGACCCGATTGTGGCCAATACTACGTGCCGTGGGACAAACGCTCCAAGTAGGGTGTGCTGCCAGCGAGTTCTGGGCACCGTCGTTGAGGGCAGAATGATGCCACGGAAAGCGAGTTGACAGGGAAGAGGTTCAGAAAAGGAGCGAACCATCACTTGCGTCGCCGTGACCAACACCGGGCCCGTCGTGACCGGGCAGAACACGCTGGCCGTTTCGGCGGTCGAGGGCGATTCGGTCAGTTTCCCGGCCGACTTCGCGGATGATGATCCTTGGGACACGCACACGGTGACCATCGACTGGGGCGATGGCACAACGGACCTGGCCGCCAGCGGCGACGACAGCGGCACGGGCTGGGCCATCGGCTCGCATGTGTACGCCGACGATGGCGTGTACAACGCCACGCTGACGGTGACCGGCCCCGGCGCGCCGCCGGTGATTGTGGATGCTCCGAACGCCACCGCCGTCGATTCCGCCACATGGCGGAAGATCGAACTGCGGATGCCCGACGGTCTGCACGCCGGCAACGAATACGGCATGGTGCTGCTGGAGCCGTTGAGTTGGATACAGCAGGAGAACACGCCGGGGACATGGGTTGCCACGCTGGAGTTTTTTCGCCTTCGCGGCGAACATACGCGGGCCATGATCGAGGATATCATACAATTTCGCGTACGCTACCCGGAGGTGGACCAGATGGGCTGCGTCCATCACAGCCGTTTCCTGCAGTATTTCGAGATGGGACGGGTTGAGTTGCTGCGTCGTCGCGGATTCAGCTACGCCGACCTTGAGAAGGCTGGCGTGTTCTTCGTGGTTGTCAAAGCTGAAATCAAGTATCGGAATCCAGCAAGATACGACGACGAATTGCAGTTGACGACGCGTATCGCGCGGCAGGGCCCGGTGCGCATCGATCATGAGTACCTGCTCCGGCGGAAAGACGTCGTGCTGGCGGAGGGGACGACCACGATCGCCTGTGTGGACCGCAACGGCCAGATCCAGCAGATTCCGCAGTACATGGCTTGAGGGACCAATGAAGATCGCCGAGCTGTTTTACTCGATCCAGGGAGAGGGCAAGCTCGCTGGCGTGCCCTCGGTCTTTGTGCGCACCAGCGGCTGCAATCTGAGATGTGTCTGGTGTGATACTCCATACACCAGTTGGAACCCTGAGGGCGATGATCTGTCGGTTCAGGCGATCGCGAGCAAGGTGCTGGCACACAACACCGGCTACGTCGTGGTTACCGGAGGCGAACCGGCGATTCAACCAGAGACAGGCGAGTTGTGCCGAAGACTCAAATCGGCCGGCTTGCACATTACTCTCGAGACCGCCGGTACAGTCTACAAACCACTGGCCATCGACCTTGCCTCGATTTCGCCGAAGCTGGCGAATTCAACCCCAATCGGTCGCGACGAAGGAAGATGGGCCGAAGCCCATGAGCGAACACGATTGAGCCTGCCAACCATTCAACGGTTCATGGACGCCAGTCCGGAGTTCCAGCTCAAGTTTGTGGTATCCCGGCCGGCGGATATCGAAGAGATTCAGCGTTTGCTTGACGGCCTGAGCAACTGGGCCGCCGAGGATGTCCTGCTCATGCCTGAAGGCACCGAACGGAGTGAGTTGAAGGCGAAGGCGGAATGGGTAGTCGAGGTGTGCAAGCAGACTGGGTTTCGGTATTGCCCCCGGTTGCACGTCGAGATCTGGGGGTCTCGCCGAGGCAAGTAGGACAACTGTATCCTCCCTGCCCAAGCTCACGGTCGGAGCAGCGGCGCATAGCAGTGGTGTTCACACAAGCGCTACGGCGTTCGTTGCGAGGACTTTCCGCGAATGAGCCGTTGACCTTCCGGTTTTGCTTGGCAAACTACCTGACTGAGAAAGGCCGGTCTGGCCAGGATTGGCGAAGCATTTGACTGCCAATACACGGCGGGAACAACCCCGACGCGGGTATGTCAAATCGTCCTCGCTGACCGGCGCTCTTTGGATCAGCATGTTTTCGGCGGAGCCGGTATGCCCAGTTTCGTTCACCTTCACGTTCACACCCACTACTCACTGCTGGACGGGGCCTGCAAGATTCCGGACCTGGTCAAGCGGGTCAAGGCACTTGGTATGGATGCCTGTGCCATCACCGACCACGGCTGCATGTTCGGCGTCATCGAGTTTTTCAACGAATGCAAGAAGGAGGGCATCAAGCCGCTGCTGGGAATGGAGGCGTACATGGCGCCCGGTGATCGCCGCGACCGGCGGACGGTCGACGGCGAATCGGCGTTTCACCTCTTGCTCCTGGCGCAGAACATCGCGGGCTATCGCAACCTAATGAAGCTCTCGTCACTGGCCTATCGCGAGGGGTTTTACTACAAGCCTCGCATCGATAAGCAGTCGCTCAAGGAGTTCTCGGCCGGGCTGATCTGCACCAGCGCCTGTCTGGGCGGAGAAGTCTGCTCCGCGTTTCTCAAGCGGGACTATAAGGCAGCACGCGGTGTCGCGGAGACCTATCGCGAGATATTCGGCCCCGAACGGTTCTTCATCGAGGTGCAGAAGCAGGGCATCAAGGAACAGGACGACGTCAACCCCGAACTGGTGGACCTGGCCAACAAACTGGGCGTCGGGCTGGTGGCTACGAACGATGTGCATTTTCTCAATAAAGACGACCACCATGCGCACGACGTTCTCTGCTGCATCTCCATGGGCAAGCTCATCACGGATGAGACCCGCCTGAAGTATCCGACGGAATTGTACCTCAAGAGCCCACAGGAGATGTCGGACATCGGCCATGGCCAGGTTCCGGCATGGCAGCAAGCCATGGACAACACGGTGCGGGTGGCACAGATGTGCGACCTGCAAATGGATTTCTCGCGGCGATACGCGCCGGTGTATCGCGTGCCCAAGGACAAGCTCGACCCGGCCATGCCGCTACCCTCGGCACCGAAGCCTCAGCCGGCAGCCGATGGATCCGTCCGGCCAATGGCTGACGACGAGTTGTACCTGCGGCAGCTTTGCGAGAAGGGTCTGGTTTGGCGCTATGGGACAACCGATGTTGCCGCTGATATCCGCGAGCGGCTGGAGCACGAACTGAAAGTCATCATCTCCAAGAATTTCTGCTCCTATTTCCTGATCGTTTGGGACTTCTGCAATTATGCCCGCGAAAACGGCATCCCCGTCGGAGCCAGGGGATCGGGCGTGGGCACCATGGTGGGATATCTTCTGGGACTGTGCAACGTGGACCCGGTGCGCTACAACCTGCTTTTTGAGCGGTTCATGGACCCCAGCCGCTCGGAGATGCCGGATATCGACATCGACATCTGCCAGGA
>CAYSSA010000117.1:8769-10470 GCA_964433485.1 uncultured Tepidisphaeraceae bacterium | reverse complement strand
GGCAGGCGGTCATTGACTACGTCCGTAACAAATATGGCCATGTCGCACAGATCATCACTTTCGGCACGCTGGCGGCGAAAGCTGCGTGCAAGGACGTGGGTCGGGTACTGGGGGTGTCGCTGGCCGAGGTGGATCGAATCACCAAACTGATTCCCAATACACCGGGCATGACGCTGAGAAAGGCCCTGGAGAAAGCACCCGAACTGGCGGAGCTGTACAAGACGAATCCGACGACGAGGCAGGTCATCGACCTCGGTCAGAAGCTCGAGGGTCTTTGCCGCAATGCCGGCTGCCACGCGGCCGGCGTGATCATCGCCGACCAGCCGCTGGACACGCTGGTACCGCTGTACAAGGATAAGGATGATAACGTTCTGACGCAGTTCGAAGGCCCCATCGCCGAGAAAGTCGGTCTACTGAAGATGGACTTCCTCGGTCTGCGCACATTGACCACGCTGACCCGCTCGATCGAGCTTGAGCATCAGACCCGCGCACAGCGCGGCGTTGCGCCCAACTGCGGGCCCGGCGCCGAGCACCTGGCTCTGCCCCATCCGCGTCCTCCCGTCCCGCTGGATGACGGCGGTCGAATTGACATAGAGCGCATCGACCTGACCGATCCCAATGTGCTGGCCCTTTTCTGCCGCGGAGAAACCAAGGGTATTTTCCAATTCGAATCCGGTGGCATGCAGGATCTACTGATGAAGATGCGTCCCGACCGGATCGAGGACCTGATTGCAGCCAACGCTCTGTATCGGCCTGGTCCGATGGAACTGATTCCTTCCTACTGCAATCGTAAGCATGGTACGGAGAAGGTCCCCGAGGTTCACCCGATCATGGACAAGATCCTGGCGGAAACCTACGGGATCATGGTGTACCAGGAACAGGTCATGCAGATATTCAACCAGCTTGGCGGCATCGAACTGGCCAACGCCTACAAGCTGATCAAGGCTATCTCCAAGAAGCAGACGGAGGTCATTGCCAAGTTCAAGCCCGATTTCATCAAGGGCGCCATGGCCAAGGGTGTGACGCAGGAGAAGGCCGAGGAGGTTTTCGAGTTGATCCTGAAGTTCGGGGGCTACGGTTTCAACAAGAGTCATAGTACCCGCTACGCCATTGTGGCCTTTCAAACCGCGTACATGAAGGTCTACCACCCGGCCGAATATATGGCCGCCCTGCTGACGTACGAAATGGGTGACACCGACAAGATGACCGAGTACATCGACGAATGCCGGCGCATAGCCCTGCCCGATGGCCGCAAGGGTATCAAGGTGCTTGCCCCCGACATCAATGTTTCCGAGAAGGCCTTTACTCCCGTTTATGTCCGGCCGGTGCAAGCTACCGCAAGGCCCAATCGAAAATCGAAACCTGACAATTCAAAACCCCCGGAGGGTGAAATTCGCTTCGGTCTGATGGCGGTTCGCGGCGACGGTGAGAAGGCGGTCGAGTGCATTAAAAAAAAGAAAAAAAGCAAGGGCGCATACGCCAGCATCTACGATTTCTGCGAGCGCATCGATCTGCGCACGGTGACCCGCGCCACCACGGAGGCGCTCATCAAGTGCGGCGCCTTCGCGTCATTAAATGCCCGTCGTTCCCAACTGATGGCAGTGCTGGAAAGGGCCATTGAAATTGGACAGCAGGCCCAGACCGACCGCCGCTCGGGTCAGCTCAACATGTTCATGGCATTGCCCCAGGCGCCGAGTGCCG
>CAYSSA010000117.1:1799-8704 GCA_964433485.1 uncultured Tepidisphaeraceae bacterium | reverse complement strand
TGCTCAAGTTCGAGAAGGAACTGCTCGGATTTTATATTTCCAGCCACCCGCTGGCCGAACATGACAACACCCTGAAGAATTTCGCCACGCACTCAACACGTGACGCCCAGTTCTGCGCCGAAGGTGCAGAAGTCATTCTCGGCGGCATGATCACCCGGCTCAAAAAGGTGGTGACAAAGAATGGTCGTTCCGCGGGCATGCCCATGGCCATCATCACCATCGAAGACCTCGATGGTCCCATCGACGCCACCATCTTCGCCGAGAATCTTGCGGCCATTAACGAGAAGCACCCCGGCCTGATTGCCGTGGAGTCGATTCTCTTTCTCAAGGGTAAGATCGACAAGCGACGTGAGACCCCCGGAGTGATCGTTGACGAGGCGATCCCCGTGACCGAAGCGATCGCCAGGCTCTGCACCGGCGTGGTAATCAAACTCGACCGAGGGCGGCACGGACCGGATGTGGTTGGTAAGCTACAACCCATTCTCAAGTCCCACGGCGGTCGCGCCGCAGTTTTCACGCAGGTCGCATGGTCATCCGACAAGAACATCATTCTCAAACTCGGCGCCGACTGGGGCGTGCGGCCAACAGCGGATCTGGCCGACGCTCTGGTACGGGTGCTCGGTCCGGGTTCGCTTGACTTCAAAGGTCCGGGCTCGCGGCGTGTTCTGCGACAGCGACAGCAGACCATGTTCAATGCCGAAACGGAGCCTGTCGAGCCGCCGCATGTCGTGGAACCGCCCGCGGACATGGAGGAGTAGCGGACAGTGTGCGGGACCAGCGAGCGCAGCTCTGTCGGCACTCTGAGCGCCCGAGTCTGCGGCGTAGATGGATTAACATCGTTCGGTCGGGCGCACCACGGTGTTCGCCAGCGGACTACAGCGCAGGAAAGGGTGATGGCGCTGAGTGCGGTGTACGTTTGTAAGGTCAGGCATGCTTGCGTAAACGGTCGGTAGAGCCAACAATTCCCCCATGCACACCGCAAAAACTCTCGCCGGCGCGGCCATGTTGGTGCTGGGTCTGCTCCTGGCCACATGGCGTGTCGCAGCGGCCGACACGGATAGCCGCACTGTGCGCAACGTGATTTTCATTCTGAGCGATGACCATCGCCACGACTTCATGTCGTTTGTGCCGACTGCGCCGAAGTTCCTGGAGACGCCGCACCTGGACCGCATGGCCGCCCAAGGAGCGCATCTGGCAAACGCCTTTGTCAGCACATCGCTTTGTTCGCCCAGCCGGGCGTCTATCCTCACCGGCCAATACATGCATCATCATCGCGTCGCGGACAACCAGCGCCCGGAACCAAAGGAGATCGTCTTTTTTCCGGAATACCTTCAGAAAGCCGGCTATCAGACAGCGATGATTGGCAAGTGGCACATGGGGCACGATTCGGATGAGCCTCGAAAGGGATTCACGTATTGGGCCTCATTTCGCGGCCAAGGCAGCTACTTCAATCCGACGCTGAATGTCAACGGTCGGCGTCAGAAATTCGAGGGATACACGGCCGATGTGCTGACCGACCAGGCGATCGATTGGATCAAGAAGAACCAGGATGCGCCGTTCTTCCTGTATCTGTCGCACAAGTCGGTTCATCATCCCTTTGAGCCGGCGCCCCGGCACCGAGGCAGATACGCCAAAGCAATCGTTCCCCGGCCGGTGGGCATGGCCAACACCGAGACCAACTACGAGACCCAGCCACGCTGGGTGCGTGACAGACGCTACGGGATTCACGGCGTGGACCATATGGAAACCGGTCCGTTCGATAACGACCCGGTACCGTCATTCGATGACCTGGTGCGCAGCTATTGTGAGGCTGTTCACGGTCTGGATGAGAACATCGGGCGGGTGATGGAGCACCTGCGCCAATCGGGGCTCGATCGCAACACGCTGGTTCTATACATGGGCGACAACGGCTTTGCGCTTGGCGAACACGGTCTCTATGACAAACGGGACGCCTTCGAGACATCCATCCGCGTTCCGCTGCTGGCGTGGGTCCCAAGTCTAATCAAGCCTGCCACACATATAACGCAGATGGTGCAGAACATCGATATCGCCCCCACGGTATTGGATGCGACGGGTGTGCCGGCGCCGGCCAATGCGAAGATGGATGGACGCTCGTTCTGGCCGCTGCTGCTGGGGCAGAGCGTCGCCTGGCGCGACCACATCCTCTACGAGTATTATTGGGAGTGGAATTTTCCGGCCACGCCGACGATGTTTGCCATTCGCACCAATCGCTGGAAGTTCATCTACTATCACGGTGTGTGGGACAAGAACAGCCTGTATGACCTGGAGAACGACCCCGTCGAACGGCACAACCTGATCAACGTCCCCGCATTTCGCGAGAAGGCGGCCAGTCTGCAGAAACAGCTTTTTGACGAACTTGAAGCCTCTGGAGGTTTGCAGATGCCGGTTTTTCCGCCTGCCGGAGAGGCCCTCCAGGAACGGAAACTGCCGCGATGAGAGCGTCGTCGGTTCCCACGTTAAAACATATTTGCCCTCGCACGGGTATCACCTTATGAGGGAACCGCCATGGAAGAGCCTCATCCGTCCGCGCCGCAACCACCACAATCGCCGCAACTGCCGCCGCCGAGCCATTCGCGACGTGCTTTGGGCAAACTGGTCGTGCTCAGCGCAACCGGCGCTGCGGCTGGTTCGGGCCTGTCGGCCGCTCTGACGCATATCGGCCACGCCGTACCACCCCCCTATCACTTCTTCTCCCAATCCGAGGCCAACCTGCTCATCGCCATCTGCGAGCAGTTCATCCCGCGCGACGATGAGCCTGGGGCAACGGATGCCGGCGTTATCCACTACATCGATCGCCAACTGAAAGGCCCGCTGGCGCGGCATCAGCAGGCATATCAACTTGGTCTTGAGGCCTTTGGTAAGACCTGTAACCAGGTTTTTGGCACCCCATTCGAGCGACTTCCCTTCGAGAAACAATCTGAGGCTCTCCGCCTTATCGAGTCAGGCCGAGCGCCCAAGGAACTGTGGGAATCGCTCTCACAGCAGGAGTTCTTCAACCTGGTTCTTGACCACGCCATGCAAGGTTTCTACGGCAGCCCGCGCCATGGCGGCAATCGTAATTACACGAGTTACCGAATGCTCGGACTGGCATATCCCAATGGCATCGGCCGAAACAGCTATGCCACCAAGCAGCCGTGACTCAGGAACCCGTTATGCCCCATACTCACGTAAATGCGGTCGTCGTCGGCGCCGGCGCTGGCGGTGGAATCGTCGCCAAGGAACTGGCGCAGGCCGGGCTCAGCGTTGTACTTCTCGAGCGCGGCGAATGGCCTCGCTATGACCGGCACAACGATGATGAACTGACCTCGCAGCGCACACCGGCCCTGGGCAACCCATTCGGGCCGGATGATGCTCGGCATCTTCGCGTCATCGTCAACGCCAACGGTTCGACGCGCACGGTCTTGCCCAGCGAAGGCGGCTACAACAACAACGCCGGTTGCGTCGGCGGGGGCACCGCCAGCTATGGCGCCATGGCATGGCGCTTCATGCCGCAGGATTTTCGCCTCAGGTCAGCCTACGGGGATGTGAAGGACTCGACTCTCGACGACTGGCCGATCAGTTATGAGGAACTTGAACCGTTTTACGAGAAGGCGGAGTACGAAATCGGCGTCGCCGGCGACCACACTCCGAACCCCTTCGCCGGGCCGCGGAAAAAGCCCTATCCCATGCCCGCATTCCCCTACAACCGGGAAGCGCTCTGTATCATTGAGGCCGCCAGGCGAATGGGCCTGCATCCGTTCCCCATTCCCATGCTGCGCAACTCCGTGCCTTACAACGGGCGGCCGGCGTGCATCCACATGCGCACCTGCGTGGGGTTCGCCTGTCCCATCAACGCCAAAGCCGGCACACAGAACACGGTGATTCCCGTTGCCCTCGCCACGGGCAACTGCCAGCTTCGCACCGGCTGTATAGCGGCCGAGATTATTGTTGATGAGCGTGGCCGGGCCCGTGGCGTCAACTATTTTGACGCCAATGGAGAGCGACAGAAACAACTTGCCGACATTGTCATCGTCTCCGCGTCAGCCACCGAAACCGCCCGCCTGCTGCTCAACAGCAAGTCCAAGCTCTTCCCCAATGGCGCCGGCAACAACAACGACTGGGTAGGCCGGAATCTTCAGGGCCACGGCTACGTCGGCGCTGCCGGTCTGACCGAGCAGGAAACCTACGAGGAAGCCGGCCCTGGCGCCACCGTCGGCATCTGCGACTTCAACCACGGCGTTCCTGGCCTGGTCGGCGGCGGATTGCTCTGCAACGAGTTCATTCGTCTTCCTTATGCCTACGCCAGGTTCCGCCCGCCCGGCGAGGCCCGCTGGGGCAAAGCGCACAAGGACTTCCAACGCCGCAACTACAAACGCACCGTCCGTCTGCACGGACCAATCCAGGAAATCCCCAACTTCTCGGCGCGCGTCAGCGTCGATCCGGCCGTCAAGGACCACTGGGGCATCCCCGTCTGCCGCCTCTCGGGCACACGACATGCCTATGACCTCCAACTTGGCGACTTCCTCTCGAAAAAGGCAGAGGCCATTCTCAAGGAGATGGGCGCCACGCGCATCTGGCGCAGCACCCTCGGTCTGGGTCTCAGTGGCGGCCAGCACCAGGCCGGCACCTGCCGCATGGGCAACGATCCCAAGACCTCTGTCACCAATCGCTTCGGCCAGATCCACCAGATCGACAATCTCTTCATCGCCGATGGGAGCCTTCACGTTACCAACGGCGGGTTCAATCCTGTCCTGACCATCATGGCGCTGGCCTATTGGGTTTCCGACCACATCAAAGCCGACTGGAAAGCGAGCAAGTTCCGATCATGACCAGACGCCTTCTCAGACTCGTCGGACTGTTGGCCCTTTTCATCCTCTGCGCCGGCGTCGGCAGCGCGGCCTATTTCCACTACGGGAACCCGCAACACACCTGTGCCAGTTGCCACGAGATGACCGGCGTTCACTCAACCTGGTCCACCTCGGCCCATCGCAACGTCCATTGCCGAAACTGCCACGGTGGTTCGCTCACGCTCAATGTCCACGCCATTCGCTCGCACCTCAACCGTGTTGTCCAACACGTCGCCGGCGGACCGGCCGAACAGAGACGCCTTGTCGAAAGCCAGATCCTTTCCGTTCACGCTGCCTGCCGCGCCTGCCACGCCCAGCAGTTCGCCGACTGGCAATCCAGCCGCCACTCGGCCACGTACACCCGTATCTTCCTCGATCCCGTCCACAACAGGAAAGAACTGCTCTCACCCGACTGTCTCCGCTGCCACGGCATGTTTTTTGACGGCCACATCGAGGATCTCGTCACGCCCACAAACACCACCGGCCCGTGGTATCTCAAAGATCCGGAAAAGACAGGTCAGCCGACGATCCCCTGCCTCGCCTGCCATCAGGTCCATACCCCGGCCGAAACGCCCGCCACCCAACCCTCGGCTCAATCCGCGCAGCTGTACATCCGCCAGGAGCGCACGCATTTCGCCAGCAACCTCCTCCCCCACATCTCCATCATGCGGGGCGAGCAACCCTTGAACCTTTCCCCTGATCCACGCCAGCGTCTCTGTGTCCAGTGCCACGCCCCCAATGCTTTTCGCCAGCATCGCACCAGCGACGACCGAAGCCCAACCGGAGTTCACGAGGGCCTAAGTTGCTCCGACTGCCACCAGTCGCACTCCAACTCCGCAAAGGCATCGTGTTCACGCTGTCACCCGGCCAATTCTCATTGTGGGCTGGATGTCGAGAAAATGGACACGACATTTTCGTCAAAGACAAGCAGCCACAACATCCATTTCGTCGCCTGCGGCGATTGTCACAATGGGAGTCGGCCTGGCAGACGGCCGTAGCTCAAGCCGCGTGGGCATTGGACGACTGATATCGGCCGTCAGGTTTACCGTCCATCACCGACAGGCATTCCCAGGCGGGTTCGCACAAGTTCCGGCAAGTATCGTACTGGTATCGAACCATTGCTCAGTACGGCCTCGTGGTACTTCCCCAGGACGAACCTTTCGCCCAGTTCGCGCTGAATCTGTTGCCGAAGGTTGTAATGCGCCATCCGCCCGGCGAAATAGGTCGACAGTTGCACAGAACTCTGCTTGCTGCGGATAACCTTCAGCCGCGCCTCGCCTTCCGACTGGAATGACTGTCCCACAAGCAGGTCCATCGCCTGCTCGTCCGTCATATCCTCGCAGTGCATGCGATGATCCAGAATCGCGTTGGCCACGGCGCGCAGATAGAACTTCAACTGACTGAGACGCAGCGCGTGGTCGCCTTCCCCATAACCCTGGTCGAGCATCATCTGTTCTGTGTACACAGCCCAGCCCTCAATGAACACGCCCGAGCCAAGCACTTTGCGGATCAGGGATGGATTGCGATTGGCATATTCCATCTGGACATAGTGACCGGGATACGCCTCATGAATCGTAAGAATCTGCAACATGTGGCGGTTGTATTCCTCCATGAAACTTCGGACCCTGGCTGCATCCCACGATGCCGGTGGCGGACTCATGGCGTAATGCCCGGTCGCGTTGGCGTCCAGCGGCGGAGGCGATGCCATGTAGGCGATGGAGTTGCCGCGCTGGAATTCGGGCATCTCGATGATCTGGCAGCGGTCGGGATCGGGCAGCGTCAATATGCCGGCGCTGGCGATAAACCGCTTGATGGCGCCAACCGTACCGCGGGTATCCTCGATGATCTGTTCCGGTTTACCGTGCTCCTGACCAATGCGACGCAAAACCCGCTCGACTGCTTCGCGTCGGCCCTCAGCGTCGTCCGGCGGCAGCGCGACGCCGGGGAAATAGCGGCCCCACGTTTGACGCGCTATGACATACATATCGTTGCGAACGCGGTCGAATTCGGCTCGAGCTTCGGCATAGGTCTGGTCGGCCGTTGCGCCGGTGTCGGTCT
>CAYSSA010000117.1:0-1706 GCA_964433485.1 uncultured Tepidisphaeraceae bacterium | reverse complement strand
CCCGCAACACCGGCACTGCTTCGGCCGCGGCGGAACTCAGCGTGGCCCGCTGCGCGGTCTGGCCAGCCAGTTCGAGTACATCGGTTTCGTAGAACCGGATGGCCCCGCGGTTCTGTTGAATCGCCGTCTCGACAAAGACTCTAGGCGGATTTGAGAGGTTCTCGCGCGCGGCCGCCACCACCTTTGGAATCTGCCGAATGCGGGCGATGGCGTTTCTCACATTGGATTCTCTCGGAAGCGTCGACTGCGTCAGGAGCAGAAAGACGGAATCGCTGATCAGTTCGCTGTAACTGCGCGGATCGGTCACAAAAGGATCGAACTTCTCAGACAACCAAAGAGAACGCCGCAGGTCGTGCTCGAGAATACGGTAGTCAATTTGCCCGGGGCGGGTAAGTTTCGTGAAATCAACGCGCCGCGGCAGCGATTCGAGTGACGACTTCAACTGCGTCACCCAAAGCGCGCGAGCGGCGGATGAGACATCATCCAGCCGATCATCGTAGCGATGATCGCCAAGCGCTGTCGCCATGCTCGGCCGCAGCTTGAATCCCGCATCCAGATGTTCCAGGAAGAACCGGGCCAGAGCGCCATCCTCCTCTGGCGCCGCCGCGGCGGAACCCGCAAGAATGACAAGACCGACAACCCAGAATGGCTTGATCATGAAATTTCAAGTTCCTTTCGTCCAACCGCGACAAGGTGGCCGCCTAATGCGAACTCAGAAACCAGATGTTACGATACCGAACTGGATGGCCATGGTCCTGCAGGTGCAGGTAGCCGGGTTCCTCGGTGTCTTTGACCGGAGCGGCAGTCGTCGGCTTCGGCAACTCAATGTCCTTATGGATCAACACGCCGTTATGGTAGACGGTCATCCTCGCATTGGCTACCTTCTTGCCTTGTTCCCACTTCGCCGCGGTGAACTCGATATCGTAGGTCTGCCATGAAAGCGGTGGAAGGCACATATTGACGGCCGGCTCCGAGATGGTGTACACCCCGCCACATTCGTTGTTCCTGCCTTCAAGGCCGAACGAATCCAGCACCTGTACCTCGTAGCGGCCTTGAAGATAGACCCCGCTGTTGCCACGACCCTGGCCTCGCCCCTTGGGTTCATAGGGCAACATGAACTCGACATGCAGTTTGCCACTACCCAGCAATTTCTTGGTGTTGGAGCCCTGAGACAGCAATCCGTCTTCGGTGAGCTTGGCGGCGCCTTCCCTCCATTCATCCGCGTTACGGCCGTCAAACAGGACAAGTGCGCCCTCCGGCGGCTTGGCGCCGAGTGTCGGACTCTTACGCTGCACTCGAGCCAGTCTCCCAAGCTCCTTACCCGCCGCGTCAATCACCGTCAGCGAATTATCCCTGATCTCGCAGCCATAGGGGTCGCCCTTGATGCCGACCTTGCCGTCGGCAAGCTTGCCTTCGGCGGCCGATTTCTTCATCTTCTTTTCCCAACCCGCGCCAGGCAATCCACCGGAATAGAACACCGCGCGGAACTGTCCGTCTCCCAGCGCGATGACCTGTACGCCAAACTTCTGGCCGTCCAACTCACCGGCGTATTCTCCCTGGTAGGCAAAGTCGGCGTCGACCTTGGTGATATCCGCGGCAGGCGCCTTTTCCGCAAACGCGGGCGATGTCACCATCGTGTGGCTGGTTGTCGTCAAGACCGCGACCAGCATCCATTTGACTCGTTGAGAATTGCACTGGATCATTTT
>CAYSSA010000116.1:8816-15296 GCA_964433485.1 uncultured Tepidisphaeraceae bacterium | reverse complement strand
TGGCGTCCGGGTCCATGTGCGCCACCGGAACCGGGAGGTTCTCGCCGGCGGCCGGACCGGGGCTAAACAGGGAAGTGACCGGCTTGGTTCGTGTTCCTGTGGGGTTCGTCGCGAGGTCGTAGTTTCCGATGAGATAGCCGTCGGTCGTTGCCTGGACCCGAAGCTGCCCGCTGCCACCGCTCAGGGCCGGGTCAATCTGGAACTGATATTCCTGCGCCCAAGCGGCCACGGCCGCCAGGCACGACATCCAACCAAAGATCCGGACTACGCGCGAATACGAGATGCTCATAGAATGCCCTCAAACAAGTATACGCTTCTGGCCGGAAGATGGTTGCGTGTCATTGCGGAGACATCGTGGCCGACGGGGACGCACCGGCCAATACTCCAAATATCCTCTCGGTCAGCGCGCTGGCCGTAAACGGTTTCTGGATCAGCGCGACATCCTCATCAACGCCGCCGTGGGTCGCCAGAATATCGGCGGCGTACCCGGACATGAACAGCACCCTGAGCTCGGGCCGCCAAGTCCGCAGCCGCTGGTAGAGCTGATGGCCGTTCATTCCCGGCATAATGACGTCCGTGAGCAGCAGATCCACATGATTAGTCGCGTCGCCTGCAATACGCATGCACTCCTCGGTCGAATCGGCGACCAGCACGTTGAACCCGCGACCCTTGAGCATCGTGGACACAAGTTGCCGCACCATCTCATCGTCCTCCATCAGCAGGATTGTCTGTCCTTTGCCGCGGTGGTCTCCGGCCGGCGCGGCGGAAATGGCCTGACGCTCCGCCGGCTCGCAATGCCGGGGAAAATGAATGGTGAAACACGTGCCCCGGCCCGGCTTGGTTGAGACGTCGATTCGGCCGCCGTGCTGCTCGATGATGCCGTAGACGGTCGCCAGACCCAATCCCGTTCCCTTGCCGCGGTCCTTGGTGGTGAAAAACGGCTCGAAGATATGGGGCAGCACCGCATGGTCGATGCCACAGCCGGTGTCGCTCACGTTCAGTTGAACGCATTGCCCCGGCGCCACGGACGCCACCGATCCGGGAATCGACTCGGACGCCTCCACATCGGCGACCGCGATGCGAAGCACACCGCCACCGGGCATGGCGTCCTGGGCATTGACGGCGAGGTTCATCAGAACCAACTCGATCTGTCCCGCGTCGGCCCGAACGGCGCCAAGGCAATCCGGCAGGTCATACTCGATACGCACGTCCTCACGGATGGCGCGCCGCAGCAGCTTCTCGCTGTTGCGGAGCACCGTGCGGAGGTCGAGTGGCCGGAGATCCAGGCACTGCTTGCGCCCAAAGGCGAGCAACTGCCGGCTGAGATCGCGGGCGCGTTCGGCCGCCCGCATGATCTGCTCGGCGTCGGCTCGCTGCGTCCCGCCGGGCGGCAAAGAACTAGCCAGAATCTCCGCATAGCCGATGATCGGCGTCAATAGGTTGTTGAAATCGTGGGCCACGCCTCCGGCCAGAAGCCCGACGGCCTCCATCTTCTGCGACTGCCGCAGCCGTTCCTCCAGATGCTCGCGGTGTCGCTCGGCCAGCTTCCGCTCGGTGATGTCCATCGCCGTGAAAGTGACGCCCGCCGACCAGTCCTCAGATTCTATGGGCGAGGAACTGAGCAGGACGTCGATGATCCGGCCGTCCTTGCGCCGCCAGCGCGTTTCCACGGCGCCGGCGCCGGAGGTTTGGATTTGGGCGTACTTCTCCCGGCCCACCCGCTCGAACTCCGCGTCGTCCGGATACAGCATTCGCGAACTCTGATCGAGCAGTTCGCCGCGGGAGTAGCCGGTCATCTCGCAGATGCGGTCGTTGACCTCCTTGAAGACCCGCTTGACCACGACGCCGATGCCTGTGGGGACGGCCCGGAGAATGCTCTCGAGCTTGTCCCTCGCCTCGCGCACGGCCTCGGCGGCGCGCATCCGCTCCGTGATGTCGAAAAAGTCCACCGCGATCGTGTCGGGACCCGTTCGGAACACATGCACGTCGAAGCAGCCGTTGATACGCTCATCTCGATAGGGTGTCTCGAACGATTGCGCGGATAACTCGCCCAGCGCCACCTGCCTGTACATTTCCGGAATGCCGGTGCCGACGAGGCTCGGGAACGCCTCCTCGATGGGTTTGCCCAGCAGCGACCGGTGCTCGATGCCCAGCTTGCGATCCGCGGCCGGGTTCGACGCCGTCAGAATCAGACGCCCGACCGGATCCATGTAGTACAGATGCATGGGGGTGGGCGACGACTCCACAATACTGCGGAACCTCGCCTCGGATCGATGCAATGCCTCCTCGGCTCGTCGCCGCTCGGTGATATCACGAGCCGCGGCGTAGATCAGCTTCTGCTGATGGGGCGTCGATCGCCATTCGATCCAGCGATAGGAACCGTCCTTCGCGCGATAACGGTTGACGAAATCGACCACATCCTTGCCATTGGCCAGTTGATCCAACGCGCGATGGGTCGCCGCGACGTCATCAGGATGCACCAGATCCACAAATGAGCGGCCCTCGAGTTCCCGCACCCCAAAGCCCAGGCACTGCTCCCAGGCGGGATTCAGGCGGAGGAACCGGCCATCGACGCTGGCGATGCACAACATGTCCAGCGACAACTCGAACAGGCGGTTCATGTCTCCATGGCTTTGCTCGCTCAACATGGGCAATCGCCTTCTCGCCGGTTCGTGTTCCGGATCCGACACCAAGCTCGACCGTCTTGCGGGCCGTACAACCTCGCCCCGAGCAAGAAATGACTCATTACAGTATACGGTCCTGTTTCGATTTGCCCAACCACATTTCGCCCGCAGTGAAGCTTTGCGTACGTTCTGAAGCGGACCTGTTTGCCCCCGAGTGTATTCGCGGATATCCTTAACATGGGCATCGGCCGACATGGAGTCATCTCATGAGCGCAATCTACAACCCTGAAGCCGAACTCATTGCGGAAATCGAGCGCATGGAAATCGAGGCCCGCAGGCTACGTAGACGCCTCGATCAGGCCGCCAACGAGAACGACAAAAGAGTGCTGAGCAAATTGCTGAAGGATACCGAAGAAGCCATCAAGACCCTGCGCTCCCGCCTACCCTGAGAAAAAGAAAAAACCGGGCTTGCGATGCATGGGGTGGTCGGGGAGGAGGGAAAACCCACGCAGTCACAGAACCCGGTTTAAAAAGCTCTTGGCGACTTGTTCCGTCGCACAGTATGCACGAGAGCAAGGATCGTGCCAAAGCCACGAATCACGGTTTTTTGCCAACGTGAAGGGGTCCTTTGCGGAGTACCATGCAAAAATTTCGCGATTGGCTCGCTCTACCGTGTAGAAACTCCTGTGTCCGTACTGATTTCAGCGCACCGTATCAGTATTTATCGGACCGCGACCGGAGGTCTCATGCCCTCGCGTCTGGAACAACAAATCCGCTTCATCCTCGAAATTGACAAGCTCAAGTCTGTTCTGCGGCAAACCCTCCTGGCTGATTCCTCGCGGCGGGAGAACTCGGCCGAGCATTCCTGGCATCTGGCCCTCATGGCGGTGGTGTTCTGCGAATATGCCAATGAAACCGTCAATCTGGCGCGGGTAGTGAAGATGCTGCTTGTTCATGATGTTGTCGAAGTGGATGCCGGAGACACCTTTATCTATGACGAGCGGGCAAACCTCGACAAGCGGCAACGCGAGCGACGAGCGGCCGATCGACTGTTCGGTCTGTTGCCACACGATCAGGCCGCGGAGTTCCGCGAACTGTGGGATGAATTCGAGGCCGGAAGCACGCCGGAAGCCCTGTTCGCCAATGCCCTGGATCGTCTGCAGCCGGTGCTGTTGAATCACGCCAGCAGCGGTGTCGCCTGGCAGAGCCACGGCATCAAGGCCGCGCAGGTGATGGCGCGCAACCGGCACATGGAACAGGGATCGGCCAGGCTTTGGTCCTATGCCAAGTCCCTGATCGACGATGCCGTAAACAGAGGGTTTCTCGATCCCAGTGCCTGATCCCCAGGCCGACGTTATTGGCTCGCCCGCGTCGTTGGCCGACTGGTTGGCAGCGGCACGCGGAGTGCCGGGTCGGTGGGTCGGCCGTCTTTGTCGAATGGGCTGAGGAAGACGACCCAGTCGGCCGAGGCGTTTTTGCTGTTGAATCGGCTGGCCACCCGTTCAACCGCCGACTTCTCGGCCGGAGTGCCGATCTGTCCATCGAATACCCGCACTGGCACCCATCCCGCGGCCACGATCTCGTCGGCCGAAATCACCCTGCTCAGATCGGAGTTGTATTGCCCGTAAACCGGGTCCCAGATCAGCAGGATTCCCCGTTGGTCGTCGACAATGGTCTTGCGGTGATAGTCAGCCGTCCTGGCCAGATCCGTGAATCTATGGTCCATGTCGTAATACACGCCCGGGTGGCTGACCATCAGACGCGGATAGGCATTCATCAATGGTGAGCTTTTCGCCCATGTTGCCGCCTGCAACGAACGCATGCCTTCGGGTGAACGCTCCACCGGAAGCACGCGATACACAAAGCGATTGACGCCCAGGGGCAGGAGTCCCGCAGCGGCCGCGCTGACAAACAGCCACCGACCGCCAATCCGCTCAAACGCCCATTCCCATCCCTGTGCCAGCAGCAGCGCCCAAAGGGGCGCCATGGTCAGCATGTACCGCAACTCCGCGTTGCTGCTGAGCTTGCCGCGCCAGGTCAGGTAACTATGGCCCAGCAACACCAGAAGCGGCAGCGTTGCGATAATCCATTGCACCTGCCGGTGGTGGTCGCCGCGCGGTCTTTGACGCAGCGATTGCCATACTCCCAACGGCAGAGCCGGAAACACAAATGGGCCGATGATGCCCGGCAACATTCCAAGGAAGAACAGGAACGGCTTGCGGTTGTAGATGCTGTCGGCGGCGTAAGGCCATTGTCGCGCCAGCCAAAGCGGGGCGTTGACATACCAAGGCTCGACTCTGCCAAACTGCCACCAGCCGGCAAAGCTCCACATCGCCAGCGGCAACAGCAGCAATGGCAATGCCAGCCATTTTCTGCGCAATATCAGCGCCAGTCCCGCCAGGACCACGAATCCAAATCCCTCCGGTCGGGCCGATGGCATCAGTCCCACCAGTAACGCCAGCGAGTGCCAGCGCCGGTCCTGATACGCGGCCAGCGCCAGCGCCAGGAGCAGCGCAAAGGGAAGCTCCGTCAGCTCGGAGAAAGAGTGCATGAACAACATCGGCTGGCACAAGGTGAAGATCATTGCCAGCGCGGGCCAGCGATAACCCTGCCGCCGGGCGATACGCCAAGCCAGGGCCGATATGGCCAGGGCAATCAGCAGCGATGTCACCCGCACGCCGATGCGCCTGAAGAAATACGCCGGCAGGGCATAGATCGCCGTGCAGAACGGCCGGCCCCAGACATTGGTGAAAAAGTGCGGCTCCTCGATGGCGAAACGGGCGTAAAGGTAATGGGTGCAGGCGTCGCCCTCGATGAAGCCGGCGGATTGTACGGCCATCATCAGCGACAGCCCCGCGAAGATGACGCATGCCAGGATTCCTGCGCGAATCTGGCGCGTCGGTTCGTGCAGAGGTGGTTCCACAACCATTCCGCCGATTATGACCGTTTCCCCCTTGGTTGTCATTGATGGCCCTTCAACAGGCGTCTGATCAGAATGTCCATGCGCGGGGAGACAACGGGTTGTATTCAGGCGTCGGGCTGGTTGCCGTCCACCACCAGGTCAAGCTTGCCCGTTTGCGGATGGATCAGCAGGCCATGCACAGGCAGCGGCTTTGGCAGCAGCGGATGGTTGCGGATCCTGGCGACGCTCTGCCGCACGGCCTCATCGACCCGTTCGAAGCCCATGAGCCACTGGTCGAGATCGATACCGCTGTGTCGCAATGTCGCCAGCACGTCCGCGGAGACTCCACTTTGCCGGATTTTCTCGATGACGCGGGCGCAGCTCAGCCCGGCCATGCCGCAGTCGTGGTGCCCGATGACCGCGACCTCCTGCGCGCCCAGTTCATACACCGCGACGAGGATGCTGCGCATGACGCTGCCGAAGGGGTGGGAAACGAGGGCGCCGGCGTTGGTAATCATCTTCATGTCGCCGTTGCCGAGGTTCATGGCGCGCGGCAGCAGTTCCACCAGCCGCGTGTCCATGCAGGTGAGGATGACCAGCCGCTTGTTGGGAAAGCGGTCGGTCTGATACGCCTCGTACGCCCTGCTGGCGACGAATTCGCGGTTGAAGGCGAGGATTTCGGTGATGAGGGGCATAAGTTACTCCGTGAGCACCACTACGTCCGCCGGCTCGAACCACAACTGCGTCTGATACACCGTGTCGTCACGTGCGACAAAGCGAGGGTTGAGCTCGAACGCCTTCAGTTCCAGCGGTTTCCCGGCCGGGCCGACGCGGACCTGGTGCTGGGCCATTTCGCCGAGGTAGACGGTGTTATGCACCGCGGCCGGGAAGATGTTGGCCGCGTCGGCCGGCGGGGTGCCCAGGTGCAGCACTTCCGGCCGGATGGACAGCGTC
>CAYSSA010000116.1:5814-8801 GCA_964433485.1 uncultured Tepidisphaeraceae bacterium | reverse complement strand
CGACGGGCCGGCCGACAGGGGAGATTGCGGCAGCGATGCGGACGTAATCTCGCCGATGGGGGTTCGCACAGTCGCGGTGTGCGAGTTCACCGATTGCACCGTGCCGGGCAGGAAATTGGTCTCGCCCATGAAATTGGCGATGAAGCGCGTCCGTGGCCGCAGGTAGACTTCCTGGCTCGGGCCCATCTGGGCGATCCGGCCGGCGTCGAGGATGGCCATGCGGTCGGCAATCGACAGAGCTTCCTTCTGGTCGTGTGTGACGTAAATCGCGGTCAGGCCAGCCTGGCGGCAGATGCGTCGGATTTCGCCGCGCATGTCCAGTCGCAGCTTGGCGTCGAGGTTGGACAGCGGCTCATCAAGCAGCAGGCAGTCGGGCTTGACCACCAGCGCCCGGGCCAGGGCCACACGCTGCTGCTGGCCCCCGGAAAGCTCGTTGGGCTTGCGGGTCGCGTAGCTCTCCATGTGGACCAGCCGGAGGACTTCGTCGATGCGTTTGTCCTGCTCCGTGCGGGCGACGTTGCGCACATCGAGGCCGAAGCGGATGTTCTCGCGGACGCTCATGTGCGGCCAGAGGGCGTAGGACTGGAAGCACATCACGGCGTTGCGCTGCTGGGTGGGCAGGCTCGTGACATCGCGGTCATTGAAGTAAACCCGACCTGATGTTGGTTCGTGAAGCCCGGCGATGATGCGGAGCAGGGTTGATTTTCCGCAGCCCGATGGTCCGAGCAGAAAGAAAATCTCCCCCGCTTTGATTGTCAGATCGACATCGCGCAGAGCCACGATCTGGCCAAAGGACTTGGAGACGTGTTCGATGCGAACCGAGTTCATGACGGGTGGATTGTAGCGTGAGCCGGGGACGATGTGGTAGGCGGCGATGCTTCGCGTCGCTCTGCATGACCGATCGAACCCCCATCGCGCAGCAACGGTCGTGGAGCCGGCGGCAATGGCGTCCTTGCCCGCGTGCGTCACGCCGCTATGATCCGGGACCATGCACGGAGGTTTCCGATGAGCGAGCTTTTCGCCGACCGGCTGATCAACGCCATACAGGAAAAAAAGGCTCCGATCTGCGTCGGCATCGATCCCATCTATGAATCCCTGCCCGACGCGGTGGCCGGATCGGCCGACAAGCGCGACGCCAACAATCAGGCCGCCTGCATCGACGCGATCTTTGAGTTCACCGTCTCACTTCTGCGGGTGATCGCCCCGTATGTGCCCGTCGTCAAATTTCAGTCGGGCTATTTCGAGAAGTATCTCTGGGAAGGGGTCGAGGCCTACTACAGCCTGATCCAGGAGGCCAATTCACTGGGATTGCTGGTGATCGGCGACGTCAAGCGCGGCGACATCGGGTCCACCGTGTCGGCCTACGCGGCCGGCCATCTGGCCGATCCGCCATTCACCGAGATCGAACCGGTGGTGATGCCGGATGCCATTACCGTCAACCCGATGATGGGTCTGGACACGCTGGAGCCGTTCATCTCCACCGCCAAAGCGTTCAACCGCGGTTTGTTTGTGCTGGTCCGCACCAGCAATCCCGGCTCGGCGGCCTTGCAGGATGTGAGACTTGCTGACGGGCGCACCTGGTCGGAGATGCTTGCCGACAACCTGGCGCTTCTGGCGGCCGATGCATCGCTTGTCGGCGCCTGCGGCTATTCCGCCATTGGCGCCGTCGTCGGCGCCACGCAGCCTCACACCATGGTCAGTCTGCGCCAGCGGCTGCCGATGTCCATCTTCCTGCTGCCCGGCTATGGCACCCAGGGCGCCACCGGGGAAATGACCCGTTCGGCATTCCAGGCGGGGCAGGGGGCCATTGTTTCGGCCAGCCGCAGCATCCTCTACGCCCACAAGGAAAAGAAATACGCCGAACGCTTTGGCTCCGACTGGCTTAAATGCGGCGAGCAGGCCGTCATCGACATGCGCGCGGACGTCGGCGGGTTTCTGGTCTGAGGCCCATGTCCGGCCGTCCGCATTCGCCCACTCCAACACCGCAAGCCATTGCCATGTCCATGCCTCACGATTTGAAACACCAGCGGGTCGTTGTCCTGGGACTGGGGCACTTCGGCGGCGGAATTGCTGTTTCGCGCTGGCTGGTTGAGCAGGGCGCGCGAGTGCTGGTCACCGACAAGGAACCGGCCGCCAGACTCGCGGCGTCGTTGTCGCAACTGGACGGGTTGCCGATCGAGTATCGCCTGGGCGAGCAGAGCGCGGACGATTTCACGTCCGCCGACCTGGTGGTCACCTCCCCCGCGGTCAAACCGGACAATGAACTGCTTCGGGCCGCCGGCCGTGCCGGAGTTCCCATCACCACCGAGATTCGCCTGTTCATCGAGCGATGTCCGGCCGAGATCCTCGGCGTCACCGGTACCAAGGGCAAGTCCACCTCGGCCGCCATGCTCGGCGCCATTCTGTCGCGACGATACACGACGTGGGTGGGCGGCAACATCGGCCGATCGCTTCTGAAGGACTTGCCGCGCATTGCGCCGGACCACAAGGTGGTGCTCGAATTGTCGAGCTTCATGCTCCATTACATCGAGCCGATGCGCTGGTCGCCCCATGTCGCTCTGGTCACGCTGGTGACGCAGGACCACCTCGAATGGCACGGCGGACTGGCCGGCTATCTTGCCGCCAAGCGGAACCTGGTGCGTTTCCAGACGGCCTCGGATTTCGCCGTGGTCACCACGGCCAGTCCGGAGAGCGAGGCGTTTCTGCAACATACGTCCGCGCGGGGCATTCGGTATGGCGCCGAGAAGGCCCGACCGTTTGAGATCGGTCTGATCGGACCGCACAACCAGTTCAACGCCCAGGGAGCCTTCCGGGCGGCCGAGTGCGTCGGCTGCACCTGGGATGAGGCTCAATCGGCGCTGCGGGAGTTCAGGTCGCTGCCGCACCGCCTTGAACTGGTCCACGACGCCGATGGCGTTCGCTGGTACAACGACTCGATCGCGACGATTCCAGAGGCCGCGATCGCCGCCATGGATTCCTTTGCCGCC
>CAYSSA010000116.1:4081-5794 GCA_964433485.1 uncultured Tepidisphaeraceae bacterium | reverse complement strand
GGTCATCCAGATTGTCGGGGGATACGACAAAGGATTGCCATTTGATGACATGGCTGCAGCCTTGTCCGCCCGCGCCGCGGCCATTCTGACCATCGGTGACACCGGGCCCAGAATCGCGGCGCTGGTCCGCGCCCACGGCGGCGGCGACCGCCTGTATGAATGTGGCGATCTCGCCTCGGCCGTCGCGGTCGCACGTCGTCTCGGCAAGCCGGGCAGTGTAGTGCTGTTGTCCACCGGTTGCGCCAGCTACGGCCAGTTCCGCGATTTTGAGGCGCGCGGCCAAGCGTTCACCGCCCTGGCCCGGCAAGCCGGTCCGCCAAACGCGCACTGAAGTGGCTTGCCACAGCCCGTTGCTCCAGGGTCTGTTCCGACGCGTCTGTGGTTCGGCCGCCCGACAACTTGACCGTGAAGGGAGAACCGATCATGAGGAGGCTGTTCTTTCTTGCCCTGATCTGTATCGCAATCGCTCGGCCGGGCCTGGGCGGCGAGGCGCCAAGGGACGGCAGACTCCGCCTTCCGGCCGCGAAAGATGTGAGGCTTGACGGAGGCTTCTGGGGGCCGAAACTCGCCGTGTATCGGGAGAAGACCATCCCGCATTCCTGGCAATACATGGCCGGGGAGATTCGTGCCTTTCAGAAGGCTGCCGGGCGGCCGGTACAGGGGGAACTCAACGGCACCTGGGGCGAGGCCAACCTGTTCAAGTTCATGGAGACCGTCGCCCATTCATTGGGTGCGCATCCCGATCCGGCGCTTGAGAAGCGCATGGACGAGATCATCGCCCTGATCGCGGCGGCCCAGCGTAGAGATGGATACGCCCATGCCTACATCCTGAACTCCGGCAAGCCGCCGTGGGATCCCGTATTCCTCGACGGTTCGCACGACGGCTACGTGCTCGGGCACATGATCGAGGCGGCCATCGAATACCACGCCAACACCGGCAAACGCAATTTCCTCGATGTGGCTCGCAAGGCGGCGGACCAGGCATACGACCATTTCCTTGGCCCCAATGGCCAACCAGGTTTCTGTGGACATGCCGAACTGGAAATGGCTCTTGTGGAACTACATCGCATGACCGGCGAGTCCCGGTATCTCGATCTGGCCAAAGCGTTCATCGAATGGCGAGGTCGCGGCAAGGTCAGGCCCGCCGGTCCCACACCTCGCGCCTATTTCCAGGACGCCAGGCCGCTGCGCCAGCAACGCACGCTCGAAGGCCACGCCGTTCGGGCTGTCTTTTTCGCCACAGGCGTGGCGGATATCGCCATCGAGAGCGGCGATTCCGACTATCGTCTGGCCGCCAACCGCTTTTGGGACAGCACCACCCTGCGGCGGATGACCATCACCGGGGCCATCGGCCCGCGTAAGGAGCACGAGGCGTTCGGCGAGGACTACGAACTTCCAAATGACGGCTACTACGAGTCTTGTGCCGCCTGCGGCCTGGCCGATTTCGCCCAGCGGATGTTCCTGCTCGAGCGCCAGTCCGACGCCGCGGACGTCCTGGAGCGCACCCTCTACAACGCCATCCTCCACGGTATCTCGCTCGACGGAGTCACCAGCTACTACGGCAACCCACTCAGCGACCGCAACAACCCCCGATACAACTCCTGGGTTTGCTGCCCGCCGAATCTGTCGCGAACCCTGTTTCAGGTGGGCCGATACGCCTACGCGTACGGGGATTCGACCATCTATGCCAACCTCTACATCGCCGGCACAGCC
>CAYSSA010000116.1:2526-4071 GCA_964433485.1 uncultured Tepidisphaeraceae bacterium | reverse complement strand
TCGCCGTTGCGCTCCACCACGCTGCCGCTGAAGTCCGGGCTGGTGAAGCTCAACGTCATGACCGATTATCCGTGGGATGGTCGTGTGCGCCTGCGAGTTGAGAATGACATTGCGGAGCCCGTTGCCTTGAACCTGCGCCGGCCGGGATGGTGCGCCTCATGCACGCTCAGGCTCAACGGCCAATCGGTCGTTCCGGTTCCGTTGAACGATGACGGCTACATCGCGATGCGTCGGACCTGGAAGGCCGGCGACACCATCGAATTGATGTTGGAGATGCCCGTCCAGCGTATCGAGGCCCACCCGAACATTCGCGACTGCGTCGGCAAAGTGGCCCTGCAACGCGGTCCGATCATCTTCGGATTCGAGGCCTTGGACAATGGCGGCAGGCTCGATCTGGAACTCGGCGCGGATCCCGCGTTCGAGGCCGTTCGCCAACCTGAACTGCTCGGCGGCATCACCGCCATCAAAGGCAAGGCCGTGGACGGCAGACCACTGCTCGCCATTCCGTTTTACGCCCTGGCCAACCGGGACAAGTCCGCGCAGGAAGTCTGGTTGAAACAGCGCGGCCTCAAACCCGGCGGCGACTGGTGGGAGTCAAGTCTCTATCGGCCGCTGAATCCCAGGCAACTCAGGCCATGATCAGAGGCCAATGATCCGCGGTGGGCCACCGAAGTGGCACGGGACATTCGCCGACTTATTCAAACCGCAACCCTGCGATCGGCGAGCCGTCGTTGTCTCGGATTCGCAGACAGAAGGCGAAGCCCATGTTGTTCTGCGTTACCTTTACCAACACCTCGTTCCAGCCCTCCTTTAGCGTGGCTTCGGCCTTGTCGTCGTCGGCCTTGATCGGTCGGGCAATGTTGTGCGCATGCGCCAGCTTGCCGTTGATCCATAATTTGTAGCCATCGTCGCTACCGATGCTCAGCCGCACATTCCGGGCCTTGGGGCAATAGACACGACTCTTGAGATAGGCCACGCACTGCTCGCCGTCGGCGATGGGCAGCAGGTCTGCCTGCCAGAGAAGCGAAGCGTCGGAGGCCGGCGCGAGCCGCTTCCATTGCACCTGTGATTCGGGCTTCTCGGGCGCAAACGGCATGTCGAACAGTTCGTTGTATTGCTTTCCCGCCACACGATAGGGTCCGGCGACGGCCCATGTGGTGACATAGCCGGCGTACTGGTCCATTCCCTCAAGCGCCTTGCCTGCCTCAGCGCGGAGCGATTCGCTCTTGCCTTCCGCGGCGATGCGCCGCAGTTCGGTGCGGGCCGCCTCCGGCGCTCGCGACAGTAGTGCCGCCGCAATCCGCACGCAGGCGGTTTCGGCCTCGGCGCGAATCGCCTGGTCTTCACACAACGACTTCGCCAGGACAAGTGCCGCCGGATCGGCCACCTTGGCCAGTTCCGTCAGCCCGAGGCGCTTCTCCTCGACCCGTTGCGATGCGACCAGACCCGCCTCGCACATGCGCAGCCGCTCGGCGGCCGGGCGTTGTCCGGCCAGCCCCACCAGCCTCCAATATCCTCGCAGCGCCTGCACTCGCTGTGTCATTG
>CAYSSA010000116.1:0-2458 GCA_964433485.1 uncultured Tepidisphaeraceae bacterium | reverse complement strand
ATCCTGCACCGCCGCCTCGGCGTCTTCCAGACCGGCACGCAGCGCAGCCAGGGATGATTCACCGCCGATTCGTCCGATCACCCGCAACAGCGCCGCCCTGGTCGCGCCGCTGTTGGCAACGGCCGGCGCGATCTTCATGCACTCCTCGAGGTAGGGCACACATCTTGCCGGCCGGTCGCCTCGCAGGCATGCCGCCAGGAGCGCCCGTTCCGCCGCATCACGTTCGGCGTCGCTGTGCGCCGTCACCACGAGCTGCGCCAACGTCTTGTGATGCTCAGCCGTCGCCAGCATGGCCAGTGATCGAAGCGCCAGCAGCCGAAGACCCTCGTCGGCTCCTTCGGCCATTTTCCGCAGCGCCGGGGCCGCCCCGGTTTCCTGGCGCTGACCCAGGGCCCGGGCAATCTCTCCCCGCACGGACGGATTCGCCCGTGCCAACCCCGCCAGCAGCACTTCGCCCGTTCGGGTGTCGCGAAGCAGCGCCAGCGACTGCCGGGCGGCATCCCGGTCCGAGCCCGTCGCTTCCGCAGCCATCTCGGCAAGCAGCATCGCATGGGAGGCATCGCCCAACGCCGCCAGCGCCGCCAGCGCCGCCTGCCGAACCTCCGCCGATTCCGATCGAAGCTGCGCCGCCACCGCGGGAGCGGCCGCCTTGTCGCCTCGAAGCGCCAGTCCGCTCAACAGGGCCACCCGCACCTTGGGCGAGGCTTTCGCTACCGCCGACGCAAGTGAGGCCGTGGCCGTCGGGCTCTTCAACTCCCCCGCAAGCTGCAGTGCGATCTTCAGGGTCACGGGGTCGTTGCCCTCCAGCGCCTTGACAAGCAGTTCCACTCCGCGTTCGCCGGCGGACAAAACCATCCCACGATACGCCGCCCCACGCACCTGGGCTGGCTGGCCGACGTCGAAGACCTCTTTGTAGATCGTGCCGGCGCTCGCGGCATCGCCTCCGGCGAGCAGCGCATCGGCGCACATCAGCAGGGCGTCCAGCATCGTCGTCCGAAGCGCTCCGGATGTTTCCACCTGAGCCGCACGAAGGGCCTGGATTGCCGGTGAACCTCCGATCCTCCCCAAAGACAGTGCCGCCGCCGATGCCACCATCGCGTCCTTGTCCTTCAGCAGCGGTACGATCGCGGTCGCCAACTCCGGATCGCGCCGTGCTCCCAGCGAATCAACAATGCCCGCCTTTGTCGCTCCGCTGGTCTTGTCCAGCGAGGCACGCAACGCCTGGGCGGCCTCAGGGCCGGCCATCGCCTCAAGAACCAGTCGCGCCGAATGCGACAGATTGTCATCAGCCAGCAACGGGGAAACGGCCGAAACGCATTTTGCCGATCCAATCAACCGAAGTCTCTGACATGCCTCATCCTTCTGTGCCGACGAGCTCTGCGGCGATTGGAGAATACGGATCATTTCCGCCTCCCCGTTCGCGTCGGCCGCCTTCGGCTGGCCGATCGCCCGCAGCCCGCACAACACAATCGCCAGGATCAGACCCAGGTTCACTCGTTTGTCCATATTTATTCCCACGATAGCGCTCCACGGCTTCGGCGCGCCATCCCCTTCGCGGGTGACGCGAACCGGCCAAACAGGACATCCACTGACACATACCGCGCGCGGGCATACTTCGTGGCAAAAACCGGCACGCGAATTCGGACACCCGCGCAAACCCCGGCCTATCATTACTCGTCCATTGCCTGGCTGGAGATTCTGTTATGCGCCAAAGTCCGTGGATTGCGGTCATGGTCGTTGCGGCCTGTTGCTCGCTTGCCGGAGAATCGCCGGAAAAGGTGATGTTCAATCGAGATATTCGCCCAATCCTCTCCGACAACTGTTTCACTTGTCATGGATTCGACCCAAGCCATCGCAAGGCCGGGTTGCGGCTGGATACGCGATCGGGCCTGTTCAAGGAGAAGGACGGGGCGCGCATCGTCATGCCGGGTGAGCCGCGAAAGAGCGAACTCTACCTGCGACTGGTCACTGACGAGCCCGAAGAACAGATGCCTCCCGCAAAGACCGGCAGAAAAATCACCGCTGCGCAAGCGGACCTGATCAAACGCTGGATCGAACAGGGCGCCGAATATCAGGGGCATTGGGCATACGCGCCGGCGACCCGCCCGGCAAGTCCGGCCGCCGACAGGCCTGGTTTCACGCGCAACGCCATCGACCGCTTCATCCTCGCCCGCCTCCAGCGGGAGAAGCTCGACCCCAGCCCCGAGGCCGATGCTCGGACCCTGGTGCGGCGGCTGTATCTCGATTTGCTGGGTCTCCCGCCCACACCGAAGCAGATTTCGGCCTTTCTGGATGACGAGCGCCCGGATCGATACGAGCGGCTGGTGGATGAACTGCTGGCACGTCCGCAATTCGGCGAGCGGATGGCGGTCTACTGGCTGGATCTGGTGCGCTACGCCGACTCCATCGGCTATCACAGCGACAATCCGCGAAACGTCGCTCCCTATCGTGACTGGGT
>CAYSSA010000115.1:14817-15353 GCA_964433485.1 uncultured Tepidisphaeraceae bacterium | reverse complement strand
GAGGCCCTAGAGTCCCGGCAAACCGTGAGGCTATGGACAACCTGTCAGACCAAGAACCCGCCAGCGCCCACTCAATGCCGAAGCAGCCAACCGGCTCGCTTCCCGTCGCGATACTGACGGCCATTGTTGCGGTCGCATTGCTGGTCGCGGCGGTCGGCTATCCCCCGGCCGGCCAGGAGAAAGGGGCAATGTTGCGGCTGCTGGGGCGATTGCATCCGCTGGCCGTGCATGTGCCGGTTGTGCTGCTTCCGTTGACGCTGTTGTTTGAGCTTCTGGGGCTGTTTACCCGATTCGAGCACTTGAAGCGGACCGCAGGTCTCGTGCTGGCAATGGGTGCCCTGTCCGCGGTGGGGGCGGCGCTCCACGGCTATCTGTTGGCTCTATCCGATGGGTACGAAGTTACGCATCTGCTGACACGGCATATGTGGACCGGCGTGCTGACGGCGATTCTGGCAATGGTCTGCTGGACGCTGCGTCTGGGTGCGACGGGGCGGCGCTGGTGTGGCTCGTTGTATGCCTTGCTGTTGGCGGTTACC
>CAYSSA010000115.1:450-14779 GCA_964433485.1 uncultured Tepidisphaeraceae bacterium | reverse complement strand
CGGTATCTGACCGAACATCTGCCGCCGGCACTGCGGCAGCGGTTGGGTATGGGCGGCTCCCAGACGACCGGACCGGCGAACACCACGCGTCCAGCGACTTTGCCGACCGTCTACGGCGCGATCATCTTCCCGGCGCTGGAGAAACACTGTGCGCAATGCCATGGGCCGGCAAAGGTCAAAGGCGGGCTGCGGGTGGACAGTCTCCAAGCCATGCTCAAGGGCGGCACCGCCGGTCCCGCTGTGATTCCCGGCGACCCGGCCGGCAGCGAACTGCTTCGACGGATCACTCTGCCTCCTGACGATGAGGAGTACATGCCTCCCGACGGCAAGTCGCCGCTTCCGGCCGATGTGGTCAAGATCATCGAATGGTGGATCAAAGACGGCGCTTCGCCGCAACGCGGCGTGGCCGATCTCCACACGGCCCCGGCGGAAGTCCGCCAGGCGGCCGGCCGGCTCTCTCCGGGCAAGTGACATCCGTCGTGTCTGGACGTAACATGCGCTTCGATGACTGCGTTTCAACTCGTCCAATCGGTGTATTGGCTCGTGCTGGCCACCTGGTTTGGCAGCCTTGTGTTCATCGCCGTCGCCTGGCCGATCATTGTGCAAGTGGTCAGGGAAGAAGATCCCACATTGCCGCGGGTGTTGTCGGTCAATGTGGACCATGACCACGCGAGTCTACTGGCCGGGACTATCGTCGGAGCCATCATTCGACAGATCGGCCTGGCGCAACTCTGTTGTGCGGGGGCGCTGCTGTTGATGCTTGTCCTTCAGTGGTTTGTGATGAACGACAACTGGCATAACCGTGTAGCCGGCATTGCGCGATGCAGCTTCTTCGTTGGAGCCGCCGTCATGCTGGCATACGACCGCCGCGTGGTCTGGCCGAAGGCATGGAAGGCTCGCGAGCAGTTCATTGAGAACGCCGACGATCCCGAGAAGGCCAACATCTACCGTGAGCAGTTCATTCAATTGCAGCGAGAAAGCGTGCGCCTGATCTTCTTTCAACTGGTGCTGCTGTCGCTGGTCATCGTATTCAGCAGTGCGATTACCCCGAGGTGGTAGGCATGGGCGGCGCCACGAAAAAATCCGTACAACAGCGTATCGAGCGGGTTCGGGCGGTTCTGCCTGTCCTGAAGCGGACCTATCCCAACGCCAGGTGCAGCTTGCGACATTCCAATTCACTGGAACTGCTGGTTGCCACGATTCTCTCCGCTCAGTGCACGGATGATCGTGTGAACATCGTTACAGAGGATTTGTTCCGAAAGTACCGAAGCGCGGCCGATCTTGCCGGTGCGACGCAGGCGGAACTTGAGAAGGACATCCAGTCAACCGGCTTTTTCCGCAACAAGGCCAGGAGCCTGCGGGGCATGGCGGCCGCTTTGGTGGAGAAGCACGGCGGTCAGGTTCCGGCCGAGATGGAGCCGCTGACGGCGCTGCCCGGGGTCGGCCGCAAAACGGCCAATGTGGTTCTCGGCAATGCGTTTGGAAAGAATGAGGGAGTGGTTGTGGACACGCATGTCGGGCGGATTTCAAAAAGGCTGGGGCTGACCCGGTACGATGATCCGGTGAAGATCGAACGGGATCTGATGCAGGTGGTTCCGCGCGAGCAATGGACGCTGTGGTCTCACCTGCTGATCTATCATGGTCGCAAGACCTGCCAGGCGCGCAAGCCCAAGTGCGACGTGTGCGAGTTGGCAAAATGGTGTCCGTCTGCAAGGAATTCGTAGAGCCCGCTTAAGCGGACACCGTTCGGCGTGACCATTGGTCTCCGTGTCCGCCGATTCGATCACCGATCACTGATGACTGATCACCAATTGATCCTGCTTGCGATGAAACCGGAGCTTGGACAGTGTATTGCCCGTGAAGGCGCACCTCGAATTCGAGATCGACTACTTCGAGGACGAGGACGGCTATTTCACCGCGCAGGTGCCGGCCATTCCAGGATGCATCGCCTCTGGCAAGACGCTTCGCTCAGCCTACCGCAACGCGGTAGAGGCGATCGAAAGCTGCCTCGAAGCCAGGCGCAAGGTCGGGGCGATGAAGCTCCGCAAGTCCCGCTATGCTGGTGTGAACACATATCGCTCCGTCGTTCACGCCTAAACTCATTCCAGTCTCATACCGGAAACTGGCTCACAAACCCGTGCGCGCCGAGTACGTCGAGATTCGTACCAGTCGCCACCCCGTTTACTACTGCGCCGCGAAGAACCTCACCATTCCCGTGCCGCGGCCTTCTGGCAGCGTACCGAAGGGCACACGCCGCGCCATCGTTCGCGAGATGGGAATTAGCGTTGATGAGTTCAACAGTCTCTAATCGGCTCGGATTCAGTCCGGTCGCTGCGTAGTTTCGATGCGCCGCAGCCACGACAGCCATACAGAATTGCGCTGATCTGCTGGAATGAGGTATGTGAATCGGCCGGCTTCGCCTCGAATCTGGAAGACAATTCCGGCAACATAATTGTCTCACCAATCGAGTTCGATATCTGGCTTGCGCACTTGGCGCCGTTGGAAGACAGGCTCGTTCGGTGCGTCCCAGAGGGAGTCGAAGTCATTTTCATCCACGTCAAGATGATTCGTGAGCTCGCTGCCGTCTTCGGTAAAGGTCCAGGAGGCTTTCGGTGCTCCATCGAGGGTCGAGATCGTGCCATGCGTGAACACGCCGTCTTCCTCGTGCGCGAAGTTGATGATGCGCAGATTCTTCAGATTCATGTGTTTCTCCTCCCAATCAAACACTACAGATCGTTGAGACAATCAATCAACATCCGCAGCCGCGCGTGGTCGCGGCGGTTGAACTTGAACACCAGCCTCGGCAGGTGGGACAGCGCCGGCTCATCGTATTCCAGCGGCAGGGGGGCCGAGACGCGGAAACCGCCATTGGCAACAATGTCGGAAAATCGGGCGTTCAACATCTTCAGTTGCGCCTCATCGGGCTCGCGCTGGATACGGATCACCAGTTCTTCGCGAACGGTGCGGATACTGTGGTAGTTGTCGTAGAAATGGGTGATCTCATGAATGGCCTCTTCGTTGCTGTTGGTGATCTTGAAGAGCGCCAGGTCGGATTCATTGATGAACTTCCGTTTCAGCAGCAGGTTGACAGCCGGTTCGAGCCAGCCTTTCCAGTAGCTTCCGCCGGGCCGGTCCACAAACACGATCGGCAGCGGCACGCTCTTGCCCGTCTGAACCAGCGTCAGAACCTCAAAGCCCTCGTCGAATGTTCCGAACCCGCCGGGGAAGAGCGCCACGGCGTGGCTGGAGCGGACGAACATCAGCTTGCGGGTGAAGAAGTACTTGAAGTTGATCAGTTTGTCGTCATTGGCGATGGTCTGGTTCGTCTTCTGCTCGAAGGGAAGGCGGATTGCCAGACCAAACGAAGGTTCCGGGCCGGCGCCGTCGTGGCCAGCCGCCATGATCCCGCCGCCGGCGCCGGTGATGACCATCCAACCCCTGGCGACGATCTCGCGGGCGAACTCCGCGCATTGAATGTAGTCCGGGTCGTTTTGCGGCGTGCGGGCGGAACCGAAGATGCTCACCTTGCGCGTATCGCGGTAGGGGGCGAACACCTTCAGCGCATAACGGATCTCCTTGATCGCCTTGTTGATCAGCTTGATGTCGCCGCGGTTGGTTTGATCCCGCAGCAGTTTCACGGCCGTCTCGACGATCTCACCCACGAGATCCCCCTCGGCCTGCTGCTGCAACTCGAATATCAGATCGCTGGCCAGTTGCTGGATTCTCGCCAGCGCGTCCGGAGACGGCTGGTGAATCGTCTCGGCGCTTTCCTGAGTCTGTTCGGTGTTTTCGGAAAAATGGTCGGTCATGGTGATAGACAGATCATAGTCTCCCCGAGGTTGCGCCAGAAGTCCGGCGGAGGAAATTGCGGCGAGAATTGCATTGACATTGTGGTCCGCGAACTCTATTCCTTGGCGCAGACGTGTCGGCAAGCAACAGGAGATCAAAGATGGACAAGGTGCGATTGGGTGTTGTGGGTCTGGGGAACATGGGTTCCCATCACATTGGATACATGAACACAATTCAGGGCGCGGTGCTGTCCGCGGTATGCGATGCGGACCCGGCGCGGACCGCCAGATTCGGCCAGGGCGATATCCTGCGGTTCGGCGGCTATCAGGAAATGATCGACTCGGGGTCCGTCGATGCAATCATCATCGCAACGCCCCATTTTCAGCATGGCGAGATCTGCCGGGCGGCTTTTGCGAAGAATATCCATGTGCTGTGCGAGAAGCCGCTGGCGGTCACGGTAGGCGATGCACGGGCGACGGTCGCCGCCCACTCGAACCACCCGCACCTCAAGTTTGCCCTGGTGTTCCAGCAGCGGGCAACTCACCTTTACGGCAAGATGCGCGATCTGGTTGCCTCCGGCGACCTCGGACAAATCACGCGCATCTCCTGGTTTGTCACCGACTGGTTCCGCGGATGGACCTACTATGCCTCGGGCGGCTGGCGCGCCACCTGGGCCGGCGAGGGCGGCGGCGTCCTGCTCAACCAGTGTCCGCACAATCTTGACCTTCTGCAGTGGATTGCCGGCATGATGCCCCGCAGGATCACGGCCGTCGCGTTTCTCGGAAAGACCCATCCCATCGAAACCGAGGACGAGGCCTCGGCCATTCTCGAGTACGACAACGGCGCCATCGGCCACTTCGTCACCTCCACCGGCGAGGCGCCGGGCACCAATCGCCTCGAAGTCTGTGGCGAGCGCGGCAAACTTGTGGCCGAGCACGGCAGGCTCACCTTCACACGCACCCGTCGCTGTGTGCGGGAGGTGCGCGAGAAGGATCCGGCCGTGTTCCCCACGGTCGAAGCCTGGGACATCGACATTCCCTACAAGACCGGCAAGCCCGAGGGGCATGCGGTCATCACCCAGAACTTCGTCAATGCGATCCTCAGGAACGAACCGCTGATCTCCGATGGCGACGAAGGCGTTAAGCAGGTCGAACTCAGCAACGCCATCCTCATGGCGGGCGTGACGCGTCAGCCCGTTGAACTGCCCCTGGATGCATCCGCCTATGACGCGTTTCTCGAAGAGATGACGCGGAAATACGGCGGGCAGAAAAAACTGGAAACACGCGATGCGGTCGTTGACATGTCCTCGTCCTTCGCCAAGCCGTGACCGGCGGGGCATCTTTCCGTCAGCATTCCCCAAACGCGGCGGACTCGTCAGCTTGTCGCATGCCGGCAATCACTGGCCAGATGGCTCTTTGCGGATACAATCGCCGCCGGTGTTTAGTGAGTGATGATGCCTGGAGCCAGCGCATGTCGCCAGAGCGACCGCACCACAAGACGGAACTTCGCGTTCGCTACAGCGAAACCTACAACTCGCGGGCGCTGGAGTGGTTTGAGTGCGGCCGGACCGAGGCGCTGCGGGCCTTGGGCGTGAGCTATGCGGAAATGGAGCGTCGCGGCGTCTACCTCCCGCTGGTTGAGGCCCATGTGTATTATCGCGGCCGGGCCAGATACGACGACGCGCTGGTCGTGTGTACGCGCGTGAGCCAATGTGGCCGCGCGAGCGTGAGGTTTGACGTGGAGATTCGCCATCGGGACGGAGCCAAGGTGGTCGACGGATACACGGTGCATGCGGTGACGGACGGAACCGGGCGGCCGATTCGCTGCCCGGAGTGGTTGACGAAGTTGTTGTCGGAGAATTCATGAGTCAGAAATCTGTGACGAATGTGGTGATCGCGGGCCTTGGCGGGCAGGGTGTGGTGAAGGCGTCGGATATCCTCGCGGAAGCGGCGTTCCGGGCCGGCCTGGATGTCAAAAAGGCGGAGGTCCACGGGATGGCCCAGCGCGGCGGATCGGTGGCGACGGACGTGCGTTTCGGAGCCAAGGTGCTCTCGCCGATGGTGCCAAGGGGCGAGGCAGATTTCCTGGTGGTGCTCTCGTCGGACCAGGTGGAGAATAACCTTCCCTCGCTCAGAGCCGGCGGGGTGCTGATTCACCCGGAGCTGGTCAATGAGAACGAACTGCCCAGCAAACGGTCGCTGAACATCGCCTTGATGGGCATGCTCAGCCGCCATCTGGACCTGCCCGAGAACCTCTGGATGGAGGCGCTGAAGGCATCGCTGCCGGAAAAGGGTTTTGAGGCCAATTTGAAGGCGTTTGAACTTGGACGAAGTCGGGCCGTGGTTGCCCAGTGACCGCCCGTCAGTGATCGGTGCGGCGCGCACCTCCGCGTCGCCAATGGAGATGACGCATGTTGACCAACTGGAATGACATGGGTGAAGGTTTTCATTCGGCCAGTGCCCCGGACTATCTGCCGCGAAAACAGCTCGAGGAAGTCCAGCTTCGCCGGCTCAAGGCGACGGTGCAGCGGGCCTATGACCATGTGAAGCTGTTCCGTTCGCGAATGGATGAACGAGGGCTCAAGCCCGTCCACATCGAGAAACTGTCCGACGTCGCGAAGTTGCCTTTCACTGTCAAGACGGACCTGCGCGATACCTATCCCTTCGGCCTTTTTGCCTCGCCGATGGACGAGATCGTCCGCCTGCACGCATCCTCGGGCACGACCGGGAAACCCATTGTCGTTGCCTACACGCACTCCGACGTGGCCGTGTGGCAGAGCGTCATGGTTCGCACTTTCGCCGCCTGCGGCGTGCATCGCGGCGACATCGTTCAGAACGCCTACGGCTACGGCCTGTTCACCGGCGGCCTGGGCGCCCACTACGGCGCCGAGGCCCTTGGGGCGACCGTTATCCCGATCTCGGGCGGCAATACCGAACGCCAGGTCATGGTCCTGACGGACTTCGACGTAACGGCGATCTGCTGCACTCCTTCCTATTTCCTGCATCTGTGGGAGCGCGCGGTCGAGATGGGTTCCCGGCCCAAACGCCTGCGCGTGGGCATCTTCGGCGCCGAGCCATGGTCCGAGGCCATGCGCGAACGCATGCAGAGGGAATCGGGAATCCGCGCCTATGACATTTACGGCCTTTCCGAGATCATCGGGCCGGGCGTGGCGTCGGAGTGCTGCTGCCAGGCCGGACTGCACATTTTCGAGGATCACTTCCTGCCGGAAATCATCGATCCCAAGACCGGTGAGGTCTTGCCCGACGGCGAGGAGGGCGAACTGATCCTCACCACGCTCAGCAAGCAGGCCATGCCCATGATCCGCTACCGCACGCGCGATGTGACCCGGATCCTCAAGGAACCGTGTGCCTGCGGCCGAACCATCCGGCGGATCCACCGCATCACCCGGCGCTCGGACGACATGTTCATCATTCGCGGCGTCAACGTCTTCCCGTCCCAGGTCGAGTGCGCCCTGCTCTCGGTGGAGGGAACCCAACCACACTATCAGATTGTGCTCACGCGGGAAAAGGGCCTGGACGAAATGGAGGTGAAGGTGGAGGTGGGACCGGAGGTATTGTCGGACAAGATACGGGAACTCGAAAGCTTGCGCAATCGACTCGGACAGGCGCTCGAACACACGCTTGGCGTCCGCTGCAAGGTCACCCTCGTGGAGCCCAGGACCATCCGCCGGTCCGAGGGCAAGGCGGCCAGAGTGCTCGATCAACGTGAACTCAAGTAAAGGACTGGGGCCGACTATGAAGATACACCAACTGTCGCTCTTTCTCGAAAACCGGGCCGGGCAACTCAACGCGCCCATTGCCGCGCTGGCACGGGCCGGCATCAACATCGTCACGCTCTGCCTCGCCGACAGCCAGCAGTTCGGCATTCTCAGGCTTATTGTCCAGGACTGGCAGCGGGCACGGGAGGTGTTGACCCAGGCCGGTTTTGTCGTAAATGTGACGGAAGTGTTGGCGCTGGATGTCGAGGATCGGCCCGGCGGCCTCTCGGCGATCCTGGCCGCCTGCGAGACCGACAAGTTGTCGATTGAGTATATGTATGCCTTCACCGATGGTCCGCGGACGGGCAAAGCGACATTGATCTTCCGTTTTGAGGATCCCGATGCGGCACTGCGGGTGCTCGAGAAGAACAAGGTCAACGTCATCACGGCGGTCGACCTGTTTGGTCGCGGAGCCTGAAGACCGGCATTCTGGAGACCAATCGATATTCGCCCGTTGGCGCATCGGTCGGATATACTCGCCGCGTATGTTCCACCTACCCGCCTGTGCATTGCGGTCACTGCTTGTCACAATGGGCGTCTTGCTCGCGATGCCGATATCGGCTCTGACGGTCCGCGTGGACACCAAGGGCGGAGCGCCCCAGATCCTTGTGGATGGGCAACCGGTGCGAGCGAGGATGTTCTGGGGCGCGCCCGGGTCAGCCCCCATTCGCGTCGCTCCCACCTGGAATGATATTGACTTTGAATTCACTGCTTCGGGTTCGGCCACCAATGGGACCATGCATTTCCGATTTGGCCGGGGGCAGGGCGAGGTGTTTCTCGATGATGTGCGCGTTGTCGATCTCGATTCCGGCCAGGACTTGATTCCGTTGTGTGCGTTTGAAGGCGGGGAGGACAGTCTCAAGCGGGATTGGACTGTCTGGCCCCCGGATGCGAAGAACACCGTGGGAGTCGTTCGCGTAGCCGAGGGAACTGGCCCCGGCAGTTCCGCGAGTCTTCGCATATCATTGAAGAATCCGCCCGATGGCGGTGAATGGCCCGATTTCCACGTCTATCACCACCCGCGTCTGAAGATCGTTTCCGGCCATCGTTATCGCGTGAGCTTGCGCGCTCGCGCCGAGCCCGCCCGGTCGCTCACCATCGCATTCTATCGACCGGGACAGCAGTTTACCCATCTAGGCGGTCCCGATAATGCGTTTGCATCGCAGATCAGGCTGGCGGCGGGCGCGGGCGTCAATTTCGTGAGTTTCCCGGTGCATCTGCCTTGGCCGGAGCCCGGCACATCAGTGGATTGGTCCACAAGCGACGCTCAGTGCGAAGCTGTCCTGCGGGCCAATCCCAATGCGCTGTTGTTGCCGCGCATCGGCATGGGGACGCCGCCCTGGTGGCGCGCGGCCAACCCGGATGAACTCATGCAGTGGGAGGATGGTCGCCGGGGCGACGCCGTGGTCGCATCGCCCAGGTACCGTCTCGATGCGGCCGAGCGCCTCAGGGCGCTGGTGGAACATCTGGAGGAGAAGTTCGGTCGGCACATCGCCGGATATCATCCAGTTGGTCAGAACACGGGCGAGTGGTTTTACGAGGACACATGGAAGAATCCGCTGAACGGCTATTCGCCGGCCGACCGGGTAGCCTGGCGGCTTTGGCTTAGAAGTCGCTATGCCGATGATTCGGCTTTGCGACTGGCCTGGAACGATGCGAATGCGACATTGGATACGGCCGTTGTGCCGCCGCCATTCGCCCGGCATGCGGCGCCGGCGGGAGTCTTCCGTCATCCGATCTCGGAACGTCCGCTGATTGACTGGGCGGATTACCAGCAGTTGGCCATGGCGGATTGCGTCCGCGAATTGGCTCACGCGGTTCGCTCGGCCTCTCGCGGGCAGAAGCTGGTGGTCTTTTTCTACGGCTATGTGTTTGAGTTTGGCGCGATTCGCAACGGCCCGGCGGTGTCGGGTCACTATGCTTTGCGTCGCGTGCTCGAGTGTCCCGACATCGACGTGCTCTGCTCGCCGATCTCGTACTTCGATCGCGGGTTGGGACAGAGCGCGCCTTCCATGACCGCCGCCGAAAGCGTTGCGTTGGCCGGAAAACTGTGGCTCAACGAAGATGACACCCATACGTATCTCGCATCCGAGCCGTTTCCCGGCTCCGACAAACATGTTTCCACGCTCCAGGAGACCAACGCCCAGTTGATCCGCAATGTGGCTCAGGAATCGATGCGCCATTTCGGGACCTGGTGGATGGATCTGGGATCATCAGGGTGGTTCAACGACCCGGCCATGTGGGAGGAGATGGCAGCGCTGGATGTGCCGCTGCTGAGAGAGTCCCAGCCTTTTTCTCCCGAGATCGCTGCCGTGATTGATGAGCAGGTTATGTCTCGCGTCGCGGCGGGCGGGCACGCGGTCACGGTGCCCGCGATCTACGAAGTCCGCGCGGCCCTGGGCCGGATTGGCGCGCCTTACGGCCAGTATCTTCTGGACGATGTCCTGGCCGGCCGGGTCAAGGCGCGGGTCTATGTCTTTCTGAATGCCTGGCGTTTGTCCGCCGCACAGCGCCAGAAACTCCTCGCGGTCACGCGCGGCGCGGTTTGCGTCTGGTGTTATGCACCAGGGTATTTCGACCAGGAGCGGAGTTCGCTCGATGCCATGCGCCAACTGACCGGCTTTCAATTCAAGCCAACGGCGGTAAGAGCATGGGCACGGCCCTCGGATTTGGGCAAGGGGCTGAGTCATCCATTCGGCTTGCAACGCGTTGTGTCTCCGCTCTTTTTCGCGGAGGCGTCAGGCGAGGAGTCGCTTGCCGAATGGCCGGACGGTTCGTCGGCCATTGCCATTCGACGAACGCCCGAGCGAACCTCCCTGTTTGTTGGCCCACCGGGCTTGACCTCGGAACTGCTGCGCCTGGCAGCTCGAGCCGGAGGCGTTCACCTCTTCACAGAGACGGATTGCGTCGTCTACGCCAATGCGCGCTTTCTGGCTTTGCACGCTACACAGGATGGTCCCGTGTCAATCAACACCGGGCAGGGGGACCAGGTCGTTGATTTGCTCACCGGCAAACGCATTGGCGTCGGCCCGAAGTTGACTATTGAATTGAATCGAGGTCAGACCCGCGTACTGAAGTATTGAATCGCCACTCGTTCCCGCAACAATGCACGCGCAATTGTCGAGCTCTGACTGGACACTCGCCTGTTCCGCGATGTTTGGCGGCCCTTGTTCCCGCGCTCGCCGTTATGCGTCCGCCGCATCCGATGGTGGCGCGGCGACCGATGGCGTTACAAGCGTGGGTGGCTGCTGAGCCGCGATACGCAACATGGTCCGCAGGGTAAGATCGGCCGGCGGCTCGTGGGTGGGACACTGATTCAGAATATCCAGCATTCGTCCGACCCGACCAAACGAGTCCCCGTCCATTCCACCGGCCGACAATGCCCAGGCCGCGCCTTCGGATGAGTTGCTGCTGCAACGGGATTGCATGATCCAGTCCAAGGTTTTCAGATCCTCGTCTTTGAGTCTGACCATAGACTCTCCAACTTCATGCGAGCGACATCGTCGTCTGTCGCAATACCACCCCGATGCCTCGGTGCAAACACTGCCGCCGAGCCCGACATGGGGCGTCGTTGTCTGCCGTACACTCGGTCGACTCCTGGGCGGATACACAAGCCCAATAAGAGATGACATGCCAAGCCGGAAACCGGCCTTGACACTGTCGGAGCGCCTTTGAAGTGAAATCTGGACAACTCCGACACAAACGCACAAGCACTATATATTACTACTACTGCTCAGGCGGGCAGTTTGTTCTCACGAAGATTCTGCCATCGCGAGGCAAACTCGGCCACTGCTGCATGCAACCGCGATTTGACGGTCCCCAGTGGAATTCCCAGCATCTCTCCAATCTGCTTGTATGAAAACTGGTGAAAATAGGCAAGCAGAATTATTTGCCTTAAATTAGCGTTAAGTCCGGATACCGTTTGTCAGACGAGCGTCTGCAACTCTTCCTTTTCCATCTCGGCGCCGGGGAGCACGTCTTCCGACTGCATCAGATCGACAAATCGGCCACTCTCCTCGTCACCGCGATTGATTGCGGCTTCAAGTGGGCTGGTGTGTTTTCTCTGCTGCATCCGCATAATGTCGCGGGCCTTATTGGCGGCAATCGTGAACAGCCAAGGGCGGAACTTGCGGTGTGGATCAAACTGCGCCGCCGACTGATGCACCTGGATGAAAGTCTCCTGGAAAACATCATCGGCCAGGTTGCGGTCACCAAGGAACCGGGACAGGAAATGAAACAATTCCCTCTGGTAACGCTCCACGAGGCGAGCGAATGCACCGGAGTCGCCCGCGAGATGCGCGGCCAGCAGCGCCTCATCGCTGAGTTCGGCTTGCGGCTTGTTCGGAATCTCCAGCATGACTGGTCTCTTGTGCGATATCGGAGGCTTCTCGGCGGAAACCACCGCCGACTCTATGCCGTACAATCCAACCGAGAGGGTCTCAACAATATTCGGCGCGGTCATTGATACGCTCGCTTCCGGCCGCTAACGTCAGGGGTAGAAATGTCATAACCGACTTAGCCTTGGCACCAACATTTTCCACCGACCAGCGGCCTGAGTACCCTCTTAACAAATTGTATGCCACAACTCAAGACACCATTGCCTGATAAAGGTTTTTTTGACCTGCTGCCATCCGAATTCGCGGAGATGGCCGTCTCCTGGGGCTGGAAACCTTACCGGGCCAGGCAAGTGTGTGAATGGGTCTACGGACGCCTGATGGTCAATCCCCAGGAAATGTCGAACCTGTCCATGTCAGATCGGCAGGTTTTGGCCTCGTACCTTGTCTTCACATCATCACAGACCGTTCGTCATCAGGTGGCGACGGATGGCACGATGAAACTCCTGCTGTCATGGCAAGATGGGAAAAATGCGGAAACAGTCCTGATTCCCGATGCCGATCGTCTGACCGCGTGTGTTAGCTCACAGGTTGGGTGTCCGGTGGGCTGTCGGTTCTGCGCCAGCGGCGTAGGCGGTTCGCAAGGGAATTTGTCCGCCGGCCAGATCGTCGAGCAGGTGTTCGCTTTGAATCTCTTGTTATTGCCAGAGCAAGAGCGAGTGAATCATGTTGTCCTGATGGGCATGGGCGAACCTCTTGCAAATTATGCAAATACCATGAAAGCCGTGCGGATTCTGCACGATCCCTTGGGATTTAACATTGGAGCCAGGAAGATCACTCTCTCGACTGTGGGAGTGCCTTCGCGAATTCGGGAATTGGCCGAAGAGGGGTTGCCAATCAATCTGGCGCTTTCGCTGCATGCTCCAACGGATGCGCTCCGCAAAGAGCTTATCCCCTGGGCCGAGCACTTTGCGCTCGATGAAATCCTGGAGTCGGCGCGCTATTATTTCGATCGAACTGGACGTGAGATAACCTTGGAGTACATTCTGCTGGCCGGTGTCAACGATGGCCCGGAACATGCCCGCCAGCTTGCTCGCTTGTGCGGCACGATTCGTGCCAACGTGAACCTGATCCGCTATAACGAAGTGGAAGGTCTGCCCTACAGGCGGCCTTCCTCGGAAGACGTAATGGATTTTCAGCAGGTGTTGCGAAACGCCGGCGTGAACGTTCATGTTCGCAAAAGCCGCGGGCGGGACATTGACGCCGCATGCGGACAACTCCGGCGACGGCAACAGGAACCGATCAGATTGAACTTGGCCTCAAAATAAGGATGGAGAAACATGACTCCGATCACTCGATGGACATGTCTTGCGTGCCTCGGCTTGTTGTGCATCAGCGCAGGCGGTTGTGCCACCGCATTGCGCGGCGACAGCCAGAAAATGAAGTTCAATTCCGATCCCTCCGGCGCAACCATCAAGATCAACGATCAGACCTACACCACGCCCGTCGAGGTGTCGCTCAAGCGCAAGGACATCCACAAGATAGAGGTTTCCAAGGCCGGCTATCGCACCAAGATATTCGACCTGAAGGCGCAGTGGGATGGCGCGTCGCTGCCGGGGCTGGTGTTGCCCGGAGGCAGCGTGTCGGTGGCCACCGACCGGGTCAGCGGCGCCGATTTATCCTTTGATGATCTGCCCACGATCAAGCTCGATGCGGCTGCGCCGGGAACGCCGCCACAGCAGATGGTCGTCTATCGGAAGAAGCTGCTGACGGTGGACGACTACGAGAAGGTTCTGGAAGAAGAACGTCTCGAAGCGCTGCGACACCGGGAATAGCCGGATCGGACGAAATTGCCCTAACGCGCCCAGGACGGATACGCGGCCTGCGACCGTCGAGAACTTCCATTCATTCTACTTCATCAGCTTCTCAAGAAGATAGGCCAATACTCTGTCTGAAGCAACGCGATCCTGCTTCATGCTGTCGCGCTCGCGGATGGTCACGGTGTTGTCCTGCGCGGTCTGGCCGTCGATGGTCAGGCAGAATGGGGTGCCGGCCTCGTCCTGACGGCGGTAGCGCCGGCCGACAGCGCCCTTTTCGTCGTAGAAAACGGCCATGTGCTTCTGGAGATCCTTGTAGATCGCCATTGCCTTCTCGGGCATCCCGTCCTTCTTGACCAGTGGGAAAACGGCTGCCTTCACCGGCGCCAATCGCGGGTGGAACCGCAGGACCGTGCGAACATCTTCCTTCCTGGTTTCCTCATCGACGATCTTCTCTTCCTCGAACGCTTCGCAGAGGAACGCCAGGAGCGATCGAGTGGCGCCGGCCGACGGCTCGATGACATGCGGAACGAATCTTTCTTTCTTCTCGTCGTCGAAGTAGGAGAGATCCTTGCCGCTGAACTTGATGTGCTGCTGGAGGTCGTAGTCCC
>CAYSSA010000115.1:0-430 GCA_964433485.1 uncultured Tepidisphaeraceae bacterium | reverse complement strand
CCCCGCGGTGGGCGATGCCTTCAAGTTCGCCCCAGCCCCAGGGGAACAGGTACTCCACGTCGCTGGTGCCGCAGGAATAGTGCGAAAGTTCCTCCTTGCCGTGCTCGCGCAGACGGAGCTTGTCGCTCTTGATCCCCAGTTTGCGATACCAGTTGAAGCGCTCATCGCGCCATTTGGCGTACCATTCCTGGCTGGTACTCGGATGACAGAAGAACTCGATCTCCATCTGCTCGAACTCGCGCGAGCGGAAGATGAACTGCTTCGGCGTGATCTCGTTGCGGAACGCCTTGCCGATCTGCGCGATGCCGAAGGGCACCTTGATGCGCGTCGAGTCGCAGACGTTCTTGAAATTGACGAAGATGCCCTGCGCCGTCTCGGGGCGCAGGTAGACCTGCGTCGCGCTCTCCTCCACCGGGCCGACGAACGTCTT
>CAYSSA010000114.1:6901-15481 GCA_964433485.1 uncultured Tepidisphaeraceae bacterium | reverse complement strand
AGGCTGGTGGAGATGCCGTTGCAATAGATCTCGGGAGTGTCCAGGCTTTCCGGCTCAAGGAAGATATGGTGCGACGTCTTGTCGGCGAATCGCACGACCTTGTCCTCGATGCTCGGGCAATATCGTGGACCCACAGACTGAATCTGACCGGAATACATGGGCGCGCGATGCAGGTTGGCCAGGATGATTTCGTGGATGATCTTGTTGGTTGCCGAGAGATAGCACTGAACCTGCGGGAGCGGCGGCTGCCAGGTCGGACCGGATGCCGGGTATCCGGCGCTGTATTCATTCAGATACGAAAACGGCCGGGGGACTTCGTCGCCCGGTTGAGCGTCGAACCGCGAGAAGTCGATGCTGTCGCGGTGGAGGCGGGGCGGAGTCCCGGTCTTGAGCCGACCCATCTCCAGACCGAGCTCGGCGAGGCTGGCCGAGAGTCCCTTCGCCGCGGCTTCGCCAAACCGGCCTCCCTCGGTCTTGCTTTCGCCGGTGTGCATCAGTCCGCGCAGGAATGTACCGGTAGTGACAATCACCGCGCGACAAGATAGCCGCCCTCCATCGGCAAGCCCGACCCCCGAGACGCGGGACCGCGCCGCGGTTGCATGTCCGCCCACCGGGCCGTCGTGATCGACTGGTCGTTCTCCGGTCCGGTTGCCATCGCCGACCGGCGTGGTCAATATGCCGGATACCTCGCCTGTGATGATCCTCAGGTTCGGGCAGGTGGCCAGCAGCCGCTGAACCTCTTTGGCGTAACGATACTTATCGGCCTGCGCGCGGGGGCCCCAGACAGCCGGACCTTTGGAGAGATTCAGCATCCGGAACTGAATGCCGGTGTTGTCGGTGGCGATTCCCATCAGTCCGCCAAGCGCATCAATCTCGCGGACCATCTGCCCCTTGGCCAGCCCGCCGATGGCCGGGTTGCAGGACATCTGGGCGATGCGTCCCGGATCGAGGGTGATCAGCGCGGTCCTGCACCCGAGCCGCGAGGCGGCCCAGGCCGCTTCGGCGCCGGCATGTCCGCCGCCGACCACGATGATGTCGTATTCCTGCCGCATAATGAACGTGGACTGGCCACCGCGGAAGATGCTAGAGGCGATGTTGCGGTTGGACAAGGGCGGACGTTTGTCTTGACTGGCGGACTGATCGTGCTAGAGTTTAATTACTGATGAGCACTTTGTTCACGGGATTTGGGTTCTGGTTTACCGGGTATTTTTATCCGGCGGCCCAGGTCGCGTCCTGAGTTGGCTCATCTTTCGGCAAAGATTTCCAACCCCGGGATGCGGTTCCCGGGGTTTCTTGTTTCTGGTGTCTGGCTCCTGGCCGGATGGGTTGCTGGAACTTGCCACGGTGCTCTGGATCAACCGGCTCACCGCATGGCGCAAAGGAGATTGGTCATGGTCGTGGTAATGAAACTGGGTTCTTCGCAGAGCCAGGTGGACAACGTGGTCAAGCGGGTGCGGGAAATGGGGCTGAAGGATCATGTGATTGTCGGAACCGAGCGAACCGTGGTGGCCGTGATCGGCGACGACCGCCACAAGGACCGGACCGTCTTCGAGACGCTCGACGGTGTGGACAATGTGGTTCCCATCCTGGCGCCGTACAAGATGGCTTCGGCCGAGGTCAAGAAAGAACGCAGCGTGATCTCCCTAGGCGGGCGGCTGGGCGGCAGCGTTGGCGGCAAACGGGTGGGTGTGATCGCGGGCCCGTGTTCCGTCGAGGATCGTGCCAAGATCATCGAGATCGCCCACATGGTCAAGGCGTCGGGCGCCGTCGGCCTGCGCGGCGGGGCGTTCAAGCCGCGCACCAGCCCCTATGCCTTCCAGGGTCTGGCCGAGGAGGGACTGAAGTATCTGGCCGAAGCGCGCGAGCAGACCGGTCTGGCGATCGTCACCGAGGTGATGAGCATCGATCAGGTGTCCCTGGTGGCGGAGTATGCCGATGTGTTGCAGATCGGCGCCCGCAATATGCAGAACTACAATCTGCTGTCAAAGGTCGGCGAACAGCCCAAGCCGGTAATGCTCAAACGCGGTCTCAGCGCCACCCTCGAGGAGTTCCTCCTGGCGGCGGAGTACATCATGGCTCGCGGCAACACCAACGTGATCCTCTGCGAACGGGGCGTTCGGACGTTCGAGGAATACGTCCGCAACACCCTGCCCCTGGCGGTGGTCCCCGCCATTCACCGCGTCAGTCACCTTCCTGTGGTCGTCGATCCGAGCCACGGCACCGGCAAGCGATACCTGGTCGATTCGATGTGCCGGGCGGCGGTGGCGGCCGGCGCCGACGGGATCATCGTCGAGGTACACCAGGATCCCGAACACGCGTTGACCGACGGCGCTCAGTCCATCACCCCCACGCAGTTCGCCGACATGATGAAAGTCATTCGTCGCATCGCCGTGGCGGTGGAGCGCGAGGTGTGAGCCATGGGCCAGTTGTCTGCGTGAAAGCTGGCGGGCGTGTGTCGCCAAGCCTATTGTATTGCCAACAATGGAGAACCTCGTGAGCAAACTCAGGCTTTGCCTCGTCGGATTGCTGATCCTGTCATCAGGTTGCGCGGGTAAACCGGTTGCCGTTCCGGCGACGGCCGTCCGGCCGGTGACGGAAACGCTGCACGGCCGGCGGATTGTCGATCCCTATCGTTGGCTCGAAGGCGACGAGCAGGGCAAAATGACCGCCGAGGTGGCCGCCTGGACCGATGCCCAGAACGCCTACACGCGTTCGGTCCTGGACCACCTGCCCGGCCGCGCCGCCGTCGAGGCTCGTCTGCGGGAACTGATGACGGTTCCCGCGATGGGGGTGCCCGTGGTCCGTGGCCAGCGGTATTTTCACACCCGTCGTGACGGCTCTCAGAACCAGGCCGCGCTGTATGTCCGGCAGGGCACTGTCGGAGAGTCGCGTTTGTTGTTGGATCCGAACGCCCTGGACAAGGACGGCCTCTTGACGCTGGCGTGGTATGTCCCCAGCCACGACGGCCGCCTGCTGGCCTTTGCGGTCTATCGCGCGGGCGATGAAAACGCTGTCGCCCGGTTTCTGGATGTGGAGACGGGTCAATGGCTGCCGGACGAATTGCGGTCGAAGATCAGCGAGTTGGAATGGTCTCCGGACGGCAGGTCGGTGTTCTACTCTCGCCTGCGGGAGGTGAAGGATCCCTATTCAAAACAGGTTTGTTTCCACAAGCTCGGGGATGACCCCGCGAACGACGCCGTGCTGTTCGAGCAATACAAGACCGGCCCGCTGGCCACGACCTACGGTCCCGAGTTCACACTGGATCGCAGCGCCCGCTGGATGGCGCTGGGATATTACACCGGCACGCGCAGCAACGATCTTTGGGCGGTCGATCTGGAAAAGTGGCGCGCCACCGGCGCATTTGAGCGGCGGGAGATCGTCGCCGGCATTGACTCCCGCAATACGGGAATCATCCTCGGCGACACGCTCTACATGCAGACGACGGTTGATGCGCCGAACGGGCGACTGGTGGCCGTGGACATGAGAAACCCAGGCCGGTCCGGCTGGAAGGAACTGGTGGCGCAGCGCCCGGACGCCACGCTCAAGTCAATCGACGCCTCCCGCGATTTCCTTGTGCTTCAGTATGAGAGGAACGCCTGCTCGCAGATCGAACTGATGCGCCGTGACGGGACGCCCATCGGCGTGGTGGACCTGCCGGGGCTTGGATCCGCATCGCTGCGCGTCGAGGAGGATTCCAACGAAGGCTTTCTATCCTTCACGAGCTTCAACATGCCGCCGACGATCTATCGGTTCCAGTTGCCGGCGGGAGGCCGGGAAATCTGGCATCGCGTGGAAGCGCCGGTGGATCCCGAACTGGTCGAGGTGCGGCAGGTGTGGTACCCGTCCAAGGACGGCACTAAGGTCAGCATGTTCATCGTACACCGGAAGGGAATCCGGCTGGACGGGCGCAACCCGACGTTGCTCTACGGATATGGCGGTTTCAACATCAGTATGATGCCGGGATTTCGCGCCACCTATTTTCCGTTCTTCGAGGCGGGGGGCGTGCTGGCGATTCCAAACCTGCGCGGCGGAGGCGAATACGGCGAGTCCTGGCACAAGGCCGGAATGCTCGAAAAAAAGCAGAACGTTTTCGACGACTTCATCAGTGCGGCCGAGTACCTCATCCGCACGGGACACACCAGTCCGGACAAGCTTGCCATTTCCGGCGGTTCCAATGGCGGGCTGCTGGTGGGGGCGGTCATGACGCAATGCCCCGAGCTGTTCCGGGCGGCGATCTGCGATGTGCCGCTGCTGGACATGTTGCGCTATCAGCGCTTTCTGATGGCGCGGTACTGGATTCCGGAATATGGTTCGGCCGAGGATCCGCGTCAGTTTGAGTATCTGTTGAAGTATTCGCCGTACCACCATGTCCGCTCCGGCGTGAAGTATCCGGCCGTCCTCCTGGGCGCCGGGGAAAACGATTCCCGCGTGCATCCCTGCCACGCGCGGAAGATGGCCGCGATACTGCAGGCGAACACCGCGTCGGTTCCTGCAACCTCGCCGGTCCTCCTGTGGGTCGATCGCGATGCCGGCCACGGTCAGGGCAAGCCGTTGTCGCTGAGGTTGCGGGACGAAACGGATCGCCGCATGTTCGTCATGTGGCAACTGGGAATGCTTGGGGCCGCCGCAAAATAGCGCCTCAGAACCCCTCGTGCTCGGTTCTGGCGATGATCTCGTCCTGCAGGGCCGTGGATAGATCGCAGAAATAGTCGGAGTACCCCGCCACCCGCACGATCATGTCGCGGTGGGCATCCGGATTGCGCTGGGCCTCTCGCAGCGCATCGGCCTTCACCACGTTGAACTGCACATGATGTCCGTCCATCCGGAAATAGGCGCGCACCAGCGAGGCGAGCCGTTCGATGCTCGGTTCGTCGGCGAGCAACGCCGGCGTGAACTTCATGTTCAGCAGGGTGCCGCCCGTGCGCAGATGGTCCATCTTGGCCGCCGAGCGGATGACGGCCGTCGGGCCTCGACGGTCGGCGCCCTGAACCGGCGAGATGCCCTCGGACAGCGGCAGTCCGGCCTTGCGCCCGTCCGGCAGCGCCCCGGTTACCGATCCGAAGTAGACGTGGCAGGTGGTGGGGAGCATCTCCACCCGGTAGGCCCCACCCTTGCAGTTCGGCCGGCCATCGAGCGTGTCGAACAGCAGGTCGAAGGCTCTCTTCATGATGGAATCGGCGTAGTCGTCGTCGTTGCCGTACTTGTGGGTGCGGTGGAGCATTCGCTGCCGAAGCGGTTCCGATCCGTCGAAGTCGCGGCCGAGCGTCTCGACGAGCTCCGGCAGGGTGATCTGGGCATCGTCAAAAACCAACTGCCGGATGGCGGCGAGGCTGTCGGTCAGGCTCCCGATGCCCACGAACTGGATGTAGGAGTTGTTGTAGCGAGCGCCGCCGGCGTTGTAGTCCCTGCCTTTGGCAATGCAGTCATCCGTGATCAGCGAGAGAAAAGTCGCCGGCATCATGTTCGCGTAGATCTGCTCGATGATCCGGTTGCCGCGCATCTTCACATCAACGAAATACCGCACCTGTTGGCTGAAGGCGTCGAAGAGGGCGTCGAAATCCGCCAGAGCCTCCGGTGCGCCGGTCCGCGGGCCAAGCTGCCGCCCGGTGCGCGGATCGCGGCCGTCGTGCAGCGGCAGTTCGAGTATCTTGGGCAGATTGAAGTAGCCGGTGAGGATGTAGGCCTCTTTGCCGAAGGCGCCGGTTTCGACGCATCCGGAACAGCCGCCGGCGCGAGCGTCTTCAACGCTCTTGCCCTGGCGAAGCTGTTCCGCCACCACCGCGTCGGCGTTGAAGATCGACGGGAAGCCGTAGCCGTTGCGGATCACGCGCAACGCATGTTTCAACACCGCATCCGGCGTCTTGCGCGACAACTGCAGATTGCTGGACGGCTGCAGCAGGTGCATTTCGTCAATCACGTCCAGCAGCATGTGGGTGAGCTCGTTGGAGCCGTCCGAGCCGTCGGGCAGCAGCCCGGCAAGGTTGATGTTCGCGAAATCAGTGTAGGTTCCCGACTCGGCCGCCGTCACGCCCACCTTGGGCGGTGAGGGATGGTTGTTGAACTTGACGAAGAAAGCCTCGATCAACTCCCGCGCCGACTCGGGTGTGAGCGAGCCATCCCGCAATCCGCGCTGATAGAACGGCCAGAGGTGCTGGTCGAGATGTCCGGGCGAAAACGAATCCCAGCCGTTGAGTTCGGTGACGACCGCCAGGTGGCAGAACCAGTAATACTGAAGGGCTTCGTGGAAATCGCGCGGAGCGAACTCCGGCACACGCGAGCAGACCGCCGCGATCCGCAGCAGATCGGCCTTGCGTCCGGGATCGCTCTCGTCTCCGGCCAGCTTGCGGGCCAGATCCGCGTGCCGCCGGGCGAATACGATCACGGCGTCGGCCGAGATATCCATGGCGATCAGTTGCTCGCGTTTGGCAAGCGAATCCTCGTCGTTCAGATAGTCGAGTGCGGCGATCGCCCGGGCGATGTCGGCCTTGAAGTCCCGCATCCCCTTGCGATAGATCTTGTCATCCAGCACCGTGTGTCCCGGTGCCCGCTGCTCCATGAACTCCGTGAAGAGTCCGGCGTCATAAGCCTCGTGCCAGTCCTTTGGCAACATGCCGAACATACGGTCGCGCAGGCTGCGGCCGCGCCAGAAGGGGATGACTTTCTCCTCGTAGACACGGATCGTGCCATCCGACACCGCGTAGCTGGTCTTGGGCCGGCTGTTGAGGATGCGCAAGTCTTCGACGCTGTGGCAGGTCAGTTCGGGATAAGTCGGTACGGCTTTGGGATATGGGCCGCGCTCGCCGACGATGAGTTCATCTTCGCCGATCCAGATGCTCTTCTTCTCGCAGAGATTCAGGAAGTTCCTTGCCCGCATCACCGGGATGGAGAACAAACCCTGGTTCTGCTGATAGAACTCGGTGACCAGCAGCGCTCGCTCCGCCGAAATGGACGGGCGGGCTTCCAGACTGCGACGGCGTAGCTCGGCGGTGCGGGGAGTCATGTCTTATCCACCTGCGAAAGTCAGTATTCCCTGTTCACGAAACGGTCGGGCGGCCGCCGCCATGGCGGATTCGTCCGGCGCCCTCACATGCTCGACACGGCTGGTCTGGCCAAGCCGACCGAACTTGTGGCACGCGGTATTGTGGTACGGCAACAGATTGACCTGTTTCACGGCCGGCAGCGAGCGGGCCAGTCGGGCAATGCCGGCCAGTTCATCCGGAAGATCGTTGATTCCGGGAATGATCGGAACCCGGAGCCAGATGTTGTCATGGACCGCGGCCAGAGCGGCGAGATTGTCCAATATCGGCCGATTCGGCACTCCGGTGTATAGCTCATGCAGACGCGGATCAAGCAGTTTGATATCATACAGATAGAGGTCGGTCATCGGTGCGGTTGCCAGCAGGGTCTGCCGAGGCGCGTATCCGGACGTATCGAGGGCCACGCGCACTCCTCGCCTGTGCAGCAGCGCCAGCGTTTCCAGCACGAACTCCGGCTGGGCGAGCGGTTCGCCGCCCGACAGGGTGACGCCTCCATGGGATTCATCCCAAAAAAGTTCATCGCGCAGAATCTCGTCCAGCAATTGGCCCGCTGTCATCCGCTGTCCCAGGAATTGACGGGCGTTGGCGGGGCAGGCGGTCACACATTGCCCGCAACGGATGCATCGGTCGGCATCAGGATCTTTACCCCGGTCAAACACCGGATCGTGCAGTGGACATACATCGCGGCAGGCGTCACAACCGACGCAGCGGCCGGCGATGAATGTCACTTCCGAACGCATATCCTGGCTTTCGGGATTGTGGCACCACCAGCAGCGCAGCGGACAACCCTTCAGGAACACCGTCGTCCGGATTCCCGGGCCGTCATGCAGCGAATACCGCTGGATGTTGAAAATGCGTCCAACAGCCATGCCAACCACATTCTAGCACATGAACCTGGATAGGGGAGTCCGCATTGCGGGGGTTGCACTTCGGCTATGTCTGCCGTCGCAATGTCAGTTCGGCCAACTGCGCCGGTGCATTGATGCGCAGCGGAAACCAGTTGCCGACGCCGTTGGAAACGACCAGGGATGTCCGGTTTCGGTGATAAAGGCCGGAAATGTACTTGTACATCAGTCTGGCTGGACCAATCCTGGGCGTGATCATGATCTGCCCGCCGTGGGTATGCCCGCACAACACCAGTGGCAGCCCGGCTTCAGCCGCGGCATCAAATGTGTGTGGATGATGAGTCAACAGAATCGGGAACGCCGCCGGATCACGCAGGGGCAGGGTTTCGGCAAAATGCTCATCGAACAGGGGCAGTCGGTTGCCGGGTCTACCCCAGCGAATGCCCAGAATCTGTACCTTCCTGCCGCGAATGTCCAGCTTGGCGGATTCGTTCAGCAGCAGCCGCAGGCCGGCCTCTCGCACGCCCGACTCAAAACCCTCGTGATCGTCCATGATGTCGTGGTTGCCCTCGACGAGGAACGTCCCATGGCGAGACCGGAACGAGCGGATCAGGGCGATGCTGTCATCGAGCATGGCCATCCAGTGATCGAGAAGATCGCCGGTAAACGCCACCAGGTCGGCGTCGAGGTCGTTCACC
>CAYSSA010000114.1:6568-6877 GCA_964433485.1 uncultured Tepidisphaeraceae bacterium | reverse complement strand
GCGCTGGTGAATTTGCCGACATGAGTGTCGCTGACATGAGCAATTCGCAGGCCATCCAGTTCCGGCGGCAGCCCGCACACAGGCACATCCTGGCGGATCACCTCAAAGAGTTCCTGCTGGCACACCGCAAAAGCGGCCGTGCCAAGCCCCGCCAGGGGCGGCGCCGCGGCAACGCCGGCGCGCAGCAGTGCCCGGCGCGAGGGCGCGGCGGTGGCCGGTGGAGGCGATGAGTTGGGCGTGGCCGAAGGTCCGGATGTCTCGAAACAACGTCGCAGGAAGCCAACGACTGCTTTGCTCAGCCGCCATGTG
>CAYSSA010000114.1:5776-6451 GCA_964433485.1 uncultured Tepidisphaeraceae bacterium | reverse complement strand
TGCCGACAATCAGGAGATAGCAGCCGAACTGCAACGCCATGAATGTCGAGAATGCCCATCGCAACACAGGCCGGACCGCCGCGGCGCGCAGCCTCAGATTGGCCAGACGCCACCACAGGACGTCGAACACCCCCGCGAGAAACAGGCACGTCAGGAATACCATGGGCCGCAGAAGTCTATTCTCAATCCGGCCGATGGCAAATCGGGCTGCGTAGGCCCCGCCCATTTGCAGCGTCGGCGACCGTTGATGTCGATCGTTGGCTTTTGGAGAGTCATTCCGAGCGAATCGCGGAATCTCCCAATGACTGACCAACGGGTGGTCATTCGCGGACGCGACAGGCTGGAACATAGAGATGCCGGGCTTCGCTCCGCATGGCCGATCGGAACCCTATCACGTAACCACCGTGGTTCACCCCAAATTTGCACTCTGTTTGCATGGTGCCATAATGCACAACGGACGGTCAAGAATCTTCGACACGTTGTGAGGTGTTTCCATGTCGAGAACCATGATGCTGCGCTGGTGTGGGGTGATGGTGTTGGTTCTAACCTGTTCAGGGGCGGGCAAGCCTGCGACAGATCCAGCGTGGTATGTGAAGAAAGGAACGTGGATCGAGACGATGGCGGCGTCGCGCGAGGCGATGGCTCGTGCGCAAGCGGGGCAACCGATCCTGCTGC
>CAYSSA010000114.1:0-5764 GCA_964433485.1 uncultured Tepidisphaeraceae bacterium | reverse complement strand
GGCATTCGTGGAGGCGACAAGGCCAGGCCGTTTATCGTGGATATCTCCGGCCGAAGCGAACTCTACCTCTACGTTCTCGGCGCGCCGGATGTGGTATACGGAGCGGCAACATGGGCGGATCCGGTGTTGGTGCGTAAAGACGGGTCGCGAATGCGCGTCGGCGAGATCAAAGGGATCAAACTCCTTGAAGGCCAGCTTAGCATCGATGTGAACCTCAAGAGCGGCGTGAGCGGACCGTTGAAGATCGCGGGCACAACCTATGATCGCGGTCTGCATGTCTATCCGAACCAAGTGAGCAAGCTCTTCGTGCCGTTGGATGGCACGGCAACGGTACTGGAATGCCAAATCGGCATTGACGACTGGGTCGGCGGGAGGGGCGCGGTGCGTTTTGTCGTCGCCAACGAGCTTGGCGCAGCGAGGATCGACCTCTGGCGACTTTTGGCCCGGGATTTCTCCAACGAAAAGTCGCGGCGAGAACAGAAATGGGCCATTCACAACTGGCTGGGAAGACTGGTTGAGGAGAAGTTCGTCGCCGAAGCCCAGGCCAAGGGATGGAGAATCGACCCACTGACCTGGCCCAGGGTGCAGCAATGGGTGGAGATGGATGCCACCGGCCTGCGCGCGATGGAACTGAACGAGAAGGTTCTGCGTGCCAAAACCCTGAATACTCGTCCTCTGGCCGATGCCATCGAGGATCTGGCTCTGACATATGCCAGGCAATATACCCGTGGCGGCGAGTTCCTCGAACGATTATCGAAGATCTTGTCGATCCTCCGGATAGCCAGTGATGAACCGCTGAGCGACGAGAGCAAGCTGGCCATCGAGCAAGCCCTCACACAATACGACGCCCTCCAGCGCGAGGCCCTCCTGGCCAATCCACTTCTGAACTTCGACCAGATCCTCGTCGTGAATCGTACGCCCGACGGCGACCCGCGCATGCCCATTGGCACGGGCTACGGGCTTGGCGAATACATCGGCCTGCCGCGGCAGTCGTCCAAGCATGATCCCGACATCGACCGCTATTTCGGCTGGGAGAACGAAATCGCCACCGTGTCGCTCAAGACCGGCGAGGTCAAGACGCTGTATAAACCGGACAAGCCCAAGCTTATCAACGACCTGGTGCTGCACTGGGACGCCGGGCGGATGCTCTTCTCCATGCCGGGGACACACGACAAGTGGCATGTGTTCGAGGCCAGCGCAGACGGCAGGTCGGTGAAGCAACTATCGCCGGGCGATCAGCCGGACGTGCATTACTACGATGCGACCTACCTGCCCAGCGGCAAGATCGCGTTTCTCTCAACTGCCTGCTTCCAGGGCGTGCCCTGCAACGCCGGCGTGATCGTCGGCATGATGTACACCATGAACCATGACGGAACCGGCATCCGTCAGATCTGTTTTGAACAGGATCACGACTATTGCCCGACAGTGACCAACGACGGCCGGATCATGTACATGCGCTGGGACTACACCGACACACCGCATGTCTGGAACCGCATGCTCTTCACCTGCAACCCCGACGGCACCAACCAGATGGAGCTCTACGGCGCCAACTCCTACTGGCCCAACGCCATCTTCTACGCCCGGCCGATTCCCAACGACCCGACTAAGGTCGTCGGCATTGTCACCGGCCACCACGTCGGCCGCGTGGGCGAACTGGTGCTGTTCGACCCCGGCAAGTCGCACTTCGAGGCCGATGGCGTCGTGCAGCGCATCCCCGGCCGGGGCAAGAAGGTCGAGCCGCTGATCGAGGACAAGCTGACCGAGCATAGCTGGCCCAAGTTCCTGCATCCCTATCCGCTGAGCGACAAGCATTTCATCGTGGCCGCCAAGCCGACCCCGGATTCGCTCTGGGGCATCTACCTGGTGGATACGTTCGACAACATGACGCTGATCAAGGAGATCGAAGGACAGGCGCTGCTCTATCCGATTCCGCTGCGGCGAACGAAGACCCCTCCGGTGATTCCGGAACGCATCGTGCCCGAGGCGACCGAGGCGCTGGTGTATTTGCAGGATGTGTATCACGGCCCGGCCATGACCGGCGTTCCGCGCGGGACGGTGAAGAAGATGCGCGTGGTCGCGTATCACTTCGCCTATCAGCGAATCGCCGGCATCGACCACCGCGTCGGCGCCGATGGGCCGTGGGAGGTCAAACGTGTGCTCGGGACGGTAGATGTGGAAGCTGATGGCTCAGCCTATTTCCGCGTTCCGGCCAAGACGCCGTTCACTGTTCAGCCGCTGGATGCCGAAGGCAAGGCCGTGCAGCTTATGCGCAGCTGGATGACGGCCATGCCCGGCGAGACTTTGAGCTGCGCCGGTTGTCACGACAATCGCTTGGCCGCCCCGCCCGTCAGGCAGACGGCCGCCATGATGCGCGGCCCGCAGGTGATCAAGCCGTGGTTCGGCCCGCCGCGTGGCTTCAGTTTCAAGCGCGAGGTGCAGCCGGTCGTGGACCGCTATTGCGTGGATTGCCACAACGGCCAGCCCCGGCCCGACGGCAGCAAGCCCGTCGATCTGCGAGCCGAGCAGGGGTTCTTCCATTGCTACAAGGGCGAACCCAACGGCGAGGTCATCCGCGGCGTTCCGCGTGAGCAGTTGCTCGGCAAATATGGCGGCATCTTCGAACCCAGCTACATCGAACTGCGCCGCTACGTCCGCGTGGGCGGCCTCGAGAGCGACCTGCACGCGCTGTCGCCCATGGAATTCCACTCCGACACCTCCGAGCTGTTCCGTATGCTGAAAAAGGGGCACCATGGCGTGCAACTGGACGCCGAGGCCATCGAGCGGCTGGCCACATGGGTCGACCTCAACGCGCCGTGCCATGGCACATGGAGGGAACTGACGAAGATCGGCGCCAGACAGTGTGAGCGCAGGCAGGAACTGCAACAGCTTTACGGCGGACTGGCGCAGGATCCGGAGCAGGTCATTGTCCTCCCGCTGCTTCCGGGAGGGCTGCCCGCGATCCCACCTGTTCCGAAAGCGGCATTGCCCTCGCAGCGCGAGCGGGCTGTCGACCGCGTCTCCGGTTATCCGTTCGAGCGAGGCGAAGCCGTGCGCCGACAGACTGCGCTCAGTCCGGTCAGGCAGTCGTTCGATCTGGGCAAAGGAGTCAAACTGGAACTTGTCCGTATCCCCGATGGGCAGTTCATCATGGGTGACGCCAATGGTTCCATCGACGAGGAGCCACAGGTGGTGAAGATCAGTCGCCCGTTCTGGATGGGCCGGTTCGAGGTCACCAACGAGCAATATGCCCGCTTCGACCCCGGCCACGATAGCGGGTTCGAGCACCGCTCATCCTGGATCTTCAGCCAGGACTATCTCGGCTGGTCGCTGAATGGTCCCAAACAGCCCGTGGTGCGCGTGTCCTGGGATGAGGCCAACGAGTTCTGCAAATGGTTGTCAGCCAGGACCGGCCGGCAGTTCACGCTGCCGACCGAGCAGCAATGGGAGTGGGCTTGCCGCGCCGGCGCCGATACGCCGTTCTCTTATGGAGACACAAACACCAACTTCGCTCCGTTTGCGAATCTTGCGGACACGAGCATCCGCGATCTGGCTTGGCAGGGCTGGCGGCCCAAGGCTCCCGACATCGCTGCACGCGATGCCCGCTTTAACGACGGCCATCTCGTCGCTGCCGACGTCGGCAGTTACAGTCCCAACGCATGGAATCTCCACGACATGCACGGCAACGCTGCCGAATGGACCGCCTCCGCCTACGGCGACTCCCGGCGCATCGTCCGCGGCGGTTCCTGGTTTGATCTTCCCGCCCGAGCCCGCAGCGCCGCCCGCTGGGGTTACCAGCCGTGGCAGAGGGTGTTCAACGTGGGCTTCCGCGTGGTGTGTGAGTGACGCACATCGCCGAGCTCTGCCTCGATGCAAAAAAAGAAGAATCGGAACCAGCATTGGCCGGTTCCGATTCTTCGTCTGATTGTCCTTCCACGACGAATCAGTAGACCCAGGGCATCTTGTCACGGGAAGGGGTGGTGCTGCTCTTGAGTGGCAGCGGCTGCGTATAGCTCTTGGCCGGCGTGGCTGTGGTCTTCTTCGCCGGGGTCTTCGTGGTGGTCAACTTGGTCGGGGCCTTGGTGGTCGCCTTGACTGGCGTGGCCTTCTTGGTGGTGGCCGAGAGCTTGCTGGGAGTGGTTTTCTTCGCCGTGGTCTTTGCGGGTGTGGTCTTGCTGGTTGTGGCGACGGCTTTCTTGCCGCTGGTGTTGGTTGCCAGCTTCTTGGCCGTACTGGTGGTCGATTTGTGCGTCGATGACACCATTGCCGAGACCGGTTTGGTCTTGTTTGTGGTGGTTCGATGCTGAACGGTCCTTGCGACGACTGTGCCGGCCGAGAGGCCGATGGCACCGGCCACGATCCATTTGATCAATCCATTCATGGCGACTCCTTTGCCTTGTTGCCCGCGCGCATCCATGGCGCAATTCGCCCCTTGGCTTGTGGTTGGCGGGTAGTATTCCCGAGGACGACCATGCGACGCAGCACAGTCGCCGTTGAGAATATCGGACAAGCCGCGCCCGGAGGTTTAACGAATCATCCCTCGCCCGACTCCCGCAGGGAAAACTCCAGCTTCCATTGATGCTTCGAGATGCCGCTGACGCACCAAAGCTCAAACACCCCCAGTTCCGTTATTCGAGACCTGAACCTCACCGGCACATAGCCGTCCTCGTTCTCCTCGGCCGCCGGCAAGGTCGCCACCATGGGGTCCGTTTCCGTCAGTTCCCCGTCCTTCCAAGTCTCCAACACATCGCCCGGCCGGTCATTCTTACGGGACGATGACGCGAAGAACGCAAAATTGGTGCTCTCGCCCACGACCACTCCGATTTCATCGGCTGGTACGTCGGTTTCCGTGCCCTCTTCCATGCCTTGAGGCACGACGCACAGCGCCTTCAACGGCCGGGGCACGCCGGGAATCGCCAGTCCGGCGGTCTCGATGCCGATGTAATACGACCTCGCTGCTCCGCCTCGGATTCGCACGCCCCTGCCCTCCTTGGCCGCGACGTAATATGCCGCGCCCTTGGCAACGGCGAAATCCAGGTCGTGATGTCCCTCCAGCGCCCTTGGCTGCCGTTGCGGAAACCAGTTCTGGAGAACCTCCATCAGCCGTTGCCGGAACTGCTCGGACTTGAACACGCCCCCGTTGAACAGGATGTGCGAAGGAGCCTGCGCACTTCCCCTTTCGGACGGCTGCGAGGAGAGGTTGGCCGAAACAAACGCCGCAAGATGGCGGGTGATGGCGGTGTCCGTTTCAAAGGGCAAACCGATCTCGCGAAAGCCGGAAGCGCGTCGCCTTTCCGGTTTGGCCGACAGGTCGCAGGCCGGGAAAAAGCCTTCCAACAGAAGTTGCAGCGCTTGCTCGCGTGTCAGATCGACCGAGATCGTGCCGCCAATCAGCTTCGAGCCCCTCCCCAGGATCGTCACAGGATGCTTCTCCGGCGGATTGTGTCCCAGCAAAGCCTCCTTGGCATTTCGGCACGAGTGCCACAGCGCAACCGATTGCCATGGGTTGAGTTCCTGCCCCTTGGCGGCGAAGGCCGACTTGGATGCGAACGCCAGCGCCAGGTCCATATTGTCGCCACCGACCAGTGTGTGATTGCCCACCGCCAGCCGCCGCAGTACAAGTTCGCCGTTCTCCTCGGCAACGGCGATCAGCGTAAAATCGGTTGTGCCCCCGCCCACATCGCACACCAGCAGCGTGTCGCCGACCTTGAGTTGGCGGCGCCAGCGCTCGCCCGTGTCGTTCAGCCATGAATACAACGCCGCCTGC
>CAYSSA010000113.1:12351-15511 GCA_964433485.1 uncultured Tepidisphaeraceae bacterium | reverse complement strand
TCTGGTCGGGCGTGTCGAACATGCGGATGGCCAGGTGTTTACGGATGCATGGCTCGTTTGTGGGGATGCGAAGAATGGCCCGGCGGTAAATCTGCCACATTTCGCCGCGCGACTCCCACGCGGTGCCGGTCATGCCCGACATGATCGGGTATTGCCGGAAGAACCGCTGGAAACTCATGCGGGCCAGGTTCTCCTTGTCGGCCGTGACCTTCACACCCTCCTTGACCTCGATAGCCTGGTGCAGGCCGTGTCGCCAGGAGCGGTCGGCCATGACGCGGCCGGTGAATTCGTCGATGATGGCCACTTTACCTTCCGGATCCACCAGGTATTGTTCATCGCGCAGGAAACAGAAGCGGGCGGTGAGGGCCTGGGTGACCAGTTCCTCGCGGCGGCGCTTGCCTCGCCAGAAACCGTCGCCTTCGGCCAGTTCCTCGAGCCGGTCTTCGCCGCGTGGCGTCAGTTCGACGTGGCGGACGGTCCAGTCAATCTTGAAATCCCGGTGCTCCTCCAACTGTTGCGCCAGGGCATCGGCCTTGCGATAGCGGTCCGCGTTGGGCTCGTCATCAGGCGAGTTGGAAATGATCAGCGGCGTGACCGCTTCGTCGATGAGTACGCTGTCGGCCTCGTCCACGATCACGCGGAAAAGGCCGGGCACCATGACCCGAGTGGCCGCACTGCCCCGGAGCATGGTGACGGAGGTCTGGGCGGCGGTGCGAAGCGTTCCCAGCGCGATCTGGTCGCGCAGGAAATCGGCGACCAGTTCCTTCTGGGTGACATAGACCACGCCGCGCCGATAGTGGTCGATGCGCTCCCGCGGCTCGGTTTCGTGCACGACAAAGCCGACATCCAGCCCGAGGATGCGGTAGGTCGGCCCCATTTCCTCGGCGTCGCGCTGCACCAGGTAGTCGTTGACGGTGATGATGTGGACAGGCTTGCCCATCCACGCCCAGAGGGAAGCCGACAGCGATGCCGTGATGGTCTTGCCCTCGCCGGTCGCCATTTCCGCGATCAGTCCCTCGCACATGGCCAGCGCGCCCATGATCTGGCAGGGAAACGGACGCTTGCCCTGGGCACGCACGCAGCCTTCGCGCACGATGGCCATCGCCCGATCGAGATGCGGTCCCTTGAGCCGGTTCAGACGAGCAAGGTCGCGATGGGTCTCCACGGCTTCAGCAAAACGAGCCGACGAGAGATTGTGTATCTCGGGCTCAAGTTTCTCGATCCTTTCGGCCTGCTGTCGCAGGCGAGGCAGAATCGGCTTGTGGTTCTTGAAGTAACCCACCACCGCATTGGCCAGCGCATCAGGCCCCTTCAACTCGGCGGCCTTGACCTTTCGAGCGTGAAATACGGCCCAGAATTCGTGAGTCGCGGTTTGCGGCATGAAGTCAACAATCGAAAATCAAGAATCGCGATGCCCTAAATCCACTTGCTATGGCTATACGTCTGTATCGTTTGCCAGATGCGTCGGGACCAATTCACGATCAGGGCCTGCCGGCCCATTTCAAATCGGAGGTACACGCGCTGGCCGGGCAACAACTCATTGTTCGGGTTGGCCAGCGTCAGCCAGAACTGAATCTGCGGCTTGGTGAGCTTTCGACCGTGCTCATCGCCGGGGTCGATTTCGAACGGTCCGCCGCCGGCAAAGCCAAGCGCCGGATGGGGAAGTTCCATCTGGGGCGTGGGGTTTCGATGATCGACGCTGGCACGAACAACCCTGCTCACGTCGCTGGCGAGGCGGGCTTCGGCCGTCTCGGTCCTGTGCAGATAGGGCATCGCCGCGTCCGACTGATCGAAACAGGCCACAATTCGCAGATCGCCAGGCGCCGCGATCATGCCGATCTCATCGCCTTCCTTCACGTATTTGCCGATCCAGTGCCGGATGTCCGGAGCCACCAGCGAACCCGAAATGGGTGCGCGGACAATCAGGTCGCTCTTGAGTTTTTCCAGTCGGGCAATCTCCTTGCGGACGGCGGACATCTGCTGCTCCAGCCTGAGCCGGGAGTTCGGATCGCCGTAACTCCCCTCCCACTGCGCCGTGAGTCCGGCCAATTCGGCCTTTCTTTGCAGAAGTTCGCTCTCGAGCTGGCGGTCTTCGCAATGCAGAATCACGTCGCCGGCGTTGACCTGTTCGCCGTCGCGCTTCTCGATGCGCACGACGGTGCCCGAGGCCGCCGCATACACCAGCTTCTTCTCCACCGGTTCGGTGATCCCCTGTGTCTCGAAATGCGTCGGGACCTTGATCGCGGTGAGTAGGAAGAACAGCAGCAGGATGAATCCGGCCGTCCACGCGATGGCGCGCACCCGCTTTCTGTGCAGTTCCGGGTCGATCAGCAGGTACTTCAGAAGTTTGACCACGGGGACAATGGCCCAGGTCGCTATCCCGCCCAGTGCCATGAGAACGCCCAGAATCGGCACCTTGCCCCAGACCATGAGGATAATTGCCAGGCCGATGAACGTGCGGTATGCGGTGCTGGCGACGGCATAGGTGAAGAGCCAGATGCGCTGCCGCACCGGCGGCAATGGATTGGGCAGCTTGACACGGAACAGATGCCGCTTGATCAGCCCCATTGTGTATTCCGTGGAGCGATATCGCAGGTTGGGAATCTCCAGCCAGTCGGCCAGCATGTAGTAGCCGTCGTAGCGCAGCAGGGGGTTGGCGTTGAAGATGACGGTGGAGACGCTGGCGATGAGCATCGTGTTGTACGCCAGCGTATGCAGCAGGGGGTTGCCGGCCGACCAGTACAGCCACACAAACGCCATGATGGCGGCCACAAACAACTCGAAAATCATCCCGCCCGCGCCGACCAGAATGCGCGGCCAGCGGTTTCGGAACGCCCAGGCGCTGGAGGCGTCGACATATGGCGCGGGCATCAGCACCAGGAACATCACCCCCATTTCATGCACTTCGCCACCGAACCGGCGGCAGATGAAGGCGTGCCCAAGTTCGTGAATGAGCTTGATGAGAACGAAAGTGGCCCAGAGGAACGGCCAGTTCTTCGGATCGTCAATGGTGCTGCGGGCGGCGGCTTTGAGCGCTGCCCACTCGGGCGCGACGGCCAGGATGGCGCCGCCCACCACAAGCAGCCAGATGATGGCCCCGATCGGGCTCAGCACATGTTTCATCACCGGCATCCAGCGCTTCAAAAAACTATCGCAGTCC
>CAYSSA010000113.1:5178-12340 GCA_964433485.1 uncultured Tepidisphaeraceae bacterium | reverse complement strand
AGCGGAATGCGCGGAAAGAGGATGTTCATCAGCCGGCTCTGGATCCGCTGCATCTGGAATTTCTTGTAGCGGTTGAGCAGCACGGCCGCGTCAGGGGTGACGTTGGCCTCGATCAGATTCGCGGCGGAAAGCTGGGACAGTATCTGGATGACCTCGTTCTGTGTCGGCGCATCGTCGGCCATCTGCCCGCCGACCAGCTCCCATGCTTCGGACACCGTGCGCGTCCCGTCCAGCAGACCGACGAACTGATACGCCGGGGCGCTGAGGCGGTGATACTGATTACCCGCGGGATCGCGCACGACATACCAGCGGTCTCCACGGTAAAACTGCCGCGAAATCTGCGCGCTGGCCCGCAGCTTGATCTTCAGGTCGGCAACCCGATACCAGCTTTCGGAAAATGTGGGACGTAAAGTGGCCATTTATGTTGGTCGGTGGTCAGGAGTCCGTGGTCAACGGTGATTTCGTGTTCACTGCTGACCACGGACCGCTTGTCATGGGCCATGCTATGGCATCCAATGCCATCTCTTGAGCCAGAGCCAGTCCCAGAGGCGGTGGGTGTAGGTCCACGCGAGTGAGCGTTTTTCAATTTCCACGCGGGCTTCGCCGGCCAGGCCGGGATGCATCCACGGCGCCTGCTTGTCCATGCGCGCGTAGACTCGGAAAACATTCTCGCCTTCCTTGGGCTCGCCGTTGGGAACGATACGGATGATGCGGAAATCAAACTCCTCTCGCGGCAGTGAACTGGTGGCCAGCCGGCCATCCCTGGGCCGGGGTTGCTTGTCCTTTTCGGCCGCCGCCACGCGCTGTTCAAAGACGCGCTTGACACGCTGAATGTCCCGTTCCGATACCAGCATCTCCACCTCGTTGGCGATCAGGTTGGGATTGTCCTTGTCACCCTGTGCGATCTCGAACAGCGTATCGCCCTGGCGCACCGGAGCGCCGCGATGATCGAACAGATCGCCCTTGGTGATGATACCGTTCATCGGCGAGACAATGCTCGCCTGCGATATGTGATACCGAAGCAGATCGGCCTGTTTCGTCGCCTGTTCCGCGGCCGCCAGCGACGCCTTCATCTCGGCGATTTTGCCCTCTTTGCGATAACGGTCGCCGTCGATCAGCGACTTGCGGGCGTCGGCCTCGGACGAGGCCAGCTTCATTTCAAGGTCCAGCGTCTTCATTTTGGCCAGAACCTGCCCCTCGGTGACGACCTGGCCGGGCTTGACATTGACCACTTCCAGCGTGCCGTCATACGGTGCGCACACCGAGCGGCGGTCCAGAGCCACAAGCTGGAATGCCGCGCGAACGTTGTACATCGGTTTGATGAAAACAATCGCCGCGATGAAAGCCAGCGAAGCAAGGATGATCAGCTTTGCCGTCCAGAATTTGGGACCGAACGTGGCTTCCATCAGCCACTTCAGGCTCAACCCGATCTTGACGAAAATGTTGCGGTCGTTCTGATAACGGTCAAACAGTTGCGGCGCCAGCACCTCGGCCGCCACGCCCACCGCCAGTTCCCTCGCTTCATCCAGCGGCACTTCCGGTGGGAATTCAAGCGTCACGACGCCGGCGATCTCGTCGCGGCGGCGCAATGGATACGACAGGACCGCGCCCCCGCCGTAGCGCTGCGACAGCATTCGGGCGGCCCGGGTGACGTTACCCGTCGAATTCCCGCCCGGGTCAAAACGCACCGGCTCCTCCTGATCGACGCACTCCTCCATCACCTTTTCAAGCTCGACGATCAGTTCCTGCTTCTTGTCGAACCGCTCCGTGTGCGACAGCGCCTTCATTTTGATGTGGCGCCCCTTCATCCAACCCAGCGACACGCGCGATGCGCCGGTCCGGTTGGCCAACTCATTGCAGAGATTCGACGCCGCCGAGTTGAATCCCTCGGCCGTTCCAACCGCCCCGGCATATTGCAGCACATGCTGGTGCCGCTCGGCCGTGGCCCGGGTGGAATCCACCATGCGACGCAGAAAAAACAGGTCAAAATAACCGGCAACGATCTGCATCGAATTCAGTCGCTGCTTGGCTCGCTCCATGTCGCGGCACCGGGTAACGACGGCCGCCACCGCCACAACTTCGCCTTCGTTCCGCAGGACAGTCACGAGACAGTATTGCGCGTCTCCGCCATCCGGCGAGCCAACTTCGATGGCGCCGTCCTTGCCCTGGGCGGCGCACGGACCGACGAGGTTCTGAAACGCCTGTATTGCCGCCTGCCGGGTCTGCGGATCGGAATCGTCCGGGCGGATGTGGTCGATGGTTTGCAGCCCAAGCTGATCCCCTTGTCGCTGCACGAGAAACGCGGCCGCCTCGGTGCCTGCGACCATGGTCGCCTGCGTCATCAACAGGTCGTGAATGAAGGCTGGCAGACTGGCCGCCGAGTCCATCAGCCGCTGGACGATCTTAGACCGCTGCGGAGTCGGATTCTTCTGCTGTTCCTGCTGCTGCTTGGATTGGGATGGTTGTGCAACCTGGCTCACGGGATTACTCGCCTTTGGGTTCGATGTCAGCGTTCACTTGCCGGCCGCCACAGAAGCCGTCGTCGGCGGCGTCACCTGCACCTGCAGTCCCGCCGGCTTGCCTTCCGTGTTGGCCAGTTCCAGCCGCACCAACTGAACGCCCGCTCCAGGGTCTGCCACGGGACTCAGGTAAATCACCTTCCCCATGCGCGGCTTGTCTTCCAGATCATACTTGACCGGCAGTTCCTGCCCGGCTTTCAGTTTCAGCGAGACAGTCGTCGGAAGGTACACTTCCACCCACAGCGGGTCGTTCTTGACCACCACGATCACCGGCTTCTGCGGATCGACCACTTCCCCTTTCTTCAGCAGCACATCCTCCACAATTCCGTCAATCGGACTGAGGATGCGCATGCGGTCAAGCGTCGCTTCCTGCCGCTTGACCTGAAGTCTGCGCTGGCCGTTCTCCACCTTGGCCTTCTCCAGATCCCATGCGGCCTTCTTGATCTCCAGCTTGGCGATATCCACGTCGAGGCGGGCTTTATCCAGTTCCGACGGGTTGGCGACCTTCTTTTCAAACATCTCCTCAACGCGCTTCAGTTCGACCTCTTTGTTTGCCAGCATCACCTTGGATGCCTCAACCGCGACCTCGGCCGCTCTGATCGCGGCCTCGGATTCGGCCTCCAGTTTGACGATCTGAAGGTTAATTTCCTCTTCTCTGGTGTCTTCGGACAGCAGCAGATCCCCGGCTTTGACTGAATCGCCGGGTCTGACCTTGACATCCCAGATCACATCCATGGACTTGAGCGATAACTGTCGGCGTTCACTGGGACGAGTGATCCCCGGAAGGTTTTCGACCTTGGAGGAAATCGGGGCCTCGGTTGGTCCGGCCGCGCTGATGCACACGCCCACCAACACCGCCGCTGCCACCTTGTACCAGTTCAACTTCATGATCGCGAAACCACCAGACTACCCGCATCTCCGGGTACCTTCAAGCAGACCTTCTTATTATCGGTCATCGGTACCCAAGTTCTTCCAGATCGTCCTCGTCCATGCCAAAATGGTGGCCAATTTCATGTAACACCGTAATTCGTGTCTGTTCCACAAGTTCCCGCTCGGATTCGCAACAAAGCTCGATATCCTCCTGAAAGATGAATATCTTGTCTGGAACGCTCGGTCCGGCCTCGACATGGCGTTCGGTCACGGGCACGCCGACATAAAGCCCAAGCAACAGTTCATCTTCCTCTAAACCCTGTTCCCGAAGCTGTTTGCGTGTCGGGCGGGTCTTAATCTCAACCGTCAGTTCCTGAAGGTGTGAGGCAAATGGCTCCGGCAGATCCGTCAACGCTTCCTGAACAAGCTGTGCGAACCTTTGTTTACTCACATGATGCGGCACGGTATTAATCTCTCTGGTCAGCCCCAAAGGACGACTCCGATGCGTATCCAGTTACTTCCGACGTGCGCAATTCTAGCAATATTGAGCGGTTGTGGCACGCCCAGTCTGCTCATTACTCCGGTTTCCTCGTCCACTGATCTGAAGGAGCATACCGTCTCCCCTGGCCGGGGACTTTGGCCGAGCAAGATACTGATTATTGAACTTGAGGGCACAATTCTCAATGCGCGAACGGGTGGGCTACTCCAAGCCCGCGAAAACGATGTGTCGCTCATCACCCAGCAACTCGACAAGGCCGCGATGGATACTGCCGTCCGGGCCGTCGTGATTCGCATGAACTCACCCGGGGGCACCGTCGCCGCGTCTGACACCATTTACCAGGAAGTCATGCGGTACCGCCAGAAGACCGGGCGTCCGGTTGTTGCGTTTGGCCAGGACGTGATGGCTTCCGGCGCGTATTACGTCGCATGTGCCGCCGATCAGGTGATGTGTCAGCCAACGAGCGTTGTGGGTTCGGTTGGTGTGATCTTCCAGAGTTTTGATGTCTCGGGCACCATGAATCTCATCGGTCTGCGTTCGACCGCAATTAAGTCAGGGCCCATGAAGGACATGGGATCGCCCCTCAAGCCACTGGGCGAAGACGAAAAGAAGGCGATGCAGGAAATGGTGGATGATTTCTTCGGTCGATTCAAGAACCTCGTCGCCGCCAGCCGTCATCTGGAGGGGGAACGACTCGAGGCCGTTACCAATGGTCGGGTGTTCACCGGTGAACAGGCTCTTCGCCTCGGACTGGTGGATCGAACCGGCACCTTGAATGATGCCTTGGATCTGGCCAGGCAGGTTGGTCAGGCGCCGGATGCCGAAGTGGTTCTGTACAGGCGGCCATATGGCTACAGCGGCTCAATCTATGCTCGTGCCGAACCGCCGGGCGAGCAGACGCTCAGGCTGCAACTGCTTCCGCAGAGCGTGTTGCCAACGGGTTTCTATTATTTGTGGAATCCTCAACCATGATTCAGCTTAATTGCATCAAGTGCGGTGCGGGACTGTCGATCGACGATGCTTTCGCCGGCGGTGTATGCCGATGCCAGCATTGCGGGGCCATACAGAAGGTGCCTTCACCCAAGCGTGCCCGGCCTGCAACACCGGGCGCGCCGCCGACGGCAGTGGTGTCGGCGCCGCCCGTGCCGACCGCGCCGCCGCCAACTCCCGTTGATTCTTCCGATGCGCCGCCACCGCCGGAACCAGCCACCGCCGAGCAACCTGCCGTTGACGCCGACACTGCTCCGGCTCCAGACGACCATCTGACCAGGGAAGACCTGAAGCATCTGGCGGAGGCGGTCGCAACCAGCAGTGGGTTGCACTCGACGTCCACCGCGCCAACTCCCGTCGCTCAGCCGCAAGCGGCGCCGGTGGTGGAGTATGCCACACCGGTGCCGCGAACCTCCAACGTGGGTCTCGTGGTTGGCGTCATTGTTGCGGCCGTGCTGGTGTTGGCGGGCTTCTTGAGTTTTCTCTTTTTGGGCAGGCCCATCCGGGTAGCGCCAGTTCCCGTGGCCGTTCCCGGGCAGGGCACGGCAGGGGGCGCCGCCGCCGGAGTTGACGCCGTCTACAACAAGGGTCTGGATCCCGCCGTCACCATGAGCACACCCAACTTCCTGGGCGTTCCGCTCAAAGGCTCCACTATCATCTACCTGATCGACCGTGGCCAGGGCACTATCGAGACATTCGACGGGCTTCGCGGCGCGATCATGCGTTCGCTTAAAACGCTTGGCCCTGAGACCAGATTCCAGGTGATCTTCTGGGAAACACGCGGAGAGTTGCTCTTTCCCACCGCCGGGCCTGAGCGTGCCTCAGAGGACAACATCAAACAGGCCGCGAAGGTTGTCGCCGACGCAATATCGTCCGGCGCATCCATGATCGAGAAGCCGCTTGAAAAAGCCCTGGCAGGCAAACCGGACGAGATTTGCATCGCCACCGGCAAGTTTGGTCTGGATCAGTCCTGGGCGGAAGATGTTAAGAAAGTCGTGGCGGGAAAGGGCGTGAAGGTCCACACCTTCGCCTTCGGCCGATCCGATTCGGCCGCCGTGCTCAAGACCATCGCCGACGCCACCGGCGGCACTTTCCGTGAGATCGACCTGGCGACGGCCAACAAGCTGGCCGACTTCGCGCCGACCTCTGGAAATTGATGGCGCAGATTGACCTCGACTGTGTATCTCAGCAGCGAGAGTGGTGAACGAAAAGCGACACGCGATGCCACTAATGTGCCGGCTTGCACCTGCAATTTGCGGAATCCTCGCACCACCGGCAACGATTATCGCCTCGAATCCCCTGGGCACAGAGCCCCATCAGCTTTTTCTGTTGCTGACTTGAACCTGAAGCCGGGTCAGGTCACGTTGACGCTGTGCGGCGATCTTGTCGATGGCGATTTCGTCGCCAACGACATCGTCACGGTCAAGTAGCTGAATCAACATGCCGTTTTCAACGTGAAGGTCGGCGCGCACGAGCGAGAGCCATCCGATCCACCGGGTGTGCGAGAGTATTCGTGTCGTATTGCGAGCGGACCTTGGGTGGAGTTCTCCAGATTTCATTGCCGGCGGAACACCCCGTCAAGCGACGGGGTGTGCCGCGTTATGAGATGGCCCTTGGCAAGGTGTCACGGGCCTTGACTCCGAGTCGAACTGTACACGTTCCCTGTGTGCCTGGTGTCGAATCTCCGCGTTTTTACCGCAGGTTTTCGCCCTGTGAATCGTTCCAATGTCGAAGGCGATGTTGTCCCGGGTGGCCACCACTCAATACGCCCGATCGAGGCGCGTGCCCTCGATCATCAAATGGCTACATGGCATGTATGCACTGCCTGTAGCGTGTTTCGATAGCTTCAAACTACATGTAACAGGAGACTGTCATGCAAGGATTTGTCAAGTTTCTGACCGTCGTTGTTCTGTCCGCAATGTTCGCCGTGCCCGCAATGGCTGCCGACCAGATCCGCCAGCGCAAGCAGGACGGTTCCGGTGGCGGAGCGCAGATTCGAAAAGCCGAACAGCAGAGAAAGCAGCAACGCAAGCGAGATGGTTCGGGCAGTGGCCAGCAGAACGGTCAGGGTGACCGCAAACGCGATGGTTCCTGCAAGTAGCAGGTATTCTCGCACCCCATCCACTCTGGTGCGGCGGTGATCGGCTGGCGCCGGAACGTCAAGGTTGTTCCGGCGCCAGCGGTTCAGTTGGCGGTTGGCGTGATCCGGGCAATCCGCCCTGCAAGTTGCCGGCCTGGGTCTGCTGCCATCGGATACTCCGCGAATTGAAGCAAGAAAGGCGGT
>CAYSSA010000113.1:3717-5130 GCA_964433485.1 uncultured Tepidisphaeraceae bacterium | reverse complement strand
ACCGCAGGAAAGCGGGGTGTGGTCCGTTTAAGGGATAGGAAACGGACTTTTTCAGGTGACTCTATGACAAGCGGCGGCAACATTCGACCGGCTTTCCGATGGCGGGCAATGATCACCTTGATCGTGGGCACCAGTTTCACGATCATGGCTTTCACAGGTGTGATTCTGTATTTCGTGCCGCAGGGCTGGGTGGCCAAGTGGGGCAACTGGACGATGCTTGGCCTTAAGAAGGAGCAGTGGGGATCGCTCCATATGAACTCCAGTGCAGTCTTCCTGCTGATTGCATTCCTGCATCTCTATCTGAACTGGCGGGCGATGCTGCACTATTTTCGTCGCAAGGCGGCCGAAGGGCTGCGGCTGCGCTGGGAACCAGTGGTGGTTGTGGTGGCGATGCTGTGTCTGGTCGCGGGGACCATTCGCGGCTGGCCGGGATTTGGCAAACTGGCGGAGTGGAACCATAGCGTAAAGAGCTATTGGGCAAAATCGGCCGGCTCCGGTCCTGTAGCCCATACGGAGGAACTGACGCTGGGCGCGCTGGCCGGGCAGTTGAAGGTTCAGCCGTCGGAGATACTGGAGGCGTTGAAGAAAGAGGGCTACGAGGCATCGGCCGAGCAGCGTCTGGGAGACCTGGCGACGGCGAAGGGGACAACTCCTCAGACGGTATACGCCGCTATCGCCAAACACATTCCCGCCGCCAAAGCCATGGAGGACGCCTGGGCGGGGCAAACCCATGGGCGAGGTGGCGGCAACGCGGGTGGCGGCGGCGGTGGTTTCGGGCGGGGCGGCGGCGGTGGTGGCGGCGGCGGTGGTGGTGGAATGGGCCGACAAATGGCTCAGTTGCCACTCGATGAGTTCGCCGCAAGAGTGAATGTGTCAGCGTCGGATCTGGTTGATGGACTGCGCGCGGATGGTTTTGTCGTGCAGAGTACCAAGGTGACCATTGAGGAAATTGCCAGGACCAGGAACCTGACTGCGCGGGATGTGTACCAGGTTCTGTCCAAACGCTTTCCCGGCGCGAACCTGCCCGGCGGCGGCGGTGGTCTCGGCGGCGGGCCAGGACGCCGCGGCGGTAACGCGGGGCATTGAGCGCGCCAGGTACACACAAGATCTCATCTCACAAACCCCTCGTTGAGGTCTTGAGAATATGGGGATGCATTGGCCACCCCGGACACCACCGTCTCCTCCACTGGCGGTGGCAACTCGTCGGCGTGATGACCGACCACCCACCCCTGGAACCTGAGTTGGTCAATGAGGCAGCCACCGTCAGCGGCGGTTGCCCTTGCAAGAACTGCGCCCGCAGCAGGACATCGCCCAAGGCTGAAAGATGAGCGAGGCAACCGTTGTGTCGTTTGCGAGCCGCAATCTGGAAGGCGGTCACGACCAGCGGGTTGAACTGGAGCCACCATGAGCGCC
>CAYSSA010000113.1:0-3650 GCA_964433485.1 uncultured Tepidisphaeraceae bacterium | reverse complement strand
ATCGCATTGCCCTTGTCGTTCATATGGACGCCGTCGCCGGTGATCCAATTGCCCTTGGCGTCGGCCGGCTTTTGTTTCAGGGCCGTCAGGAACATTGCGTGCAGATCCACGAACTGGCATTTCTTCTCGGCGGCGATCTGCTTCTCAGCCTCGACATACATCGGCAGTCTCTTATTCCCCTCGCTGTTTGAATCTTCCTGAATAATCGTGGGCGCCAGGATGATGACCTTGATGCCGGCCTCCTGGGCCATGTCCACCATCTTGGCGACGTTTTCCCTGTAGGCCGCAAGAACCTTCTCGTCGTGAGGGGCCTTGAGCCGGTGCCAGACGTCGTTGATGCCGATGCTGATGGTCACAAAGGCGGGCTTGCGATCAACCACGTCCTTTTTGAATCGTTTGACCAGATCTTCCGCCTTCTGTCCGCTGATGCCGACGTTGATGACCTTCGGAATTTTCAGATCGGGATATTGCTCGTTGAAGAAGGCGTCCATGTAACGGAGGTATCCGCCACCCTGCGTGATCGAGTCGCCGATGCAGACGATCTGCTCGCCGGCCTTGATCTGAAGTTCTCGGGGCGTATCCGCCGGCGCGGGACCGACCAGCGCCAGGACCACGGCAAACAACTTGGTGATGACAAGATCCATGAACCATGCTCCTTGAGTTGAGGATATGTGAATTGTACCAGATTTGTGGCGTGGTGTTGGAGTACGGATGCAGCACTCGGCGAACCCGGAACGGCAGGGTCTATGGGTCGAGCTATAGCCGCCATCCGTCGCGGTACGTGAACAGCAGTTTCCCGTTGGCCTCGGCGTTGTTTGTGATTCGCCCGGCGATGGGGTCGTATGCCAGTGTCTCGCCGGGATATTGCGTGGCGATGTTGCCGAGCATGAGCAGCTCGCTGAGTCGGCCGCCATTCTCGAATGTGGCCAGTATGTGCGGCTGTTTGCCGCGGCAGGCGTCGATCCAGTCGGCGTAAAGGTTCTTGGACGCGGGAATGCGCAGCGGGTGGTTCAGGTCAATTCCAGCGAACTTGTTCCTGGGAAGGCCGGTGACGTTTGTGCTATGGTCGTTGGCCAGGAGCGCTCCGTCGCCGCCGAGGAGAATCGAGCCCGTGTCGGTCATCAGCGCATCGGCTTGTTCCGGTTTGTCGATGCCAAGAGAGCGGAGTTTCTCGTGGATCAGTTGGCGTGCGCCGGGATCATACTCGGGGCCATGATGCCAGGTGACGATCAGGGGCGGCATATCCTTGCGCGCGGGGAGTTCCCATCGCACCCGCTCCCATCGCGGATAGGAGATTCGGTTCAGGCGTGAACACTCGGCCATGACGCGAATCGCGGCGCCGGGCGAATCCCACAACTCGCGCTCTCTGAGCGTCAGGAAATGAAAGATGGATGTATGCGGACCGAAACTGCCAAGTCCGCCGTTGGAGGTCTCGCGCCAATGGGCATAAGACATCCAGTCCGGGTGATACTCGCGCCACGCGAGCGGGCCGAGCCACAGATCCCAATTCAGCCCATCGGGCACCGGCTGTCTGTCCCGCGGCGCGGCGTCGCGATCCGGTCCGCCACGCTTGAACCAGACATGGACTTCCTTCACCGGACCAATGAGCCCGTCCTCGACCAGTTCCATGGCCCGGCGGAATTGACCGCTGGCCGTGCCGGGGCTGCGGTAGGTCGTCGGCAGCTTCGTCTCGGCCGCCAGCGAGCGCAACGCGCGGGCGTCGCTGATGGTCAATCCCAGCGGACGTTCGCTGCAAACCGGCTTGCCCGCCCGCAAAGCCGCGCCGCAGGCAATGCCGTGAAAATGATCGTAGTCCGACACCACCACGGCGTCGATCTGGTCGGCCATTTCGGCGAACATCTTGCGGATGTCGCTGTAAATCTTCAGCCCCTCACCCCTGGACAGGCGACGGTATTGCCCGGCGGCGCGCTGGCGATCGGCGTTGGCGTCGCCACTCAACTTCTGCGCCATCTCGTCCCATTTCTTCTGAATGGCGGGAGTCTTCCGCTGGTCAGGGTTGCACAAGGCCACGATATCGGTGTTGTAAACGTGCGTCGTGTTGAAGAAATGCTCGGCGTTGTACATCGCGCCGAAGATGGCCAGACGCAGGCGCTCATTTGCGGCGTAGGAGTGTGCGATTCTTGCGCACGGAAGAAACAACAGGCCGCCGACGGTGGCGCGCAGGAAACACCGTCGGTTGATTGGGGTGTTCATATGCTCCATCCCTTGCGGTATTCATAACCCAGGAAGCCGGCCGCGCGCGGATGGTTGGCGATCTCGCCCTTGGCCGGGTCGAACTCGATAGGCTCGCCGGGAAAGCGCGTCGCCAGGCTGCCGATATTCAGAAACTCGGCGAACGGGGCCGCGTAGTCAAAGTTGGACATGGGCGCCGGCCCGCCCCGGCAGGCGTCGATCCATTCCCTGTAGTGCCCTGGCGAGTTCGGCGTTGTCAGCGGGCGGTCCAGGCGCACGCCGACGAACTTGTCCCTGGGCAGCATTACGATATCCGTGTTATGGCTGTTGGTGGCGATCAGTCCCTTTTCGCCAACGATCAGGCAACCGGCGTAGGTGAGCAATTCCTTCAGATCCTGCTCGTTGGCCCCGTGGTTCCGAAGGATATCCTCCAGCAACCTGCGCGACCCAGGCGCATAGTCCGGCGGATGTCCATGGTGCCATGTGAAGACCACGGGAGGCTGCTTACCCCGCGCGGGAATTTCCCAGCGGATGCGCTCCCATCGGGGATACGAGAGCTGGTTGGCCTCGGAACATTCGGCCACAACCCGGATGCGCCCGCCGGTGTTCCAGAGATCCCGTACCTTCAAGCCCATGAAGGCCAGGTTGGACGAATGCGGGCCGAAATTCCCCAGTTCGCCGATGCTTGTGTCGCGCCAGGCGATGCGGTTGATCCATTCGGCATGATACTCCCGCCAGTTCACCTGCGCCAGCCACAGATCCCAGTTCAGTTCCGGCGGAACGGGTTGCGACCCCCGTGGCGGCGACTGGAAATTCCGCCCGCCGCGGCTGAAGAAGACGTGTACCTGCCGAATCGGCCCGAGCAGTTCCTCGCCAAGAACCTCCAGACCTCGGCGGAATCCCGGCCGTGCCGTGCCGCCGTTGTTCATCTGTGTGGGCAGCTTTCGTTCCAAGGCGAGCTTGTGCAGCGCGCGAGCGTCATGCGAACTGATTGTCAGCGGCTTTTCCGCCAGCACCGGCTTTCCCGCTCGCAGGGCGGCTGCGGCGATGATTGCGTGCGTGTGGTCCGGCGTGGCGACAACCACCGCGTCAAACTGATTGGCCGCCTCATCGAACATCCGGCGGAAATCCGCGAACAGTGGCGGCCTGTTGGCGGCCAGTCGACCGTAATAGTCGGCCGCGGCCTTCTTCTGTTCCACATTGTCGGATTTGCTCCACTCGGCCGCGAGCTTCTCCCAGAGTTCGTAGACCTTCTGGACTTTCCGCAAATCCACGTCGCAAGTCACCGAATAGTCGACGTTGCCGTAGGTGTGAATAAGCCCGGCGAAGCCATGCCAGGCCCCAAAGCCGGCCATCCCCACGATGGCCAGCCGTAATCGCTCATTGGCCGCGAATGCAATCGCTGACCGAGCCGAGGGCAGGATGGTCAGACCGCCCAGCCCGGCCGCCATTGCCTT
>CAYSSA010000112.1:10148-15522 GCA_964433485.1 uncultured Tepidisphaeraceae bacterium | reverse complement strand
CTTCGCCGCATCAGACCCAGCGCCCCGACGCCCAGCAGCGTCAGCACGCCCGGCTCGGGAACCACGTTGCTCCCGCCGCTGGCCGCAATGTTCGCCGCCACCGCCTGCGCCCACGCCGACCCGAACATCGCCTCGTGCCGCGACAGCATCGCCGCCGCTTCGCCAGGATTGAAGATCGCAAACGCCGTGTCGATCAGACCATAGTCATTGCCGTCGATCAACCCGTCGTAGTTGAAGTCGCCGAACTCCCAGCCCAGCGTCGTCGGCATCGGAATCAGCTCGCCTGGGTTCAGCGGATCCTCGCCCTGCGCCAACGCAAATCCCGTGTCGATCAGCCCGTAGTCGTTGCCGTCAATCAAACCGTCCAGGTTCGCATCGCCATACACCGTGAACTTCACCAGAATCGCGTTGAAGTCCACCGACTGGCCCGCAAACTCCGTGTAGAAGCCTTCGTTCCGGATCACGCCCAACGCCGACAGCCCGGAACCCGTCGGATCCAGCGGAACCGACGAACTCATGATCCCAGGACCATCCCAGCCATAGGAGTTGAACCCGCTGGCCAGCAGGCCCGACACCTGCAGGTAGGCCGCCGACGCCGACGCGTCATCCGCCGTGTGCAGCACCATCGTCCCGTCGGCCAGATCCAACTGCCCGGCCGATCCCATCGCCAGCGAACCGCCAACCACGCCGCCAAGCCCGTCGTTGCTGCCCAGAACCAGACCGCTGCCGGTCCCAAGCTTGGCAGTCCCATCCACCGTCAGATCGCCCAGTTGCAGGCCGGGGGCCTCAACTTGCAGCGTGCCGGCCGCGTTGACCGTGGCCGAGGCGGTGCTGCCACCGAGGGCATTCAGGTGGGTAGTCTGCAGCGTACCGGCGTTGATCGTGGTGCCGGCGCGATAGTCGTTATCGTTGCTGAGCACCAGAGTACCCGGGCCGGTCTTGATGACGGCGCGGTCGTTGTTGTTGCCCTCGTCGTTTCGGACGCGAGCGGTGATGTTCAGCACGCCGGCCGGATCGGTCACGTCGACCTGGAGGTTAGCGCCGAGCTGGATGCCCGTGTTCGCCGCCAAGGTCGAGGTGGATGCGCCGTTGACGGTGACGATACCGGTATCAAGCCGGTAGTTGCCGACGCCGTCAAACGACCCGGCGTCCACCGTCGTGGTAATTGAGCCGTTATCGAGCGTCAGGTCGCCGAAGTGCATATGCACGCCGCCGGTGATCCGGATCTCGCCGCCGTTGGTGACTTCGTAGGGCTTGTTCGGGAAGCCCATGACATTGGTGTTGGCCAGTTCCAGCCTGCTACCCGGTCCGGTCACAAACACCTTGCTGGTGTTGCTGACGTTGCCGGTTACACGGAGGACACCGCCTTCAACGCGAGTCTGCCCGGTGTAGTTGCTGTCGGAACTGAGGGTAAGGGTGCCGGCGCCGACCTTGGTCAGGCCGAGGACGCCGCCGCGATCCTGCAAGTGGCCGCCGAAATCGCTGCTGGCATCGTTGTCGCCGACCGTCAGAATCGATGTTCCGGTCGTGTTGTAGACGGCCGCATTGCCGCCACCAAACAGGCCATTGATCGTGGCGCTAAATCCGTTGAGATTGAAGTCGGTCCAGTTGCCGCCACTCATGACAACATTGCCCTTGCCGGTGCCGTGCGGGATGGCATTGTCAGCGCCCAGTTTCAGGTAAGCGCCGCCGCCGCCCCATGGGCCCTGGCCATCGACGCCAACGACAGTGTCGCCGGTGTAGTCGTTGGTGGAATTGGCCAGCACCACGGCCGCGCCATCCCAAACCACACCGAAGCCACCGTTGCCGGTGATCTTGCCGGCAAACGTGACACTTTCGCCGTTGGCCGGCGGGCTGCCCCAGCCAGCTCGGACGAAGGCCGTCTTGCCGTCGTTGATGATGACCGGACGGTTCGCATTCAGCACAGGCGAAGAACCGTTGTTCATCAATTGGCCGCCGTTGAAGATCAGCGGCGAGGAGACATCGCCCAGCGAGCCGTCGCTGACGATACGGAGGATACCACCGCTCAGGATCGTTCCGCCGGTATAGGTATTCGCCGTGCCGGAGAGGATCTGCGTGGTATTGTAGCCCATCGTTGTCTCGATGGTCAGCGGCGCGCCAGCGTTCTGGATAACGCCGGCGAAACTGGGTTCATCGCCGAACGGGCCGGTGATTGTCAACTTCGCAGGCGTGGTTGTATTCGTGTTGTCGATACTGCCTCCCGCTCCTCCGACCAGGGAGTTCACCGGGAGCGAATGGCCATAGAGGTCAAGTCCGCCGTCGATCGTGGCCCGGCCACCAACGGTGACCACACCGGCTCCGGCCAGCTTCAGATTGCTGCCGCCGGTCACCTGCAACGTATCGGCGATGTTGACCGCGCTGGTGTTATTGAGCACACCGGCCGGCCCATTGCCGAGGAGGCTGATGGCATCGGATGCCTGCGTGGCCGAGGCGAGGTTCAACACACCGCCCACGGCAATCTGCGCGTGCGACACGACAGCCGCCAGCGTAGCCTCGGTACCGGAATCGACTGCGAGGGTCCCGGCCAGCGGAGTCTTCAGAACCGACCCGTCGCCCGGATCGAGGATACGCGAGAAGTTCGCAACATTACCCCAGTTGCCGTCGGCCGGCTCGGCAATCAGCCAAGACACACCGTGCGGATCGCCGTTGACCGGACCCCAGCCGCCGCCGCCGTTGCCGATACGCACTTCGATCCGATGCCAGCCGGGCGTGACGGCGATCTTGCCAGTCGTGATGTCGCCGTTCCATGTATTGTTGTCAAGGACGACGTTGTTGCCGTCGATGACGATGCGTGCCCAGTCGTCCAGCAGCTTGTGGAACGCGACAAAGCCGGATTCATTGTAGAACCAGCCCGTATACGCATGGGTCGAGTTGTCCTGGTTGCCGCCCGAGGCGTTATTGTTCAGCCAGTACGCGAGATCCCATGCGGCGGTAGTGCCCAGTTCAACATTCGTCGGGTTGATCGTGCCGGTGTTTGTCTGGCCGGACAGCCAGCCATGAGCCAACCCGGGCATCTGGGTTCCCGAGACCACCACGCTCGACATGTTGAATGGCGTGTTGCCCTGGAGGCGGAGAGTTCCGCCGTTGATCACGTTGTTCGATGCCAGCGAGATGGCGCCGGAATCGGTCTGCTTCAGATTGAGGGTCTGGTAGCCGGGAACCGTCAACGGGCTGTTAATCGTCACGGAACCGTCGACTGACTTGGCCTCAATCGTTCCGGCGCCGCCGATCACCAGATTGGCATGGTTGAGAATAACCGGGCCGGCCGCGGTCAGGGTTGAGCCGGAGTTCAGCCGGAGCGTTCCGGCAAGATTGCCGGCATCGACGCCGCCCACACGCAGTGTGCCCGCGCCGCTCTTGGCCAGGACGGTGTTCTTGTTGAGCGTGAGATTGGTTGCGGCGAGCAGGCCCGCGTTGCTCAGTTGACCCGAAGACGAAGTGCCGACGAGTTCGGAAACGTCAGACGCCTGCGCCGCATTCAGCAGATTCAGGCTGCCGCCGACTTCAACCGTCTTCTGACCCGTGAACGAGCCGAGATTGAGGGTCGATCCGCTGGCCACGGAAACCGTGGAGTAGAGCGGCCGGCCCCATTGCCCAACCTGGGTGTTCTGCGGACTGACGGCCAGGGCGATCTCCCAAGCACTGCCTGCGGTGACGTTCCGCGCGCCGAAGGAGATCCCCGACCCACCGCCACCCTCGTGCATGCCCATGGCCACATAATAAGCCTGGCCGGCGTTGAGGACGAAGTCGCCGCTCTCCTGGTTGCCGCAGCAGCCACGCGACAGCGCCCGTTCGTTCAAAGTCAGATTGCCGTCGTTGTTAAGATCAATGAAGAAGAACGCGTCATCGTCCACGTCGCGTCCACCGATGACACTGCCTAAGCCGAAGTGGTACGTCCCAGTGGTCTTGGGAATGAAGACACCGGTCCACGTGAAGCCGAAGTTGTCGTTCTGGATGCCACCCGCATCGCCGGACGGCAGGCCCGTCAGAGCAACGAACGCCGGATCTTCACTGATATTGAGCGATGTCGCCAGGCGACCGCTGCCGGTCGGATTCACTCGGAGCAATTGGCCATCCTGCGCTGCGCCGCCCCAGGTCAGGTTCCTGAACCAGTTCATCGACAGCGCCGGATCGATACCGGACGTGCTTGTCGAGCCGACGAGGCGGACCGTGGACATATCGGACAACCCGGCGGTTGTCGCCAGCTTGGCGTTGGCATTGCTCACCGTGGTCAGGCTTGCGCCGGCTTCAATCTTCGATCCCGCGGCCGGGCTGCCAAGATTGAGTGTGGTACCACTGCCGAGCACCAGACCATTGAGCGTAACCGTGCTGTCGTTGCCACTGTTGACGACGGCGTTGATACCGGCCGACGTCACCGCCAGATTGGCGATGGTCAGGGAACCGGCATCGCCCTTGGTAAGCGTGCCAGTCAGGCTGGTGGCCGGCAGGGCGAAGGCCGAGGCATTATTGATCCGTGCATTGGTGATGGAAGCGCCCGCGAGGACTGCCAGCGAATTCGGCTGGGCGCTGGGAAGGTTGAGCGTGCTGCCCTGCGACATCTGCAGGTAGCCGGCGGTCACCTGGCCTCCGACGGCCACGTTCAGCGTGCCGTTGCCGTTGGCTAATGTGACAAGGGCATCCGTGTCGGAAGCTACGGTCCCGACCGACAGCGTGCCGGTGCCAAGCGCCACCAGCGAGTGGTTTGTGAAGCCGGCAAGCATCAGCTCGGCGTTGTTCTGCACCACGATGTTGGCCGGGTTGTACGAGCCCGTATAAGTGAAGTTGGTGATGCTCTGGTTGGCGTTTTCGCCACCGGTCGCGGCCGCGAAGCCGAGATAGGCCGTCGGCAAGCCGACGTCGAGGGCAAGATTCACGTTGTAAACAAAGGTCCGGGTAATGGAAGGATTGGACGGGCTGGTGAGCACTTCAGTCAGCGTGCCCAGACCATCGTAGGTGATGGTCACGTTCACATCATTCGTTTGATCGGGATTCCCAAGGACCACTGGCGCGGTGCTGATGTAGCCGCCGGTGGCGCCGTTGGTGGAATAACGGGTGCCGTCGGTACCATAGACGTTGAGCAGAATCGCGCCGCTGGGGGTGATGCCATTGTAGGCCAGCGCACCGCCGCCGCCGCCTACGGCAAACTGCGCCCGCGGGTCGTTCTGAAGAACGAAGCCCAACCCATCGGCCATGCCGCCCGAACCGGCGCTGGACTGGTAGGTGAAGTTGACCTGGAACGGGCCATTCACCGGCACCTGAGAGTTGTTGAAGATGGTGCGGGCCTGGCCGTTGGAGCCGGTGGTCAGAACAAGCCGGTCGATGCCGCCGCCGCTCTCGATGTAAGGTGCTGCAC
>CAYSSA010000112.1:5600-10122 GCA_964433485.1 uncultured Tepidisphaeraceae bacterium | reverse complement strand
TGATCGTCCAGCCGGAGCCATCGACGTTGAAGCCGACGAGGTTCAGCGTGGCCGTGGTCTTGTCGCCCGCCAGGGTAACTGCCGAGAAGTCCGTCACACCAGCGCTGGCCGTCAGCGCGCCCTTGTTATCGATCGTGGTGGTGCCGACGGGCAGCACGACGTTGCCCTGGACATCGAGCGTATCGAAATTGTTGATCGTGCTCAACGGGCCTTGGAACACAACCTGTCCGGTGCCGGTGGCGCCGGCGCCGACGCTCAACGGATGACCATTGAGCTGCGGTTCGCCACTATGGTCGAGAATGACCGTGCCTTCGGCCGCGAGAATGCCGGTGGTCGTCGTCAGGCTCAGGGGGTTGCCGCTGAACAAAGTCAGCGTCCCGGGACCGCCCTTGGTCAGCGTGCCCGTCAGATTGACGGTCGGCCAACTCAGCGGACCACCGATATTGAGCCGCGAGTTATTGACGGTGGGGGTTCCGGCCAGCACCAGTCCGCCGGCCGGGTCGGGCAGATTCAGCGTGCCGTTGTTGAGGATCAGTCCGGTGCCCGGCGCGGTGCCGGAGACGGTGATGACTCCGCCAAGCGAATTGTCGAGCGTGGCATTGCTGCCCGACGGCACCAGCATGGTGATGGTGTCGGAATTGGCGGAGGTACGAAGCGTGCCGCCCAGTGTCACCAAACCCATGCCGGTGAAGCTCTTGAGCTGCGCCGACGCGCCGGTATCGACACGCAACGCCGAAGGCGGAGTGCCCATGGCATTGAAGCTGCTGAGGGCGGCGTTGGGCCAGGTCACCGAGCCGGACTGCACGCGGAACGTGCCGTCGCTGGTGCCGCCCACCGTTTGTCCGCCAACCAGACCGTTGATGATGATCTGAGCGTTGGCGGGATTGTTGATGGCGCTGTTGACGTTCAGTTGATAGTTGGAGTTGGTGGCCAGGTTCAGGCTGTTGCCCCAGCTCGTGGTAAGCGTGCTGCCGCCATCGGTCCGGCCGAGTTCGACAATGATCGAGCCCGGCGTGGCCGCGGCCACGCCCTGCCCGGCCGCAGTGCCGGCCAGGATGGTCCCGGAACTCTGGGCCATGACATCACTGGGAACCAAGATCGTCTTGCCGTCGGCGCTGGAGGCCAGCACCAGAGAGGCGGCGTTGGAGCCGGTGTTGCTGAACTCGATTCTCATGCCCGAAGTGGTGGCGTTGCCACCCAACGGACCGGCAATGTCGCTGCCAACAACGATGACGCGGCCGTTCTGAACCTGCAGCGTGCTGCCACTGTTAAGGCCGGGCGCCGCATTGGCGGAGTTGTCGAAGACCAGATCCGCTCCGCCCTGTTTGGCAAGCGTGCCCGGATTGATCTGAGTCAGCGGGCCGGCAACCATGTCGAACCCGGTGGCATTATTGATCGTGACGCCGCCAAACAGGTTCGTCGCGGTGTAATGGGTTGCCCGCTTGTTGCCTGTGAGCGTCATCGAACCGTAGTAAAGATTCAGTTGCCCGAAGTTCGCGCCGCCGACTGCGGCCAACTGCAAGGCACCCGAGCCGCTGACGCCGATGTTAGTGGCGGTGAAGTCAACCGGAGTCTGGTCCATAACCTGCCAGAGTCCCGCCTGACGTGGATCAGACGGATCAATCATCCACTGAGCCCCGCCGGTAAGCGGCCCGCTGAACCAAGCCGAGAACCCAGCACCACCGCCGCCTTCATAGAACCCGAGGGCGAAGTCGTAGCTGGAGCCGGCGGTCAGGGTCTTCGTGCCGGCGCGAGTGGTCTGCCCCTGCCAGTTGTTGTTGTTGACGATGACATGCGGATTTCGATCGGCCGGAATGCTGTCGCCCGGCAACGTGCCATCGTAGGCGTTGGTATCACCGAGACCCAAGTTGCCCCATGTGCGGTGCGCCGGAAGTGTGCTGTAGCTGGTGCCCGTCGGCACCAGCATCAAGACCGTACCGTCGTCCGAGCGCGTCCAGAACGTGTAGAGGCCACCCTGGCCAGCCGGGATCACCATTCGGGCGGTCGTCAGCACCATGATGTCATCGCCGCCAATCGTATTGTTGGCCAGAGTCTCGATTCGAGGAACCGGGAACGTCATTGGTCCGACATTGCCACCGGCATTGCCTGTGTCGTTGGCATCCGCCATCTCCAACGACTGACGGAACAACGGATTGGTGTAGGTTGGCGTGAGGGCGCGCAGCTGTCGCATGCCTTCGTTGAGATACTCAGGCCCGCGAGCCTGGCCGCGTCGATCGAAGAAGTTGGCGACCAGGCCGTTTGTGGCGAACTCCGTGCCGGTGCCGCTCACGCGGAAGGTGCCGTTGCCCAGATTGACCTCGACCCCGCCGACCGGATTCACTGCGCCGGTCACGTCGTGACGGGCCTCAAAGATGCCGTTGCTGTCAATGGTGATCTTGCTGCCTGCGGGGAATGTGGGCGCATTGACCTGGTCATCCGCCACGATCCGACCACCACTGCCGCCACCGATGGTCAACACCGAAGAACTATTCAGGGCTTTGAGCGTTCCGGTCTGCACGCGGAGCGAACCCGGGTTGAGCCTGGCCCCGGAGTCGAATTCAACGCCGACGAATTTGATCTGTGCCTCGCCAGCGAAACCGACGGTGCTGTTTGGCTGCATCTTCAGGACAGCCACGTTGGCCACGGAGCCTCGTCCGGAGATAGTCGATGTGGTACCCGACGCCGCCGTCAGATTCATCCCCGTGAAACCACCCTCGAATTGCCCGATCTCGCCGGGGAAGGCAGGATCGTTGATGTAGTGCATCGCGTTGAAGTCGGTGGTGTCGCCAATGAGCATCTTGAACTGCCCATACTGGCCACCCACACCGTTCTGGAAGCCAAACGCCATGGAGTACTGACCGGCGTTGGCAATTGTCACCCGGCTGGTCTGCGTGCCGCAGCAGCCGGTGGGCAATGAGTTGAAGACGATTTCCGAGGCTTCGTAGATCCCATTCTTGTTCAGGTCGATGAAGACCACCGCCGTGTCATCATGATCGGCGCCGAAGCTGAGTACCTGATTGTTGTTCGGAACGTTAACCGCGCCCGTCCAGAGGATGCCATAGCCGTCGGCGCTGCCATTGTTGAACAGTCCGGTATTTCCCGCCGCGGCGTAGTGGGCCTGAGCAAACGCCCGCCCATCGTTGTTGGGCTGGAAGGTTGTGCCGGTGAGCAGATAGGTGTAGGCGGGCGCCACAGCGCCATCGCCCAGCAGACCATCCGGATTGACCTCGCGACTGACGCTGGGCAGGAAGAACTTGTTATTCGGAGTCCAATCGGCCACGAAGCCCTGTGCCTGGCCATAGCCGCGCTCGACCAGCGTGTTATTGGCAACAAACGTGCCCGGCAGGAGCTCCAGATTGCCGCCGGAAAGCACGACCGGGGCGTCGCCGATGCTGAGCGAACCACCGCCGAGATCGCGAATGGTGAGCGTACCGCCTTGAGCCTTGAGCGTGGTGGAACTGGTCAGCGCGGGCGTGATGGGCTGATCGAGCAGGAGCTTGCCCGTGCCGGTCATGGACAAGGTCACCGGAGAAGCCGGCAGATTGAGGCCAGTGATGCGAGTCTTGTTGTTCACGGCAAACGCGGTGTCGCCGGCAACGGTCACCGACGGCAGGTTGAGCGTAGCTTTGCCCTGCGTGGTGAGAGTGGAATTGTTCTGGGTGAGAATGACACTGGAGAGTGTGGCGTTATCGAGAGCCGAGTAACCGTTGGTATCAATGGTCCCAGTGGCGCCATTGAAGCGAATTGGATTCGTGCCGGTGAAGGGAATCGTCGCCGCGTACCGGAAGAGACTACCCGAACCATCGTCCAGCGGCAGGAAATAGTCCGCGCCATTGGTGCTGTTGGTGCCGACGATACTCATGCCGAAACCATAAGTGGATGTCCATCCTTCACCGCCGACAGCGCCGGCGCCGCCGCCGCCGTTGCGCATCTGGATTTCGATGTTGTGCCAGCCAACGCCCAGGTTCAGATCGCCAGTCGTGGTGGGAGTGTTCCAGGCAACGCCATCCGAAATGCGCACCGTGCCATTGACCACCACGCGAACGTTATCGTCGATGTTCTCGGCGAACGACAGGTGCCCGGTTGGGGTGTAAACCTGCCCGGTGTAGATGAAGTTGACGTTGTCGCTCCACTGACCCAGGCCGGTACCGACGATATTGGTTTGGCCCATGTCAATGCCCATCGATACGCCGGTCTTTCCGAATGGCGTGGTCGACGTGTTCCAATTGGCCGGGTTGACCGAGCCGTCTGCAACGAAGCTGTTGCCGGAGGTGCGGCCCTGAAGGAGGCCGGGCAGGTAGTCCTGCGTGCCGATCGCCAGTACCGTGCCGTCGGCCATGTTCACCGTACCCGCGTTGGGGAAGGGATTGCCGCTGAGGTGAACCGTGCCGGAGGTAACCGTCAGGCCCGTTGCGGTCGCCAAACCGGTGTTGTCATAGAAATGAACCTCACCCGTGGAGCCGGGAGAGCCGGAAACCGTGACCGTGCCGTTGTTGACGGCGGCCTTGACCGGGCGCGCCCC
>CAYSSA010000112.1:2129-5590 GCA_964433485.1 uncultured Tepidisphaeraceae bacterium | reverse complement strand
TGACACTGAAATTGCGCGAAGTGCCGCCGAGATCGATGCCCAGTCCCGACGCCCCGCTGCTCGTGCGAATGGTCCCGCCGGTGCCGGTGACATTACCGTTGAGCACCAATCCACCATTGCCGCTGGGACCGACGCCGGGAGGCGTGTCGAACATGATCGAGCCGCCGTTCATCGTCAGCCCGGCAGCGCCGACCACGATGGACTTGCTCTGAGAGACTCGCAACGTGCCGCCTTCGGTTTGCAGTCCGCCGTTGAACTGGTAGCCGCTGACAGACATGCCGTCGGCCAGCACCTTGCCGCTGCCGCGGATGGTGAGCTTGCTGTTGAACTCGCGGTAGTTGTTGAAATTGGTCGTGCCATTGCCCAGCGAGAGATTGGCATCCTGTGCATTGAGAGTGCTGGCGGCAGACAGCGAGATTGAATTGGGGGCCAGGGTATAGTTCTCGCCGGCCTTGCCGACGACGGAGAACTGCTCGCCGCTCAGGGAAATATTCCCGGCCTTGACCGTCTTGCCGGTGGTGCCGGCTGTCAGCGCGCCGACATAGTAGCCATAGTTCTCATTGCCGGTCTTGCTGATGGCGGGGAATACAATGTCGTAGCCCGAAAGATTGCCCAGGGGATCCTTGCCATCGGTCATGATGCCCGCGACGGGGCCAAGAGCCGTGCCCTTGCCGGCGCCCGAGGTGTTGAGTGTGACAAGCGAGGGATCGCTGTGGGCGTAGAGGTTGTTGCCGCTGTTGTCGAAGTGGTGGCCGAGCATCAGCATGCCGCCCTTGTCAACGGTCCACGCGCCGGACAGCGCGTTGCTGTCGACGTTGGTCAGGGCGAAGCCCTTAATGTTGCTGGTGGAGGCGTTGCCGGTAACGGAGACACTCCAGCCGGCATCCGTCACAGAGCCGCTGAGCGTGGTCAAGTAGTCCTTGCCCGCATTCCAGAAGTCGGCGGAGTTCAGGACCAGCGCAACCGAGCCATCGGAGTTGGTGGCGTCGATGCTGCCGCTGAAAGTGGTGTCCCGTCCGGTGGAACCCACGCCGCCACCCTGCCAATCGATCGCCTGGGGATAGGCCGTGGCGCCGCCGTTGACCACCCGCCCTTCCATCAGACTAATCTGCGGATAACTGGCCTGGTCCTTGAAAGCCAGCGTGCCGGCGCCGGTCTTGGTCACTGTGCCGATCTGAACCTGGTTGGCGTTGCCGCTGAAACCCAATGCAAGAGCCGCCGATGCATCGGGAATACTAATAGTGGGCAAGGCGCCGACGCCGCCGGCAAAGATCCGACTGCTGCCGTTGAAGTCGTTGCCGAGGCCCGGAGCAACCACGTTCGATCCGCTGATGCGCAGTGTCGCAGCGTTCTGGAAGGTGGTTGTGCCCGATCCAGCGCTGAGAGCTGCCGTATTCTCGATATCGAGGGTCGCGCCTGTTCTCACCAGAATGTTGCCGGTGAACAACGCCGATGAATTGCGAAGCTTCAGAACCGTGGCTTCCGCGGCCGACAAGCCAACGTTGAGTATCCCGGAGCCGGAGAAGGTGCCGTTGATCGTCGTTGTCCCGGCACCCCGGATCGTGGTGCCCGCGCTGACGGCCAGCCCACCATCCAGATTCAATGTGCCCTTGTTGAGAATGATCTTCGACGCAGCAGTGGGCACCACCTGCGAGCTGAGCGTGGTGGTGGTGCCGACGGCGTTAGAAAGGATCACATTGGCCACACCATCAACAGTCGAACCAGCGCCCAGGGTGAGCTGATTGTACACGGTGAAAGCGCCGCCGCCGGAGAACTTTACCGTGGCAAGCCCGGCGGTGAGACCGGGCAGATAGCTGTCCATGGTCAGGTTCGCGGCGGACACGATATCCAGAATATCGCCGTCCACCGGCGAGCCGTCCGGATTCCAGTTGCTGGCATCGTTCCAGTTATACCCGTTGCCGCCGGCATCCCAGGAGTAGGTGGCCGCCTGAGCTTTGCCGACGGAGAGCAACCCGGCCACGGCCGCACCCAATACCAGACCACGCTTGACCAACCGCGACGCCCGACGTGTTGCACTCTTAGACATAGCTCACTCCGCTGTAAAAGAAAGAACGCTGAACCCTTAAAGACAATGAAACACAGAATTCCCCGCGTGCGACACGCACCGGGGACCAATAGATCGATGACTCGTGTAAAACGTACTCACTCTTTGGCACATGCGCGCAATAAAAGACCACAACTTCGCGCGAACACAGAAATGGAGCCCTCGCCGACGATGCTCCGGTCAACCAATGCGCCTCAAACCTTGCACCTCGAACATCACAATCCTCTGCACCCCATCGCCAGATGTGTATTCAGACGGGATGCCGCACCTCGCATAACAACATTACAACGCTCTGACTCAATAGTATTTCAAATTCGTCTGGATGCAAACAAAAAAGTCCTCGAATTTTACGTCATCTTCACCAAAATATCGGGACAGAGCTAGCGCAGACCTACAACCAGCACTATTCCAAATTGATCCAAAGGCCCCAGATTATCCAATTTGACTAGACTAGCTCCGCATACTGGCGCGATGCCACGACGGCCTGCTTCAGGTCCCCAAACACAACGAATCAAGTGGCGTCCGGCGCACCGGCGGCCGCAGTTTGCTCCGGGTGGGACTGCTCCTGCGTATTCTCCGCCTGGAAAAAGAGATGCTTGTTCTTCTCGTCCACAACCTTGACGGCGATTCGAATCAGATCCTTGCCCTTGAAACCGCCTCTCAGGATTTCCTCGGAAAGCGGATCCTCGACGTGCTGCTCGATCGCCCGACGCAGCGGCCGAGCCCCGAAGTCGGCGTTGGTCCCCTTCTCGATCAGAAATTCCTTTGATTCCGGGGTTAGTTCCAGGCGTAGACCATGCTCGGACAGGCGTTTGGTCACCTTGTTCAGTTCCAATTCGACAATCTGCTCCAGATTCGCACGTGACAAAGGCCGGAAGACAATAACGTCATCAAGTCGCCCGATGAACTCCGGCCGGAAGTACCGCTCCACTTCCTTCATGACCGTGTCTTTCATGCTCTGGTAAGTCCGCTCTTCCTGAGCGCCTTTACCCTTGGCATGAAGCCCGAAGGCGTTGCCGCCACCCTTGATCAGTTCAGAGCCGATATTGCTCGTCATCACCATGATGACATTGCGGAAGTCAACGCGACGACCAAAGGAATCCGTAAGATGGCCTTCCTCCATGATCTGCAAGAGCATATTAAAGACGTCTGGATGGGCCTTCTCGACCTCGTCAAGCAGCACAACGGAATATGGCCGGCGACGGATGCGCTCGGTCAACTGCCCGCCTTCCTCATAGCCCACGTACCCCGGAGGAGCGCCAATCAGGCGGCTGACATTGTGCTTCTCCATGTATTCGGACATGTCAATCTGGATAAGAGCTTCCTGATCGCCGAACATGAACTCGGCCAGCGCCTTTGACAACAGGGTCTTGCCCACGCCGGAAGGGCCCAGGAA
>CAYSSA010000112.1:1481-1963 GCA_964433485.1 uncultured Tepidisphaeraceae bacterium | reverse complement strand
TTCCTTCTCCAGACGGGTGAGTGGAACTCCGGTCATCTTGCTGACGACTTCGGCGATGACTTCTTCATCGACCACACCATCAATTTCCTTCGCCTTTTCCTTCCATTCTCGCTGCATCTCCTCCTTCTTCTTGCGCAGTGACTCCGCCTGATCGCGAAGCCGCGCGGCTTCCTCGTACTCGGCGTTGCGAACGGCCGAATCCTTCTCGATGGAAAGGCGCTCAATCTGGCCCTCGATCTCGGCCAGCGACGGCGGTTTGGCCATGGATCGCAGCCGGATGCGGGCGCCGGCTTCGTCCAAGACGTCAATGGCCTTGTCCGGCAGGCATCGGCCAGTGATATAGCGTTCGGACATCTCGACTGCGGCCAGCAGCGCCTCGTCGCGAATCTGCACTCGGTGGTGGGCTTCGTAACGGTCACGCAGACCCTTGAGGATTTCGATGGCCTCGGCCTTGGTGGGCGGGTTCACATGGATCGGCTGGA
>CAYSSA010000112.1:1148-1366 GCA_964433485.1 uncultured Tepidisphaeraceae bacterium | reverse complement strand
CTCGGCGCCGCCGGCGCCGACCAGCGTGTGCAGTTCATCAATGAACAGGATGACGTTCTTGGCCCGGCGGACTTCGGTCATCACGGCCTTGATGCGCTCCTCGAACTGGCCGCGATACTTGGTTCCGGCGACCATCATCGCCAGATCCAGCACGACAATGCGGCGGTCACAGAGGATCTCGGGGACGTTGTTCCCAACGATCATCTGCGCCAGACCCT
>CAYSSA010000112.1:851-1066 GCA_964433485.1 uncultured Tepidisphaeraceae bacterium | reverse complement strand
GCGCTCAATCTCGTTCTTGCGCCCGATGACCGGATCGAGATGGCCCTCGCGGGCCAGTTCGGTCAGGTCGCGTCCGAAACTGTCCAGCGCCGGGGTCTTGCTCTTGGGCTTCTGCCCCTGCTTCTCCGTGGGCGCCGGCCCGCCGGGGCCTTCCTCGTTCTCCACGCCGGCCCCCAGTAGATTCAGCACCTCTTCGCGAACCTCGTCGAGCTTGA
>CAYSSA010000112.1:0-790 GCA_964433485.1 uncultured Tepidisphaeraceae bacterium | reverse complement strand
CAATCCAAGCAGCAGGTGCTCCGTGCCGACGTAGTTGTGGTTGAGGTTACGCGCCTCCTCAATGGCATATTCGATCACCTTCTTGGCCCGCGGAGTCTGGGGCAGCTTGCCCATCGTCACCATGTCCGGACCGGACTTGACCAGCTTCTCCACCTCAAGGCGAACCTTCCGCAGATCGACGTCAAGATTCTTCAGGACATTGGCGCCGACGCCCGAGCCCTCCTTGACAAGGCCGAGCAGAATATGTTCCGTGCCGATGTATTCGTGGTTGAAACGCTGCGCCTCCTGGTTGGCCAGAGCCATGACTTTGCGCGCCCGATCCGTGAAACGTTCAAACATGTCCATCTCCGTGTTGGCCGGCGTTCTTGGGCGCCGACCCCTCATCGCAATGCGTGCTTCAGCGCCGACCGAGTTGGCCGGAATAGACTGACGCATCAGACGATTCTAGGTTTGGCGGTGGGTTAATCAAGGAACAGGAACATGGACATGACAGTGGATAACTGAACGGACGGACATTGAAATGCTGGGACCACGACCAATCCCGGCCATCACTCGTTCGTCCGCGGCAACATGGGGCGGTTGCGGCCAACAACGGAACCGCCTGCAGTTCCTTTGTACACACCCGGCCGGCCCCTCTTCCGCTTCGTCACCCGATCCCTCCATTAGAGACTATCTCAAAACGGCCAACCGATACTGCCGTCGATACCAAAGCATCCCGCAAGCCAGTTGAATGATCCCCAGGTAATTGCATGACTTCTTCGCGTAGCGAACCAGAATCCCCCGGCATTTG
>CAYSSA010000111.1:14200-15831 GCA_964433485.1 uncultured Tepidisphaeraceae bacterium | reverse complement strand
CACCGGCGCGGGCGTTGGCCGCAACGGGTCGTGCCGCGTTCGCAATGAGGGAACGACGGCCGAAGAAACGCTAACCGGCGACAGCGCCGCCAAGACCTGCGGCGGTTGCAGTCGGCCCCAGGGAACGGCCGCCGCTTCAATCGCCACAGGTGTGGGACGGGCCAGATCATGCCTGGGCCTCAGTGGCGGCATCTGAGCGATTTCCACGCGACTGGGCTCGGCATTGGAGCTGTTTCTTGTCCACGGAATGCGGGCTAGTGCGAGGCGGTCCTCGACGACGGGCTCGACTCCGCGCGTGGGATGCCGGCGAGAGAAACCCGCATCGGCGGCAACATCGTCTAAGGCTGAGGCAGGCGGGTGCGAGGTGAGCTTGTTCAGCATGTATCCTATGGCGCCAAGCAGAGATATGGCCACGACCAGGGCAAACAATTTCACAACGACAGGAGTGGGCCTCAAGCAATACCTCCGAAAAACACGTGAACGGCCTTCATTCTCGTGTACATCCGCGTCATAACGATGTTGTCATATCCGCGCCCAACGCATTGCCCCGGTCCGTGTCTGACACTTCGATCGGTTTGCCATGGGATGCGATCTGCGATAGATTCATCCTGAACTCGAACACTTGAAATCACAAGGAGATACCCGTGAGGATACGCAAATCACATTTGGCCGCCATTCTGGCTGGTTCGCTGGCCGTAGGGCTGTTCGTCAACGCCCAGGACAAAAAGGAAAACCCCTCCGAACAAACTCCTGATTCGTCCAAGGTCATCATTACCTTGGGCGACCAGAAGATCACCTATGGGGACTTCGCGAGTTTCATCGCCGTCCTGCCACCGGAGACCCAGGCGGCCGCGCGTGGCGAGGGGAAGCGACAGGCAGCCGAGGAGTTCGTAAAACTGCGCATCCTGGCCGGCGAAGCCCGAGCCAAGGGCCTGGACAAGACCCCTCGTTTTCAGCAGCAGTTGCAGGTGATGCAGGACAACATTCTTGTCGGACTGCTGTTGCAGACGGTGCAAGACTCGCTGGTGAGCGATGCGGACATCAAGGCCTACTATGATGAGCACAAACCAGACTTCGAGCGAGTCACCGCGCGACATATCCTGTTGCTTACCCGCGGTGAGAACGCCATGAAGGACGAGGACGCCAAGGCCAAGATCGACCAGATCCGCAAGCAACTGGCCGACGGCGGTGATTTTGAAGCAGTCGCCAAGGCCGAAAGCATGGATCCCGGCTCGAAGAAGGACGGAGGCAAGCTGCCGCGGTTCGGGCGCGGCGAGATGGTGCCGGAGTTTGAGAAAGTGGCGTTCGGGATGAAAGTGGGCGAGATATCCGATCCGGTAAAGACGGATTTCGGCTATCACATCATCAAGGTCGAAGGCCACGAGACTGCGAGTTTCGAGGAATGCAAGGAACCAATCGCCAATCACCTTCGGCAGCAGAAGTTCCAGCAGATGGTGGAGGATCTGAAGAAGAAGGCCGATCCAAAATTGGATGAATCGTTCTTTGGACCGCCGCCCAAATCGGCCGACGCTCCCAGGAAAGAGGGCGAGATTCAGCGGCCGACGAAATAGCCTGCGGTTGCCATTGGATTCACGCAACGGAGCACGAGACCTGTTCTCGTGCTCCATTTT
>CAYSSA010000111.1:12289-14183 GCA_964433485.1 uncultured Tepidisphaeraceae bacterium | reverse complement strand
GAAGTCTGGCCCCGGCGCGCTGAAGGCAATGAAGACCGGCCGCATCGCGCGATCCGCCGTGGTTGACAGCACTCGCTCATACCTTCTCCGCAAAGCGCAGCACCAGAATCTGCGCCAACTCGCGCAACGTCCCCTGGTAGATGGTTCGAACATTGATCTTGTCGTTCGGTACCACGCCTTCTTTGGCGTTGGGAGGAAATGTCGCCTTGATGCCGGCCTCTTCAAACGCGACATGCGCCTGGCGGTTGGCGACCTCGAGCACCCGCAAGGTGGCTCTGGCGTTTCCCTTGAGAATCATGATCGAAGTCGGCGACTGCGCGGAGAATTCCTCGATTTCAATGTAGACGACGCGCGACGCCCCGAGACGGGGAGCGACATCGACAATCGGCGCGCCGTCAATCTCGGGATGCTCCCGCTGAAATCGAACCACCGAGGCGGCATCAACGAACTCGACCGCGGGCGCGGCTTCTTTCTTGTCCTGGTTGGCAGCGAACAATGCCGCCACTTCTTCCTGCACCAGCCGGGCAAGATCGAGTTGAATTCGCCCATACTCCGCGCGGATTCGCAAATCCGTCCAAACCATGACGGCAACCTTCTGCCGGCGAAGCCCGGTATAGGTGCGCTCGGGCCGATCCTCGGGGTGGCTGGAGGCGGAATCGCTCTCGCAACCGCCCAACATGGGGGCTCCCAGGGCAGCCAGAATCAATGCAATACATTCGCGTCGGTGCATCATCTTGTGGATCGCTTGTTAGCGGCCCGGCCCGCCCAGCCCGAGGACATGGATCACCGTCTTCCATGCCCAGGCTGCAATCAGCATGCCGAAAGCCGTCCATAGATAGTAACCGGCCGGCGCGATTCGCAACAGTCGGTGCACCGCCCGGCCGGTGATGAACTCGTACATGGCAACCCAGAACACCATGCAACAGGCAAACGCCAGGACAGCGCCCATTGGCTGGACGTATAAGCTTGCCAAAATCCTCGCACGTACAAACAACGCGAAACTCGTCGTCATCCCGCAGGTTGGACAGGGAATCCCGAACCTTCGCTCCAGATTACACGGCGCCAGACCCAGCGCCTGGTGGGTACCCACGCCCGTCGGACTGGGCTCCAGAAACAGCGCCACCACCAGCGGCGTAATGCACACGATGGCAATCGCCAATGCCAGAACGCGGGCATACCGACTTAATCGCATCGGTTCCGGCGGCCGACTGTAAATGCGCGGAGCAACTTCAATCACGACAGAAGCCTAACGCCCCAGGTCAGAGCGGTCGAGAGCCCATGACAAGACGCGGCCGGATCGTCATGGGCATGCAATACCGACCGGCGTAATGAAAATGCAATCGCGGAATAGACAGGAAATACTGTCGAAGACTTATTGACAGCCCGCCTTGCCGCTCACTAAATTTATGTTTTGCGGAACACAGGTGGGTGCGGCGTCGGCTTTGACGAACGGGAACTTGGAAATGATGGGTAATGACTTATGCGTGTCTTGATGCTGGGTTGGGAATTTCCTCCGTTCATAAGCGGCGGACTTGGCACCGCATGCTACGGTTTGACCAAGGCCATGAGCGGCATCGGGCTGGACGTCATGTTCGTTCTTCCCCGGCCGGTCAGCACACCGTTTTCAAGTCACGTCAATATCGTGAGCGCGCGTTCGGATTCGCCTCTGGCGGGATCAACGCCGGAGTTTCGGTTGGACGAGTTTGAGCATGTGACGTTCCGCACGGTCAATGCCCGGCTGGGCAGCCCCTATCAGACGCCGGAGCAGTACGCATCGGAGATTGTTCAGGAGAAAACGACAATCACCCGGAAAGTCCCCATCGAGAGACCCGCCGAGAAGCCCGCGGGCGCCGCCCCGCCACCCGCGGCGCCCGTATCGCGGCCGCGGCCGGTG
>CAYSSA010000111.1:7640-12279 GCA_964433485.1 uncultured Tepidisphaeraceae bacterium | reverse complement strand
GGAACTGGTGGCAGCCGCGGCAGATGCCTGCGGCCAACTCGCCTTACAGCGGCGATTTGTTCTCGGAAATCCACCGATATGCCACGCTGGCCGCCGAGGTCGCTCGGCACGAGGATTTTGACGTCGTGCATGCTCATGACTGGATGACCTTTCCGGCCGGGCTCGCGGTGGCCGGCCTCAAGGGCAAGCCGCTGGTGGTGCATGTTCACTCGACCGAATTTGACCGTTCCGGAGACAATATTGACCAGCGGATTTACGACATCGAGCGCCGCGGGATGCATGGAGCGATGAAGGTCATCGCGGTGTCGCACCTGACGCGCAACCTGTGCGTTCACCGCTACGGACTCAGTTCGGACAAGGTGGAGGTGGTCTACAACGCCATCGACCTCAATGGCAATCATTTCGATCCCGACCGCTACAGTATTCACAAGGATGAGAAGATCGTCCTGTTCCTGGGGCGGATTACCCAGCAGAAAGGCCCGGAGTATTTCCTGAGCGCGGCCAAGAAGGTCCTGGAGGTGATGGGCAACGTCAAATTCGTGATGGCGGGCTCGGGCGACATGATCCGCCGGGTGGTGGAAATGGCGGTGGCGATGGGGATCGGACACAAGGTTCTGTTTACGGGCTTTCTGCGAGGCGCGGACGTGGAGAAGGTGTTCAAAATGGCCGACCTCTACGTTATGCCTTCCGTATCCGAGCCGTTCGGCATCGCGCCGCTGGAGGCGATGAGCCATGACGTGCCGGTGCTGATCTCGAAACAGTCCGGCGTGTCGGAGGTGCTCAAGCACGCCTTGAAGGTGGATTTCTGGGACATCGACGAGATGGCCAACAAGATCGTCGCGGTGCTGCGGCATCCGCCGCTGGCGCGCGCCCTGCGCGAACACGCCGCGTTCGAGGTTCGCCGCCGCACCTGGCTGGACGCGGCGAAAGAGTGTCAGCAGGTCTACGAATCCGTGGTCGGCGCGATGACTTCGGTGCCCATGGCCTGAGCGCATGAGTCAAGTGCCTGTCTTCCGTTGTCGTCGGCCTTTCGCCCGCATCAGGTCAGATCCTTTAGGATTTCGACCTTTTTCCGATCGATGGCCTTGTCCAGCCTGCCCTTTCCGGTCGAGTTCAGAAGGAATAGATCGTTGTCCGCGCCGCCGGTCAGCACATCGATGTCGCTGTCCACCGCCACGACGGGAGACTTGAGGAATGTCGTGCCGTTCAGGCCGCCGGGCGCGCCGGTGATCCGGGCTGCCCGCTGGGCGTACGTCGCATCCTTTCGGAGCCATTCCTTCTGAATGGCGCCCAGCGCGGCGTAGTCGCCGTCGATGGTCGAGGCGCTGCCGTAGAGAATATCGTCGCCGGCGCCGCCGTTGAGTTTATCGGCTCCCGCTCCGCCAAAGAGCATGTCTCGTCCGCCGTTGCCGTTGAGCACATCGTTGCCCGCGCCGCCAATGAGAATGTCGCTGCCGGAACCGCCGTTGAGCGTGTCGTTGCCCGCCTCGCCGAACAGATCGCACAGGAAGTTCAAGCCGGCGGCAATCGTGATGCTGTCGTTTCCGGCGCCGCCGAACACCTGAATGCGCCCGGTGGGTTTGAAGGTCCCGACCACGGTCTTTCCAATCGTGATTTTCACCTGCCCACCGGAGGCCGGACTGAGAAGGATTGTGTCATTGCCTGGAGTGCCTCCGACCACCAGCGCCTGTCGGCCCTCCGTAACGGGATCATCCTGCAATTGGGCGGCGACGATGTTGATTGCGTGGGTCCTGGTCTGGCCCTGGGCATTGCCTTTGTCCACGGGTGTAATGGAGACTTGATACGCGCCGGTCGCGGCATAGGTGTGCGAAGCGGTGGTCGTCCCGGCGGGCACCACCTGCTCGCCGGTTCCGTCGCCCCAGTTGATGTAAAACGTGAATCCGTCGGCCATGTCCACCGTGGAAGGATCCGTGGCCGCCAGCGTAAGCTTCACGGGCTGTCCGCGCACGGCCGACGCCGGACCCGTAACCACGGCCGTCGGGGCCACGGAATTGACCTTCACCGTCTGAGTGGCCGTCACCGCCGATCCGGTCAGCGGGGTGTAGGTCACGGTGATGGTGTATTGTCCGTTGTTGGCATAGACATGCGACAGCGACAGAATCCCTTCGTCATCCAGGGCAACTGTTTCGGCGGCGCTGCCATCGCCATAGTTCACCAGCAGGGTACTGGCGCGGACTCGATCGTATTGCCCCGTCGAGGTGAAAGTGTCGCCCTCGTCGATGGTGGCCGCTCCACCCAGCGTCAGGTAGCTGACGACAAACGCCGCGGTCTGCGGATTGCCCGAGACGTTGTCTTTGTCCAGGGCCCGGACGATGGCGTTGAAGGTTCCCGCCGAAACATACGTGTGCGTCGCGGTGCTGACGCCCGCGGGCAACGTCTCGATCGGCGTGCCGTCGAGCCAGTCCACGGTGTAGGTGAAGCCGGCCGCGGTGTCCGCTGAGGACGGATCGGTGGCGGAAAGATCGAGCGTCACCGGCGTGCCGCTGAGGACCGAAGCGCCGCCGGACACCTGCACGGTCGGTCCGACGGAAATGACCGTCACCAGGCGCGTATCCGTCAGCACGTCCCCCTCCTCGGGCGTGAATGTCACGGTCAGGATGTAGAATCCGTTGTCGGTGTACGCGTGGGAGAGGGCGAACAGGCCGGCGTTAAGAACAAGGTCCGCCACCGGCGAACCGTCGCCATAATCGACCGTGGCCGCGCCGACGAAGGCCGGATCGTACATGCCCGCGCCGGTGAAGACGGCGCCCTCGTTGATCGACACGTCCGGGCCCGCATACACCGTGATGGCATTGCCGATGGCCAGCGGATATGCGGCGGCCGCGCCGCTGGCTTCGTTCTTGTCGCGTGCGGTGACAGTCACCGTATAGAAGCCGGCCGAGGAATAGGTGTGATTGATGGTGGAGGCGCCCGGGGCGATGGTCTGCACGGCCGTGCCGTCGCCCCATGACACGGTGTAGGTGAAGCCCGCCGCGACGTCGGCGCTGGCGTCAATAGGATTGAGAGTCAGGATGACCGCTTCGCCCACATCGGCGCTCATAGGCCCGCCGATCTGCACCGTCGGCGGCACGTTGTCGATCAACACCGGGATGACCGATCCGCTGACGTTGGCGCCGGCGGGGGTGATGGACACATTGAACAGCCCGTTGTCGCCGAACACATGCGTGAGGGAGTAGTTCGAATCGGCGTCAAGGGCGGATTGTTCGATGGCGCCGTCCTGATAGCGCACGGTGATCGGCGTGTTGGGCGCCGCGCCCGCCAGGGTGCCGGACAGATGCACCGCTTCTAGCTCGCTGGCTCGATAGGCGTAGACAGTCGCCGTGGCACGCGCTGTCACCACCTGTCCCAGCACACTGCGAAGAGTCACCGTGATGGGATAGCTGCCCGGCCGGGCGTAGGTGTGCGAGCCGGAGATGGTGAAGGAACCGGAACCGGTTCTGGCGATGACGGCGTTGGCGGTGACGCCGCCGTCGCCCCAGTTGACGACCGCGGTGGAGTAGTCCGCCACCGTGCCGGCGGCGTCGCTGTCCGTGAACGTCGCGACGACGGTGTCGATGGCCGAGCCCGCCGCCGCCGTCAGCGCGTTGGCCGCGAGACTGACGCTCTTGTCGCCGACGGCGATGGTGAAGACCTGGCCATCCCAGTAGGAGGAATAGGCGGCGTAGCCGACATCCGAGGTCGAGTAGACAAAGGGGATATTCGTGGCGCCGGTCTGCCGCACGCCCAGCGCGATTCGGATAGGCCCGGTGTAGCCCTGCGCCGGGGTGATGGTCACGCTGGTGGCGCCGATGGTCCCCGAGGCGTTCTCGCCCGACACGGAATCCAGATAGCGCCCGCCGATGGTTACCGCGCCGTTCTCGAGATCGGTGAAGGTGATGGGAATGGTCACCGCCGTGTTCACCGGCGTCACGTAGTTCGTGGTCGTGACGGTCATGAACGGATTGGCGTTGAAGGCGTCGGTCAGGGTGGTGACGTCGAACGTCGCAACCGCCTGCTCGCCGCTGGCATCCGTCGCCGTGACGGTGATCGTGGCGGCGGAAGCCAAAGCGCCGGTGGTGTTCAGAGTGATCACGGCGTCGGTGAGATTCTCGATGTAGCGGGCGGAGGTGATCACCACATCGGTCGTGGGTTTGTTGTTGGCGTCGCGCGAGACGGCCGCGATGGCATCGGCCACTTCGCTCCCGCGAACGAGCTGACCAAAGATCGTGTGCTGGAAATCCAGATTCCGCTGTGCTCCCAGCGTCACAAAGAACTGCGAGCCGTTGGTGTCGTCGCCGGTTTTGGCCATCGCCAACTGGTACTTTCCGGTGAAGATCGCCTGGGCGTTGAACTCGTCGTCAAACTGAAAGCCCGGTCCGCCCGTGCCGTCGCCGGCCGGGTCTCCGCCCTGAATCACGAACCCCGGCACGACCCGGTGAAATGTCAGGCCGTCATAGAAACCTGCCTGGGCCAGTCCGCCAATGGTGTTGACCGTGTTGGGCGCCACATCCTTGAGCAACTCGAAAACCATGTCGCCGAAGCCGGCCACCGACACCTTCAGCCACGGATTGCCCGTATGCAGCGTCGGCACCAGCGTGGCGCTGGAGGAAGTCACCGTCCAAGTCACCTTGTCTCCGTC
>CAYSSA010000111.1:0-7562 GCA_964433485.1 uncultured Tepidisphaeraceae bacterium | reverse complement strand
GGCGAGCAGTTGCCGTTCTTCAAGCGGCTCCACTGACCTGGCGGCAAACCTGCGGCAAATACGACGATTTCTCATGTAGCCTTCCTCTGCGCCTGATGAACCGTTTGCTGGAGCGCGACAGTCGGGATCCGCCGTCACAGCGAGACGCTCGTCTCCTTCGATGCCTTGTCCGTGATCTTGTCCTCGAATCCCTGTACGGCGCTGGCGAAGAACAGATCGTCGCCCGCGCCGCCGGTCAGCGTGTTCTTGCGATAGTCATTGAAGACCGTGAACGAATTCGACGCTGAATTGAGGAAGACATCCCCATTCAGGCCGCCCACCGGCCCACGGATGCTCGCCACCCGTTGCGCGTACGTCCGATCGGTGCGGATCCATTCCGCCTGGATCCGCGAGATCTTGGGGATATCGGCGTCGAAGCGGGTGGTTCCGCCGATGAGAATGTCATCGCCGGCCCCGCCGTTCAGGCGATCGATGCCGTCGCCGCCAACGATGATGTCACGCCCGGATCCGCCGACAATCGAGTCGTCTCCGGCCTCGCCGAACAGGATGTTGTTGGCGTTGCTGCCGGTGATGGTATCGTTGCCGTCACCGCCATGAATCTCCAGGACGCGGGCCAATCCGGGATCCACCGTGATCTTGTCGTTGCCGGCCCCGCCAAAGACGATGATGCGCCCCGTCGGGCTGAAGGGCTCCCGATCCAGCGAGCCGGCAATGCGCACCTGAACCTTGCCGTCGCCCGCGGAAATGATGTCGATCGTATCGGCCCCGGCCGTACCGCCGACAAACAGGGCCTGTTTGGTGCGGTCAATCGGATCGGGCAGGAGCAGCATGTCGCGGATGTCGATGGTCTTCGTGGCCGATCCCGCGGGCGAAAAGTCCTTGTCTGTGGCCTTGACGGTAATGGTGAAAACGCCCGCGCTGGCGTAAGCGTGGGTCGCCGTGGTCTCCCCGTTGTAGTAATAACTGTGCGAAGTTCCGTCGCCCCAGTCAATCTCGAAGTCGAATCCCGCTTCGGTATCGGCTGGCGAAACATCGGTCGCGGAGTAGGTGATCTTCACGGTCTGGCCCCGGACGGCCAGCGAATCTCCCTCAACCGCACCGACCGAAGGCGCAACATTGGTCACAGTCAGGGAAACCTGGTCGTTGCCCATCTGGCCGTTCTCGTCGGTCACAATCACCGTCAGCGTGAATGATCCGCTGTTCTTGTACTGGTGGCTGAGGGAGAAGTTCTTCCCATCCAGCGCGAGATCCTGGAAGCCATCGCCCTCGCCGTAGTCCACTTTCGCGGTCCAGCTTGTTCCGACGCTGTCGGTGAACGAACCGGACCGGGTGAAAGTGCTCCCCTCGGGACTGCTGGCATCGGCGCCGAGGTTCACGATCAGCGTTGTCCTGGCGATCCGCACGCTCACGTCCACCCGCGTCGAGGCGCCGCCCGTGCTGTTGATGGTGACCCGCGCCGGATAGACGCCGGGATTCGAGTAGGTGTGCGTGCCCTTGACGGTGAACTCGTTCCCGGTTCCGTAGCCGATCGTGCCGGTGCTTGGAACCGATCCGTCACCCCAGTCGATCTCGGCGGAAAAGTCCGCCAGCAGCGGAGTCGTGTCCTCGTCCGTGAATGTGGCCATGGTCACGCTCGTCAGCGCCGTATTGGGATAGCCGACAACCAGTCCCGGGGCGCCATGCAGCGGGGCATCAACCACGTTCACCGTGCCCGTCGCCTCGGCGTATGCGCCTTTGCTGCCGGTGAGCGTCACCAGATAAGTCCGCGTGCCGATGTTCTTGTAAAGATGCGTCCCCTTGACGGTAAACAGGCCATTGGCATCTTTTGTGACCGTGCCCGCGGAAGTCTGGCCGTCCCCCCAGCGGATCTGTGCCGTCCAGTCCGAAGCTTTCCCCGTCAGGGCCGAATCGCGGAACGTCGCCATCACGAGATCTTTCTCATTGACGCCCTCACGCGCGGTGACGGTCAGCCCTTGGACGGCCTTGGCCGGTTGATCGCCCACGGCGATGTAGACCGTCTCGGAATCCGGGTTGGCCGCCTGCGACGCGGTCTTGCCTTCCACGCTAAGTTTGACCTGAAGCAGTCCCGTAAAACTCGGATCCGGAGTGATGTACGCGGTATGGCCGACAAACGTTCCCGTAGCCTGGCCGGCGAGAATCTGCCCGCTGAAGATCACGCTGTCGTTCTCGAAATCCGATGCGGCGCACGGAATTTTGATGGTCTTGCCTGCGCGCACAGACAGGCGATCCGGCAAATTCTTCATGAACGGCTTCTGATTCTGCTGATCCGCGATGCCCTTGACATTGAAGGAGCGGAACGACTTGTTGACGCCGTCGGACACCTGAACCGTCACCGTGCCGCTCTGCCCGGCCGGACAGGTCAACGTCACCACCGCGTCCGTGATGTTCTGGACGATTGTCGCCCTGGTGATCGTGATGGTGGTCGTGGGCCGGTCGCTGGAATCACGCGAGGCGCCGGCAAGACTGGCCAGCACATCGAATCCGCGCACGAGCTGCCCGAAAATCGTGTGTTTGAAATCCAGATGGCGCGTCGGATTCTGGGTTATGAAAAACTGCGAGCCATTGGTGTCCGAGCCGGAGTTGGCCATCGCCAACTGGCCCCTGCCGGTAAACATGGCGCCGAGATTGAATTCGTCCTCGTACTGGAACCCCGGCCCGCCCGATCCGGTGCCCTGCGGATCGCCTCCCTGCACGATGAACTGCGGGTTGGCCGTCGTGCCGAGGTTTGCGATGCGGTGGAAGGTCAGGCCATCGTAGAACCCGGCTTCGACGAAACTCCGGATCGTGGCCACCGTCCGGGGCGCGATGTCCTGGAAAAGCTCGAAAGTCAATGACCCGTAGTTGGCGATGTCAAGCTTCAGCCACACATTGTCCTTGTGGATGTCGATCTTGATCTTCGGATTCGAACTGCTGATGGTGTATGTCAGCGCCTGGTTGTCGGAATCCGATGCCGACAGCGGAATGAACACCGGCTTGCCGCCTGGGGCATCGTTAAGATCGGAAATCGCATCAAGCACCGGTGACGCCAGCAAACGCCGGATCTCCAGTGCCTCCACGAACGCTCTGGCCGCCCGTTGAATTGAACGCTTCATCCGCAATGCTCCACAACAATGCCCGGACAACATGTCCCGGCGATCCAAAAGACGCCGCCGCTGACCGGGGGATTACCGGGTTGATTCTCTCCGAAATCACGCCGCGCGTCCAACGATCCGACCGGCGCCTTGCTTGTTTCCGCATTCCTCGTTCGCCGCGCCGCCGACACCGGGATGGTCAAACCGCCACCCCAACCTTACAATGCCCGCTGCCACACGCACGTCTGGCAATCTCCCGAACAGCTCGGCCAGCTGGTACTCGGAGAGTCCGCCCGCGCCAACCGGCCGCGAGTCTGGCCGGCGGCGGGCGGCTCGTTGCGCGCCGGTCATTCGGCCGCCGTTCCGCCCGGCGACGCCGAGAACCACTGGGCTCAATGCGCCGACGTGGACAAGGCATTCGTTCTGGCCTTCAGGGCCCGTGCCGGCAACGCCTGGATTCCCAACAGCTATGTCGCCGGATACGTCAATCGCTATCCGCAGAAACTGATCGGTTTTGCCTCGGTTGATCCTACCGAACCGTCCGCCCGAGAGGATCTTCTCGTGGCTCACGGGGAGTTGAGGCTCCGCGGACTGGTGCTCTGTCCGCCCTCACAGGATTTCCACCCCGCCGACACGCGGGCCATGCGAATCTACGAACTGGCCGATCAGCTTCGCATGCCCCTGCTCATCCACGCCGGTATGCCTCTGGCCCCCAACGCCAAACTGGAGTTCGCCAGACCCTATCTTCTGGACGAGGTCGCGCGCTCGTTCCCATCGCTGCGAATCATCATCACCCAACTCGGACGCCCCTGGGTCGATGAGACCCTCTGCCTGCTCGACAAGCACGCCAACGTCTTCGCGGATATTTCCGGCCTCCTGCGACGCCCCTGGGCCGCCTACACCGCCCTGCTCTCGGCCTATCAGACCGGCGTCATCGACAAACTCCTCTTCGGCTCCGACTTTCCCTACGCCCCGGCCGTCGAGTGCATCGAGGCGCTCTACTCTCTCAATCAGATGCTCCACGGCACAAGCCTGCCCATGGTTCCCCGTGAATCGCTCCGCAGCATCGTCGAACGCGACAGCCTCAGCGTCCTGGGACTGGCTCCGGCGCCGCAGGGATGACGCCGTGGCGCCGGCCGCCTGCTGGTTGCGGGCAACGTATGGCCTGGAGTGCCCCCCTCCCATAGAATCCCGGCCCCATGACGCGCGACATCTGGACCATTCGCCGAATCCTCGAGTGGACCACCGGCTACTTCGAGCGCAAACAGGTGGATTCGCCGCGGTTGTCCGCCGAACTGCTGCTCTCGCATGTGCTCGCCTCGCCGCGGATCAGACTCTACACCGAGTACGAACGGCCCCTTGCCGAGAAGGAACTCACCGAGTTTCGAGAGCTCGTTCGCCGTGCCGGCGAACATGAACCCGTGGCCTACCTCACCGGCCGGGCGTTCTTCTTCAACCTGGAGTTGCGGGTCAACAGCGACGTGCTGATTCCCCGACCCGAGACCGAGAAGATCGTCGAGAACGTGGTGCAGTTCTGCCGGCACAGCCCGGGCTTCGAGTCGCCGCGCATTCTGGATCTTTGCACAGGCAGCGGCTGCATCGCCGCGGCGCTGGCACAGAACCTAAAGACAGCTCAGATTGTCGCGACGGACCTTTCCGCGGCGGCGCTGAGCGTCGCCCGGTCAAACCTCGAACGGCTCAAACTGCTCGATCGAGTCGAACTCGCGCGGGGCCATCTCTTTGATGCCCTTCGCGACATCGTCGATCGTTCCCCGTTCCACATCATCACGGCCAACCCTCCCTATATACCGACCGCACAAATCGAGACGCTGGACCGCAACGTCCGCGAATACGAGCCAAGGATGGCGCTGGACGGCGGAATGGACGGCCTGTCCATCATCCGCCAGATACTCGCCGGCGCGCCGGCGCGCCTGGCCCAGGATGGCCGCCTCTACATCGAACTGGCTTTCGACCAGGCTCAGGCGGCCAGAACGGTGGCCGACGAACAAGGGCACTACGAGGACGTCCGAATTCTGCGCGACGACGCGGGACACGAGCGTATTCTCACCGCCCGGAAGAAACGCCAGGCCGATTTGACTCCGGCACGAATCACGTCATAATCGCATATAGGAAACAGGTCGGTAGGGCATGTGTGACTCGACCGAAAGGCGGCGTGGCATCTATGGCAGCACAATCGTCTCCATCCCGCCCGCGCACCGCGCGCCGGCGAAAGCACTTCACCCTCGCGGAAGCCAATCGTTCGCTTCCGCTGGTGTCGCGGATTGTGCGTGACATCGTCCAACACCACCAACTCGCAGTCCAGACTCAGGTCCGACTGGAATCGGCCACCACGCCAAAGCAACTGGCCGAATGCCGCGCAGCGATGGAATCCGCGCTGGAGCATATGCAGGAATACGTGGACGAACTGGCCGCGCTCGGTGTTGACCTCAAAGACCCGGAGACCGGCCTCGTGGATTTTCCCGGCCGGCATCAGTCCCGGGATGTGCTCCTCTGCTGGCGCCTGGGAGAGGAAAGGGTCGATCACTGGCACGAACTCCATACGGGCTTCTCCGGCAGGCAACCCGTCAGCCTTCTCGAAGAGGGGCTTTGAACAGTTCTTCGGACCCTTGTGGCCGCAGGATTATCCGCCACCTGTTAATTTTGCCATTTCGCGCTTGCTTTTTTCAGAGGAATTGTTCACACTATCCGCCAATCGCACTGGCTCATCCGCGAGTGCGGCCATCTATTGAAGAATCGTCGGCTGGAGCCGACACCCGAATCTCGCGTACGCTGCACAGGCAAGGAGGCCGTAATGGCACGACGTTTTCTCACACTAGCGTTGATTGGTCTTGGTTTTGGTGCTGCCGGCTGTGTCCCCATGGACAAGTACAAGGCCGTCACCATGGAACTCGAGCAGGCCAACGAGCGCGCGGCCGCCGCGTCGGCCGACGCAGCCAAGTACAAGTCCGCCGCCGACGCCTACAAGCAACAGCTTGAGGCCGTTCTCGCCCAGGGCGGCAACGTTGGCGAACTCAATGCCAAACTCAATGAGGAGAACGCTGGCCTCAAGAGCCAGCTCGCAATCCTGCAAAAGCGCTATGAGGACGCGATGGCAAACCCGAACATCGTTGTCCAAGGCAACGCGCTTCCGCCCGAGCAGAGCAACGCACTGGCCGAATTCGCCAGGCAATATCCCGATCTGCTCGAGTTCGATGCCTCACGCGGCGTGGTGAAGTTCAAGAGCGATGTAACATTTCCGTCCGGGTCGTCCGAACTCAACCCGCGGGCCCAGGACGCCATCAGCAAATTTGGAAAACTGCTGAACTCCAACACGTTCCGCAATTATGACTTCTTCGTCGCCGGACACACCGACAATACGCCGGTGAGACATCAGGCAACCATCGCCGCCGGACACAAGGACAACTGGTATCTGTCGGCTCATCGCGCGATTTCCGTTGCCCATTCGTTGTTCTCGCAGGGTATCAGCCAGAACCGGCTGGGAGTTCAGGGCTTCGCCGAACAGCGCCCAATCGCTTCCAATGCAACCCCCGACGGCCAGGCCAAGAACCGCCGCGTGGAAGTTGTGATCCTGCCGACTACCGCGAAGAACGCTCCGATCCAGACCGCCTCGAATCCCACCCCGGCGCCTGTGAAGGCAACTCCGGTCATCAAGCGGCCTGACTTCAACAAGGACAGCGCCACAACCACTCTCGACCGCACCCCGGCGTTGAACAAGTAAGGCTCAAGAAAGTCATCCTCCCCCTCCAGAGGCCCGGTGGCCCTCCACGCCGGGCCTTGTTCATTTTCTGTTCCCGTCGCTCAAGCCGACAACCGGATTTTGCATCGGGCACGATTGCTTTTTACTTGGACGCTGCCCGCTACAATCCACCGTCATGGCTCAGCAAATCCCTTTATCCTCGCCGGACATCACTCAGGCCGAGATCGATGCGGTGGTCGATGTACTGCAAACGCCAACCCTGTCCATTGGCCCGAAGATCGAGGAATTCGAGGAGCAATTCACGAAACTGACCGGACGCCAGCACGCCGTGGGCGTTTCGTCGGGAACCGCCGGACTTCACTGCGCGATGATTGCCGCGGGGATATCGCCCGGCGACGAGGTGTTGACCACGCCCTTTTCCTTTGTCGCTTCGACCAACTGCATTCTTTATGTGGGCGCTAGGCCTGTCTTCGTTGACATCGACCCCAAGACACTCAATCTCGACATGAGCTGCATCGCCGCGGCCGTCACCCCCAGGACCAAAGCCATTGTCGGCGTCGAGGCATTCGGCCATCCGGGCGGCATGCCGGAACTCGAGCAGTTCGCCCAGAAACACGAACTGCTGCTCATCGAGGATTCCTGCGAAGGTCTCGGCGGCATGGTCGGCAAGCGCGCCATCGGCTCGTTCGGTCGTGCCAGCGTGTTCGGCTTCTACCCCAACAAGCAGATCACCACCGGCGAAGGCGGCATGA
>CAYSSA010000110.1:13547-15874 GCA_964433485.1 uncultured Tepidisphaeraceae bacterium | reverse complement strand
GATCGAGGGGTATTTCTTTGGATTGCCCACCACTTCACTGACGAACAAAGCGCCCACGGCCTTGCGGCCGTTGATCGTCGGCATTTTCTGGTACTTCTCCATGTATCCGGCCATATAGAGCCAGAATCCCCACTGCCGCGCCCGGGGAGAGCCGTAGTAAACGCCACTGATATTACCGCGGAAATCGAAGCATCGACTGAGCAGCAGATTCTGCTGCTCGTTGAGGTTGACCATCGACTCCAAGGGGAGCGCCGCCCAATATTGGGCCATGCCGAGGGTGGCGGCGATGCTGAGATTGTTCAGCTCGCCTTTCGAGTAGCCATGTTCGGCGTGGTCGGGATTGTCCATGTCGGCGGTCGGCCAGGCGACGGTGATATCGCGGCGTGGGCCGTTGAACTGAACCTGGATGCCCTTGCCGGCGGGGTCGAAGGTGAGATCGAGATTGCGGCCCCAGATGTTCGACTTAATGGGCATTTTCTGCCCGTTCTTGACCTGTTTCCACCAGGCCGGCCTGCACTCCGCCAGCGCCTGGCGGATGTAGATCACATCCTGTTTCTGCGCAGGGGGCAGATTGGCGATGGCGGCGGTTTCGGTCTTGAGGGTCTGTTCCAGGTCATCCCATTTGCCCGACATGTACTGCCGCACAATCTGTTCAAGGAACGCCGGGCGGCTCGAGGCGACGCCTCGGCGCCGTTCGAAGCGATCGACGCCAACAAACACGCGGCCGCTACGATCAATGTTGTTGTCCGCATAAGAGTCCTGTCTGACAGAGACCGAAGTCGCCTGGAATGAAATATAAAGCGACCGGGGAATTGTAACGCAACGTCCGTTTCTGGCGAGCCATAACATTGGTATTCTTTACGTAAGTCAAAACTCAGGAGGTCAAGTCATGGGACTGCTGGACAAGCTTCGCGGCGAACTGATTGACATCATCGAATGGCTCGACGAGACGCGAGACACGATGGTGTACCGCTTCCCGCGGTACGAGAACGAGATCAAGTACGGCGCCAAGCTGATTGTACGAGAATCGCAGGCAGGCGCGTTCGTCAATGAAGGCAAGCTGGCGGACGTGTTCAGTCCCGGCACTTACACGCTGCAGACGCAGAACATGCCCATCCTTTCGACGCTCAAAGGGTGGAAATACGGCTTCGAGAGCCCTTTCAAGGCCGAGGTCTACTTCATCTCAACCAGAGCGTTCACAGGCCAGAAATGGGGCACGAAGAACCCCATCATGCTGCGTGACCCGGAGTTCGGGCCGGTGCGGCTACGGGCGTTCGGAACATTTGGCATCCGCATCTGCGAGCCGGCCACATTCCTGAGGCAGATAGTGGGAACTGACGGACGTTTCACGCTCGACGAGCTTGGCAACCAGATTCGCGATATGGTCGTGGCGCGGTTTACTGAAGTACTTGGGCAGTCCAGAGTGCCGGTGCTTGATCTGGCCGGGAACCAGGATCAGATTGGCCGGTTCGTCAGCGATCGCATCCGTTCGGATTTCGCGCAGTTCGGGCTGGAGGTTGTGGCGCTGGTGGTTGAGAACATTTCGCTTCCGCCCGAGGTGGAACAGGCGCTGGACAAGCGGACCAGCATGGGCGTGATCGGTAACCTCGATGCTTACACGAAGTTCCAGGCGGCCAATGCCATTGAATCGGCGGCCGCCAATCCAGGCGGTGGAGGCATGGCCGGCATGGGGATGAGCGCCGCTCTGGGCATGGCGATGGCCAATCAGATGGGACAGACAATGCAATCCGGCGCGGGTGCGGCGACGGCCGGGCCGACGGCCCCTCCACCGTTGCCGACCGCCGCGCAGTGGTTTGTCGCCATCAATAGCGCGCAGTCCGGGCCGTTTGACGCAGGCGCATTGCAGCGGAAAGTGCAGTCAGGCGAGATCCAGCGCGACACATTGGTGTGGAAGACCGGGATGCCAGGCTGGATCCCTGCGGGACAGGTGATTGAATTGGCGAGTCTGTTTGCGGCGGTTCCGCCACCGTTGCCGCCGCGAGCCTGATATTCTGCGGACTTTACGGGGTCCGCTTCGGCGGATGCGATCGCTCAGCCGTGGCTCGGCGCCCGACGCGGCGGCCCTGGTGGTGCAAATTGTGGGTCTTGATATGTCCGAAGAACCATCGCCTCCAACTCAGCGCAACTTTCCCTGCAACCAGTGTGGGGCGACCCTCGTGTTTGCGCCGGGTGCGGCGGCGATGAAGTGCCCCTACTGCGGTGCTGAAAACGCCATCAATCTTGTGCCTGAAGTCGTTGAAGAGCTCGACTTTCGCAGCTATCTGGCCGTGGCCGGCAATGAAAACCTCGTCGAGGCCATCACCATC
>CAYSSA010000110.1:3578-13514 GCA_964433485.1 uncultured Tepidisphaeraceae bacterium | reverse complement strand
GTCCTCCGGGAAGGCGTGACCGCGGACCGGTGTGCATTCTGCGGCTCTGCGGTCGAGGCCAGCCGGCAATCGCAGCGGCTGATCAAGCCGCGCTCGCTGTTGCCGTTTCATGTGACAAGGGAGCGGGCGATCGATCAATTCCGGCAGTGGCTGGCTTCAAGATGGTTCGCACCGGGCGAGTTGAAACGCTTCGCCGAGACCGGTGCGATCGATGGCGTGTACATTCCCTACTGGACCTACGATGCCGATACCCGATCGAATTACACCGGCGAGCGCGGCGATGACTACTGGGACACCGAGACCTACCAGGAACGCGAGGGCGACAGGTGGGTCACCAAGACGAGGCAGGTCCGCAAGACGCGATGGCATCCGGCGTGGGGCTCGGTCCGCAATCACTTTGACGACATTCTCATTCTCGGCAGCAATTCACTGCCGCGTCGCATCACCGAGGGACTCGAGCCATGGGATTTGCCCAACCTCGTGCCCTTTCAGCCCGAATTTCTGGCCGGGTTCGTGGTCGAGAGCTATCAGGTTACGCTGCAGGCCGGGTTCGAACTGGCTCGAGAAGTCATGGACCGCGAGATTCGCGCTGCCATCCGCCGTGACATTGGCGGCGACCATCAGCGCATCCACAGCGTCAATACCCGGTTCGGAAGCATCACCTTCAAACTGATCCTCCTGCCCCTCTGGCTCAGCGCCTACCGCTATCGAGGGAAATCCTATCGCTTCCTGGTCAACGCCCGCACCGGCGAGGTCGGCGGCGAGCGCCCCTACAGCTTCTGGAAGATATTCCTGTTTGTCCTGTCGCTGCTGGCCATGGCGGGCGCTATCATTGCCATCATTGCGGCGAACAGATGACGTGTCATGAGCTCTGACAGCCCCAAGATCGTCGTTTTCGGCTGTGGGCGCCGCGAGCGCTTCGACGAGCCCGAGCGCCTGCTCGGCGTCAAGGGCGCGACGCTCCATCGGTTGGCGGGCCTTGGTTTTCCGGTGCCGCCCGGTGTCATCATCACCACATCGTTTCCGTGTCGAGGCGAGATTTCCAGTCGGTTTGTCGAGCAGGTTCTCGCGACGATCGCCTCCATGCGCACCGATATCTCGCGATATGGTGGGCTTGATCTGTTTTCGGTGCGATGTAGCCCGGTGGTTTCCATACCGGGCCTGATGCCGGCCATCCTGAACATCGGCGTTACCTCGTTGAACTATCGATCCGTCACTATGGCAAGCGGGAATCCCTCACTCGGAGCGGAACTGCTCTGCCGATTGATCGCCTCCTACGCGAATGCCACAGCCGGGGTGTCTTTTGCCGAGTTTCAGAGCGAGGCCGAAGCCGTGCTGGTCAATGCAACGCCACAGCCGGCGGTACTCGCCGAATTGATCGAGCGGTTCAAGGATGTCTGGAAGAGCCATACAGGCAGAGCCTGGCCCGATGATCCGGCGGTCCAGATTCGCCATGGCATTGAAGCGGCGCTGGCCAGTTGGGACTCGCCTGTTGCCGCGGCCTATCGCCGCGCAAATGGCCTTTCCGAACACTGTCGTCCTGCGGTGATCGTGCAGAAGATGGCGTTCGGCAACTACGACGAGAATAGCGCCGTGGTCAGCATTTGCACCCGAGACCCCGCCACTGGTGAGAACGTCCTCGCCGGCGACTTCGCCCTCGCGTCGCAGGGACAGACGCACGAGGCGGAAGCGCATCGTCCGATTGCGGAACTTCGATCCGTCAACGCGGTGGCTCATGCGGGCCTGTTGAGATTAAAGGCGTCCATCGAGCGAGTATATCGCGATGCGGTGGACCTTGACCTCGTCATCGAGCGCGGCGAGGCCCGTCTGCTGAATTGTCGCCCGGCCAACCGTACGCCGGTCGCCGCTGGCCGAATGGCGTGCGACATGGTGCGGGAAAGGCTCATCACCAAACCCGAGGCGATTCTCCGCGTCGATCCCGCGACTCTGTCGCGGCTGCTGCATCCAAGAGTGGATCCCGCCGCCGACAAGACCGAGATCGCCTCGGGGATGGCCGCATCGCCGGGGGCGGCCGGCGGCCAACTGGCGTTTTCGGCGGAAGAGGTGCTTGCCCGTGCGGGCCAGGGAGTGCCGCTCATACTTGCCCGCGTTGAGACCGAAGCCGCCGATGTCGCGGCCATGTCCCTGTGCGATGGGATACTCACGACGACCGGCGGCATGACGTCGCATGCCGCGGTCGTTGCCCGGACCATGGCGTTGCCGTGTATCGTGGGCGCTGCGAACCTGCACGTTGACCCATCGCGGCGACTGTTGATTGCCGCATCCGGGCGGTCATTTGGGTCCGCCGACAGCGTCACGCTCGACGGCGCTTCCGGCCTGGTCTATGCGGGCATCGTGCCGACCATCGAGCCGGAATTGCCCCGGTCATTTCGGACACTGCTGCGCTGGGCCGATGAGTTCCGTCAACTGGGTGTTCTGGCTAATGCCGACACGCCGCGTGACGCGGAAACGGCCCGCGCCTTTGGTGCGCAGGGCATCGGCCTGTGCCGAACCGAACACATGTTCTTCGATCCCCGGCGCATCATCCATATGCAGCGGATGATCCTCGCCGATGGATCCGAATCGCGATCGCGTGCTTTGGATTTGCTGCTTCCCTTGCAACGGCAGGATTTCGTCGACATTTTCCAGACAATGGACGGTCTGCCCGTCACCGTTCGCCTGCTCGATCCGCCGTTACATGAGTTCCTTCCGCGCGGTGAATCCGAGCAGCGATCGCTTGCCGAGGAACTGCGTCTGAGCCTCGACGAACTCCAACACCGCATCGGACAACTGCGTGAGACCAACCCAATGCTCGGCCATCGCGGCTGCAGGCTGGGCATCACGTTCCCGGAGATTCCCCGGATGCAGGTGAGGGCCATTATCGAAGCCGCGTGTATTTGCCGCCGGCGGAAAGTCTCCGTCCGGCCGGAGATCATGATTCCACTGGTCTGCGATGAGGCTGAACTGGAATATCTGCGACGTGTCACATGCGAGACTGCCGAGGCGGTGTTCCGCGAGCAGCAGACCCGCATTGAATTTCGATTTGGCGCCATGATCGAGGTTCCACGGGCGGCGTTGCTGGCCGGGGAGGCGGCCCGCTCGGCCGAGTTCTTCAGCTTCGGCACGAACGACCTGACGCAATTAACGCTTGGACTGAGCCGTGATGATGCAGGACGGTTTCTGGGCGATTATCTCGCACGAGGGGTGTTCAACAAAGATCCCTTCCAATGTCTCGATCAGGCGGGTGTGGGCCAACTGATTGCGATCGCGGTCAAGTCCGGCCGGCGGGTTCGTCCGGGGCTGAAATGCGGGCTCTGCGGCGAACATGGCGGCGACCCCGCTTCCATTGGATTCTGCCATGACATTGGCTTGGACTACGTCAGCACATCTCCCTGGCGCATTCCAATAGCCCGCATTGCAGCCGCGCAGGCGGCTATCAGGAAGATTGCGGGGACTGGCCGTCGCCGCAAGGTGTGACACCGTCATCACTACGCTATAATACGAGCCAAGGTCGAAGCGAGTTCATACCGGAGCACTTCTCATGTTGAACATCAAGCATGTTGGGCGTTTTAGTCTGGCGGCCACGGTGGCCGCGATCGGATTCTGCTATTTCCCGCCGCAACCGGCCATGTCACAGGAGCCGCCACAGGAGACCAGGGAACAGCGCGACGCACGAATGAAATGGTGGCGAGAAGCGCGCTTCGGCATGTTCATCCACTGGGGCGTTTATTCAGTGCCGGCGGGCACGTACAAGGACAGGAAGATCGGCGGCATCGGCGAATGGATCATGCACAATGCGAAGATACCCGTCGCTGAGTACAAGGAGTATGCCAAGCAGTTCACGGCCGCCAAATATAACCCAGAGGAATGGGTGCTGACGGCCAAGGAAGCGGGAATGAGGTACATGGTCATCACGTCGAAGCACCATGACGGCTTCGCCCTTTTCGATTCGCGTGCGTCGGACTGGAACGCCGTCAAGGCTTCAGGCGCGAAGCGCGACTTGCTCAAACCGCTGGCCGAGGCCTGTCAGAAGCACGGCATGAAGTTGGGTTTCTACTACTCGCAGTCGCAGGACTGGACCAATCCCGGCGGAGAAGCCTTCGGCGGGCACTGGGATAAGGCTCAGGATGGCAACTACGACGAGTATCTGAAGAACGTCGCCGTGCCGCAGGTGAAGGAGATCCTCACAAATTACGGTCCCATCGCCGTCCTCTGGTATGACACCCCGAAGGACATGACCAAAGAGCGCGCCGGACTATTCATTCCCTTGCACCAGTTGCAGCAGGGACTCATCTGGAACAACCGCCTCGGCGGCGGATTCCACGGCGACAGCGAAACGCCCGAACAGTTCATTCCCGCCACCGGATATCCGGGACGCGATTGGGAAACCTGTATGACGCTCAACGACACCTGGGGCTACAAGAGCTATGACAACAACTGGAAGAGTACGGAAACGCTGGTGCGCAATCTGGTGGATATCGCCTCCAAGGGCGGCAATTACCTGTTGAACGTCGGCCCAACCAGCGAAGGTCTAATCCCCGAGCCTTCGGTGCAGCGATTAAAGGAGGTCGGTGCCTGGATGAAAGTCAACGGCGAAGCGATCTACGCTACCAGCGCCAGTCCTTTCAAGAAGCTGCCGTGGGGACGATGTACCCGCAAGGTGGACGGGGATCTGACCACGCTCTTTTTCCATGTCTTTAATTGGCCGGCTGACGGCAGACTGATGGTGCCCGGACTCAAGAATCCGGCCGAGGGAGCCTATTTGCTGATCGACGCCGACAAGAAGTCCCTGGCCACGCAGTCGACTGACGAGGGCTTGACCGTCACGGTGCCGACGGCCGCCCCAACCCCCATTTCCTCCACGGTGGTGGTGAAGGTCAGGGGTGACTTGAAGATCGAGCAGATGCCGCTCTTGCAGGCGGCCGACGGCTCACTCAAGCTGCTCGCCGCGGACGCCGCCACTCATGGCGATCAGATCAAGTCTGAAGGCGAAGCGGGCCGCGAGAACATCGGATTCTGGACCGTTTCCGCCGACTGGATCGAGTGGGAGTTTAAGATCACCAAGCCCGGAAAATTCAAAGTATCGGCCGAACTGGCCTGCGTGGGCACCAACAATTTCGAGCTGACCGTGGGTGACAAGAAACTCTCCGGCAAAGCTCCCAAGACCGGTGACTACAAGAAGTATCAGGTGGTCGATCTTGGCGCCATCGAGATTGTCCACGCCGGCCGGAACTCGCTGGCCCTCAAGGCGGTCAGGGAGGGGTGGCAGCCGATGAATGTTCGCTGGGTAATGCTCAAGCCGGAGTAGGGTGAAAACCCGGACCGTCCGTCGGGCCGTACGTTTGCGATTATTCTTTATTTGGGGTTCGCGCCATCGGTAAAATGGAGCAGGTATCTCATATTGGAACGTGGGTCATCGTTCATTTTGAAGGAGGTATCTTATGCAGAAGCCTCACATCATGACCGGCGGACGGTATCCCGTCCTGCGTTCGGTGGCCATCCTCTCCATGTTGTGCGCGGCCCTGGCGGCCGCCGGCACGTTTGTTGCCGCAGGATGGATACTGACGGAGTTGGGCGACCGGTCCTTTGTTCAACGAGCGGCCCTTGCGTTCACTGTTCTCGGTGGCGGCGTCCTCGTGGTCATCGCCATCCTCGTGATCGCGGAAGTCGTGGAACTCTTCATCGACATGGCGACAAGTCTGCGAGTCATGGCCAACCGGCAGTTGCCGGGAATGCCCGATGCCAAATGCGGCGCCAATCCCGGACCGGCGTTGCTGGATGAGGACAGCGCCGAGTTGTCGCTGATCCGCGGCCACTGAGTGCGCCGGCTTGTGGTGGCTGCCGGGAGCAGTCTCGCCTGCCGGGCCGCGGCAGTCAGACCGGCGGTTCTGCTTACCGCTCATCCCTTCGATTCGCAGACGCAGGATCGTCACGCGATCGATGGTACTGCCTGCCGATACTCGTCGAAGTTGCGTTTCGGGCGAAACAGGTTCAAAGCGGTCAATCATGGCGGCCAGTATGCGGCGTTTCTCGGTCGCGGCGATTACCCGCTCGACGCGCCCCTGGAACATGACGCAGCGATAGGCATGTGAGCAGACTCCGGGAATGTAGCCGCGATCTTCCACCACCTGTCCCCAGACCCGTGGATTGGAATCGAGGATATCAAGCTTGCGTCCCGCGTTGGCGCAATGCAGATAGAAGCACATTTCCTCTTCGGCAAACAAGTAGTCCATGGTGACAAGGTATGGCTGCCCATCATTGCACATGGCCATCGTGAGAACCAACTGGCTGCGCAGCAGTTCCAATTGTGCCTGGGCCGACATTTCTTTGTTAAGCCGGCGAGGATGGAAGTCGGGCGTTTCGGTCATCTGCCGAAATGTCGATCGAAAGACTCAGACGCGGTTACTTCTGCTTGTCCGCCAGCGCCTTGGCGATGGCGGGGGCGAGTTTAGGCCCGCGAATATCTTTGTTGGCGATGATGATTCCGGTATCGCCGTCCACCAGCAGCATATGGGGAATGGCGTGAATACCGTAGGTTCTGGCCACTTCGGCCTGCCAGAACTTTCCGTCGTAAACCTGTGGCCAAGGCATGTTCTTTTCCTTGGTGAATGTTGCCAGTTTCTGTTCGGCGCCGGCTCGGTCAAGGCTGATGCCGAGAATCTCCATGCCCTGATCATGGTAAGTCTCGTAAGCCTTGATGACGTTGGGCAGTTCCGCAATGCACGGCCCGCACCATGTGGCCCAGAAATCAAGCAGCACGACCTTGCCCTTGTAGTCATCGGGGAACTTAACGGTCTTGCCGTTGCTCAACTTGGCAGTGAACGCCGGTGCCTTCTGGCCGGGGCTGAGATCCGGGCCAGCCGGGCGCTCTACTGCCGGCGCGGCGGGCTTGCTCGACTCCACGATCTTGAACGAACCTTCCGGAGTCAAACCGGCGACTGCCCACCACTTGCCTTGGAACTCGAAAGGACGGTTGACCAGGAAGCTCTCGCCGCGTCCGGCTTTGCCGTCGCCGTCGATATCCAGCCAGATCAGCGGCGTATGCATGATGCTGTCCGAGAGGCTGAAGTCCCCCGTGCAACCAGCATCCTTGAGCACGGCCGCCAGCGTCTTGTCGGCGACCTTCACCTCGCCCACCAGTCCATAATCACTGTAATAGGCAATCATGTTTCGCGGACGCGGTTGGCCATTGGGCAACTTGCCCTCCAGGCGGTAGAAGCGAATCTGTCCCATCTTCGATCCCGACGCGAAAGGAATCGGGATCATCGCGTCGCTGTGGTAATAGATGCTCTCGTTGCCGTCGGGATTCTTGGTGCGCCGTTCGGTCCAGCCGTGCGGCTCTTCGTCGGTCAAATCGCCGTTGTTGTTGCCGTCCACGAACAGTCTCGTCGGCTTGCCTTCAACATCATCGGCGATGACCAGAATCGATGCTACGTTCTTCGCCGGACCGATCTTGATCGCGCCGTACTGCGGCGCTGCCAGCCCGGCCGGCGCCTTCTTGAGGGCCTCAGGCGATTTCGGTGTCAGCATTAAGGTTTGCGGCCGATAGCCGGTGACTTTCTGACTGATGTTGGACTCCTGCCACTTCAGGGTGAATTCCTCCTGAGCGGAAGCGAAAAGGGCCACGATCAAAGTGGCAATGCAGACGGTCGCGGGACGGCGAATGATTGTACCTGTCATGTTGAAACCTCGATAGGATGGTAACTTGCTCGGGGGGAAACCACCCTCGCCGGCGAAAATCTCGCCAAGTGATCTTGCCTCAATGTGGCTCCCAAGCAAACGGGTACTGCGCGACACCACCATCGCGTGCGATGCGCCGGCCGGACTCATCATCGGTTTTCCGCAGAGTAGCTCGCTGCGCCCGATGTCGTCCACGCGTAAGAGCGCATAGGCGATGATCAGCTTAGCTGCGGTTGTCACGAGTAACCTCGTTCACGCTAATGGTACACCGGCCTGATCCGAAAAAGAAGACACGGACTCGCGTGTCGCAAGTCCGTGTCCTGGTTCCTTCCGATCCACCCGGCGGCCTACCGCACGCCCATGATGATCTCCATTGTCAACTGGTCGATCTTCTCGTATGGCAGCGGCGCGGCTGCCAGTTGGATGCGCGACAGCGGAGTGGCCAGCAGTTTGCGGGCGTTCTCCTTGCTGAACTTCTTCGTCAATTTCTCCAGCGATGCGTCCTTGACGTTGACCTCCTTGAGCAGGCCCTGAATCTCGGCGTCCTTGTTCCACCGCTCGGCCTTTTCCTTCAGGATCATGTACGTTCGCATGCAGCCCCGGGCGAATTCCTTCACGTCGTCATAATTGCTCTGCCGATAGGCGTGGGCATCAAAATGGCGCGGGCCGTTATATTTATAATCCTCCAGCAGTTTCACCAGGAAAAATGCGTGCTTCAGGTTGGCCGACCCGAAGCGGAAATCCTGGTCGTAGCGCCCGAATTCCTGGTCGTTCAGGTCGATGTGGAACAACTTGCCGGCCTCAATGGCGGCGGCCACCTGATGCACGAAGTTAAGACCGGCCATATGTTCGTGGGCCACCTCCGGGTTTACTCCGCACATCTCGGGGTGATCGAGCGTTTCGATGAAGGCCAGATAGGAGCCGGTCACGGCAAAGTACATGTGTCCGCGGGGCTCGTTGGGCTTGGCCTCAAATACGAACTTGTAGTTGTAGCCCTGCGAAATACTGTATTCGCAGAGGAAGTTGATGGCCTCGCGGAATCGCTTCACGGCGTCAACCGGATTCTTGGTTGCGTCTGTCTCGACACCCTCGCGCCCACCCCAGAAATCATAGATCTTGGCGCCCAGTTCCGCGCCGATGTCCATCGAGCGCATGGTTTTCTGGATGGCGTACGCTCGCACCTGGGCATTATTGCTGGTGAAGGCGCCGTCCTTGAATACCGGATCAGTAAACAGATTCGTCGTCGCCATGGCGCACACCAGGCCGTTGTCCTTCATTCCCTTCTTGAATTCCTTCATGATCTCGGCTTTCTCCTTCTCAGAGGCGTCGATCGGGAAGGCGTCGTTGTCATGGAGGTTCACACCGTAGGCTCCCACATCGCCCAGAAGATCCAGAATCTTGGTCAGCGAGAGCCGGTCCCGCGTGGGTTCTCCGAACGGGTCGCGCCCAATGTTGCCAACCGTCCAGAGACCAAAGGTGAATTTCATTTTCGGATCGGGATCATAATTGCCCATGGCGTTTTCCTCGGTGTGTGTTTCTTCGTCCAGCCGGTTTGTGCGAATGATGCCAGCCAACCAAGCCGGCAAAGTGCCGAAGTGTGCCCCAAGATCGCTGCGAAATCAAGCGGCGAAGTGCTCGGATCGGCAATCGGCCAGTCGCTTGGACCGGACCTGCGCCTTCCCGCCCTGTGGCCGTGGGAATGGGTTGCGCCATGTCCCACACGCCGGAACCCCCCATCGGTTGTTCCGTTGCGGGCGCGGCCTGCTCAATCGAAAAGGCCACCAGGTTTATCCTGGGCGTTGGCCACCACCGGCAACGGGCGAGACTCCGTCAGCAACTTCTGGAATTCCTCCCATGACAGAGTGGGTTTACCCAGTTTCTTTGCTTTCTCGATCTTGTTGGCTCCCGGTTTGTCTCCAACGATGACATGATCCGTGGCGGAGGTTACGTCGGCCTGCAACTCGCCGCCGTATTCTTTGATGACCCGTTCAACTTCGAGGCGGGTCTTCCCGGGCACGGTTCCGGTGACCACCAATCGTTTGCCCGACAGCGGTCCAGTGTCGGTTGATGCGGCTCGGGGCTCGGACATGTTGACGCCAAGCGATTGCAGTTCGCGCCAAAGGCGGTTGCCCTCTTCGGATTCAAAGTACCGGCGAATGACCTTCGCGGACGCTGCCCCGATCAGGTCAGGGATCTCCAGCGATTTCTCGTCGGCCGCGGCCAGGCGTTCCATGGTTTCAAACCGGGCGGCAAGCT